>JAFSHG010000071.1 GCA_017440405.1 Clostridia bacterium
CTCTATCTTTTCGCCGCCCTTTATCTTCCAGCCTTCAAATGTGTATGCATTATCGTCTGCGGGGTCATTTGCATATGATGCAGTATAATTTGCAGGGATAAATGTTGCAACACCTGTTGCCTGTGCGGGGAGTGTAGCCTTTGCAGGGTCAAAGTCATCGTCGTCTTCACGTCCTGCTTCAAATGTTACTGTATAGCCCACGGGATCTGCGGGATCAGGATTCGGAACTACGGGTGTGTCGCCTTCACCGCCGCCTGCAGGAGGTGTGCTGCCGCCATCTTCTTCCAAGGAGTATGTGCCGCCCAAGAGTACGCCGTGGTAAGCCGTCACGTCTTCACCCATCTTCTCAAACATTTCATCGGTAAGGCGTCTGTATGTCTGTTCTTCGGATACGCCCTTTGTGCCGTGGAATCCTTTCACCGCTGCATTTCCTGCGGGTGTGGTGGTAGGATTGCCGCTTGCATCGTATGTTATGAGATAGAATGCACCGTCTGTTTCCATGTCATAGTCCGTCTTTGTAAGGTCGGGCATTTCGCCTGTGTGGTTTGCGTTGAATGAGTATTTGTCAACCAATTCAGCTTCGCTCTCCACATCGTATGCTTCACCGTCATTGGACACCAGCAGCGAATCGCTGTACTGTGTGTTATCACCGTAAACATACATCTTGTTTGCCTTCTTAACAAATATAACTATGTTTTCGGGCAAGTTGGGATTGTCTGTTTTATCAATCACATACTGACTGATAGTATTCCTTGCATCGGACAGTGCCGACTTGGAATTTGCCTTGTCGATTACATTGGAGAACACGGGTATAAGTATTGCTGCCAGTACGCCAATTACAGCAATAACTATGATGAGTTCTACCAGTGTAAAGCCTTTTTGCTTTCTCATGTTTTTGTATCCTTTCACTTTATTTATTTGACCTCTTCTCAAAATAAGCGGTCATATTGTGTGTACACCACATTTACTCCATGACTCATGTGAAAGTACACCATATTTATTTTACATCTCATCAAAACCTCATTCAAGCAGTTTTGGTAACAATTCACATCATTGTTTGTTACTTATATATGTATTTTTAGCAACAAACGCTTTGTCCCCCATTTCTTCCTTTAACTAAAATATTATATCCGACTCAAAGTCACGCTGTTTATCACCGCAAACTCATATAATACGTTCTTACGGTATGGTAAATACAACATATACAGGTAAAATTGTAATAATCATGCCGCGTGTCTTTTTTAAGATAATTGTTTGTATAACGGGTGTTGACTCTACATAAGAAAAAAGTTAATATGTATATGCGGAGGTGCATATGAAGCTAATAAAAAAATTTATCTCTTACTACAAGCCGCACAAGAAACTTTTTATCATAGATATGCTCTGTGCATTTGCTGCGGCACTGTGCGACCTGGTGTATCCCATGATTGCACGAAAAATAACCAACGAATACATATTCCTGCCCGAAAACACTGCTGTTCGTACCATTGTAGTATGGGCTTCGGTTCTCCTCGTGATATACCTGCTCAAAGCACTGTTTTCATTCGTGGTACAAAACTGGGGTCATGTGATGGGCGCAAGGATACAGGGAGACATGAGAAAGGATATGTTCCGTCATCTGCAAAAACTCCCCGTATCATTTTTTGACGAGCACAGAACGGGCACTATAATGAGTCGAATGATAAACGACCTCATGGATGTTTCAGAACTTGCACACCACGGCCCGGAAAACGTATTTTTATCCACCATTACGCTTATAGGTGCATTCATAGTGCTGTCATCCATAAATATTTATCTCACGCTCATAATATTTACCGTGGTTCCGCTCATGATTTTATATGCCGTTTCCACCAGACGTAACATGTCGGCGGCATTCAAACGCACCCGTGAGGAGATGGCGGAGATAAACGCTGCCGTGGAAACATCTGTTTCGGGAATACGTGTCACTCGTTCCTACACAAATGAAGTCACGGAAAATCACAACTTTGATGTTCGCAACACAAGGTTTGTGAAAGCCAGAAGCAGTGCGTTTAAGTACATGGGCGTATTCCACAGCGGCATGACATTTTTCAATGACCTCATGTATCTTGTAGGAATTACCGCAGGCGGCATTTTCTTTGTAAAGGGCATCATAGACGGCGGCGACCTCGTGGCGTATCTTTTATACATCACCATGTTGCTGAAACCCATAAATAACTTTGTAACGCTGTTCCAACAGATTCAAGAGGGCATGACGGGGCTTACCCGTTTCAATGAAATCATGATTCAACTGCCCGAACAGGAAGATAAATCCGCTGTTGCACTCACAAACCCAAAGGGACATATACGCTTTTCAAATGTGAGTTTCAGATATAATAACTCCGATTCGGCAGAGGGTGAAGCCGTCATAAAGAATCTTTCGCTGGAAATTCCGCAAGGAAAAACGGTGGCACTTGTAGGGCCTTCGGGCGGCGGCAAGACCACGCTGTGCAATCTCATTCCGAGATTTTATGATGTGACGGAGGGCAGCATCAGCATAGACGGCACCGACATACGCAATCTCACGCTGGATTCGCTCAGAAAGAGTGTGGGAACGGTGGCACAGGATGTTTTCCTTTTCAACGGTACTATCCGTGAAAACATAGCATTCGGCAATCCCGATGCAAGCGAGGAAGAAATTATAGACGCTGCAAAAAAGGCGAACATACACGACTACATAATGACGCTTGAACACGGCTATGACTCGTATGTAGGTGAGCGAGGATTAAAACTATCGGGCGGTCAGAAGCAGCGAGTGTCCATAGCACGAATTTTCTTAAAAAATCCTGCAATTTTGATACTGGATGAGGCAACAAGCGCACTGGACAATGCCACGGAAATGCTCATACAAGACGGACTTGCACGGCTTGCCGTGGGCAGAACCTGTCTTGTGGTGGCACACAGACTGAGCACCGTGAAAAATGCCGACGAAATAATCGTGCTCGATTCCACGGGCGTGGTGGAGCGTGGCACGCATGATACACTGCTGGCATCGGGCGGCGTGTATTCAGAACTTTATAAATACCAGTTCAAGGAGTGAGTTATGAAAAACAGTTATAAATTTTTCCTCAACACCGACTGTAAATACTTTCCGTGCCACAAAACAGCGGATACAGAATGTTTTAACTGTCTTTTCTGTTTCTGTCCGCTTTATGCTCTCTCTGATAAATGCGGCGGCAATTTTAAGTTTCTGCCCGACGGCACAAAGGACTGTTCGGAATGTCTCCTCCCCCACACCGAGGGCGGTTATGAGTACATAATGCACAAGTTCGGTGAGATATCTGAACTTGCAGGGAAAAAGAGCGATATTTGAATTGATTTTCGGCACAGCCATGCAGAACATCGCATACAGGCTGTGCCGTTGATATTTAATCCGCAGGCGTTATAACAAAAGACCTATAACGGTGAGCAAAAGTCCTGCAATGGTGAGGAAATTCACGAGTTGATTCGTTCTTTGCTGATACAAAAGTCCGAGTTCTGAATCGAGCATTTCAAGCAGGTACTTTGCATCTTCTATGAGGGGCGACACACGGTAACAGCCGATTAAAAGCTGTTCCAATTCGCCCAACTCGGATATTTCCAGATTTTCCACCTCATTGAGAGTGCGTATAAGTTCGTTTCTGTAACTTCTTGTTTCGGATATTTGTGCGCCGAGTCGTTTCTTCGAGTTATGTTTGAAAGCCGAATTGCGGTGCAATATTCTGTTTATGGCAGTTTTTATGAGCAGTATTGATTCCTCGGCATATATGATACCGTGATTCAGACCTGCAATGTGCGATTTCAAGGTGAAGTAGTCATTGACTCCGCCGTATATTTTATTGCCGAACTCATCCTCACGTTTGAGATACGCCTCATACTCGGTACTGCCTATGAGATTAAACAGCCCTGCATTGTTTCCGAAAGTCACATATCTCATAAAGTTGCGGCTGCTCCAACTGTTTGAAAGTCGTGCCCTTACAACCTCTTGCGATACAAACTGCCAACCCTCGTCACCACAAAGTATGCCGTACACACGCTTCGGCTCATTTTCTATGATGTCCGCCACACTGTCATAATCAAAAAATCGCCTGAACTCACATAAATACTGCATTTCCACATCGGAGAAAGAAACGCCCGCTTTTTCTGCTATTTCGCTCGTAAAGCTTTTGAGGCTTTTCTGCTCGGTTTTGTCATTTGCAGATACAAATGCTTGTGCGTCGCCTATTATATGCCGCAGATAAATGAGATTGTCCGTATCAAACTCGCCCTCAAAACAATAGCATATTTGAGCGATATTATGTTCTTGAAAAACTGTGAGTATGACCGCCACGCAAGATAGCGGAAATTTTATCAATTCGGGCTTTATGTCAGTCAAAAGATATCGTCTTTGAGCAAATGGTATACCGCCTCCGTGCAAAAAATCGCTTGTGATACGAAAGTCGTCTGCTATTGCATTTTCGCCCGGTTTTGCATTGCTTATATCTATGTATGAACAACCGTTGCGTCTTAGATTTTCCTCGATAACTCCGTAATATTCCTCCTGTGTATGAATTTCGGAAGATGAAAATGATATGTTCATGCTGTGGTGATATTTTATCCCTGCACAAATGGTTTTGTTGCTGTTATTACTGTCCGTCATGCGCTCTCCTTTTATTTGTGTATTCTGTTGGGTATTAAAGCTTTTTATATCGCATCAACACTTTTGAGCATTCTGTGCAACACATGCACAGGCAAACCTATTACATTGAAATAGCTGCCCTCTATCCTTTCGATGTGAACACAAAACTTGCCCTGTATGCCATATGACCCTGCCTTGTCCATGGGGTCGCCGCTTGCAATGTAGGTATATATATCCTCGTCCGTGAGTTCTGAGAATGTAACTTTGGTGGCGTCGTATTCCACCTGCACATCATCGCCGCATATGACTGTAAGCCCCGTGTACACGGTATGTTCTCTGCCGCTTAATGCACGGAGTATACGATATGCATCCGTCTCATCCTTGGGCTTTCCTATTATCACGCCGTCCAACACCACAATGGTGTCTGCACCTATTACACAAGCGTCCCCATGTGTGCGTGCCACAAACTCGGCTTTTCTTCTTGCCAGTTCACAAACAAATTCATGAGGACTATCCGTTTTGTCCGTATGCTCGTCCGCACCGCTCGGGATTATCTGAAAATCAAGCCCCATGAGCGTCATAAGCTCCTTGCGCCGCTGCGAACCCGATGCCAATATAATCTTCATTTCATCACCTGCTTTCCCATTCAGTCAAGCTATACTTTATCACAAAGTATTACTCTGTGCAACACGGTTTTTATGAGATTCATAGCTTGACTCTCAAATATTGTTGTAATAAAATATGGTTGAAACAGAGTTCTTTTTTGGGAGGTTTATATGTTGAGAATAACGAGCTTGAAATGCGATTACAGGTCAGACGGACTTTATATAGAGACATCAAAACCGTCGTTTTCTTGGATTTTAGAATCAGACGGTGAAAATATTACACAAAAGAGTTATCGAATTGCCGTCCGCAATGCCGATAAAGTGATTTGGGACAGCGGAATACTCCAAAGCGATAAAAGCATCCATGTACAGTATGAAGGCGACCGTCTTTCACCGCTCACACGCTACTCATATGATGTGACAGTCACAGTCTCAAACGGTGAAACCGCATGCGCCGAAGGAAGTTTTGAAACGGGGCGTTTGGGAATGCCTTTTGATGCAAAATTCATATACAGCGGCAATGTGAACAAGAGCGACTGTACAGAACCCGTGCATATATTCAGAAAAACTTTCACACTCCGTGACCGCAAAGTGATTCATGCAGTAATGTTCGCCTCTGCAATAGGTATATTTGAAGCTGACATAGACGGCATACCCGTGAGCGATGAATTTTTCGCCCCGGGAAACACAAATGCTTTCTCACACATACAGTACATGGAATACGATGTTACCTCACTCATAAAAAAGAACTTCACCGTACAAGCTTGTGTGGCAAACGGTTGGCAGCTCGGACGGGTGGATAATAAAACCAACTATTACAGCGACAAACGTGGTTTCATCTGTGAGATACATGTATTCTATGATGACGGCACAAAGGACGTTTTAATTACGGACGATACATGGGAATGGTCGGACGAATCCCCCGTGCGCTTTGCGGATTTCTATGACGGCGAAACTTATGATGCAAACATATCCCCCGTGAATTTCAAAAAATGCGTACTCCTGCCGAAAGACGATTGTAAAAAGCTCATACCCCGTTTGGGCGTACCCGTAAAACATCACGAAACGCTGAATGTTTGCAATATCTTAAAAGACCCCGACGGCTGCAACATATATGATTTCGGTCAAAACTTTGCAGGTGTGGTTCGCATCCGCACAAATGCACCGAAAGGTACCGTCATCACCGTAACACATGCAGAGCTTATTCACGGCGGCGTATTCTTTACCGAGAATCTGTGTACCGCAAAAGCAACCTTAAAGTACATATGCAAGGGTGGCGGTGAGGAGTTCATGCCACGTTTTACATACATGGGATTCCGTTATGCCAAGGTGCATGTGTCACAACCCTGTGACATAGAGCTGTTTGGTGAGGTGTTATATTCCGATGTAGAGATTTTGAGCACGTTCAACTCATCAAACGCAAAGATAAACCGCCTGCACCGGAATATAATTTGGAGCGGCAAAGGCAATTTTGTGGATATACCTACGGACTGTCCGCAACGAGATGAAAGACTCGGCTGGACAGGTGATATAGCCGTGTTTGCTTCCACCGCAGCATTCAATATGGATATTTCCCTGTTCATGCGCAAATGGCTGTATGATTTGGAAAGCGAACAAAAAGACGGTGTAGTACCTTTCACAATCCCCGATGTTAATATCTTCGATAAACCGCAAAAGACCCCCACGGCAGGTTGGAGTGATGCTGCATGTATGGTTCCTTGGGCAGTGTATATGTCCACGGGTGACAGCGATATACTCGCCCGCCAGTATGAGAGCATGAAAGCCTGGGTGAATTGTGAAAAGAGTTGCTGCAACGATAACCTCATTTGGGAAGACGGCTTCCAGTTCGGTGACTAGCTCGCTCCCGACGGTGCATACCCCGTGTGGGTCAGCAGAACAAAGTGGCTTGCGTCCTGCTACTTTGCAAACAGTGCCGATATAGTATCCAAGTCTGCTGAAATTTTAGGATACACCGACGATGCGAAAAAATATGCAAAACTGCGTGATGATATAAAAGCAGCTTTCATGAAAGAGTTTGTAAACTCGGACGGAAGTTTCAAAAAGCATACCGTTGTGGTGAAAAAGAACGATAAGGAGTATGTATCCGAAATAAGCGGCTTCCAGAGTGCATACGTCTGTGCACTGTGGTTTTCCATGCTTCCCGACTCACTCCGCCCCGCTGTGACAAAACTGCTGGTGCAGGATATACATGAACACGGTGGATTGCTGAACACGGGATTTTTGGGTACGCCCTACCTCACATTCGCTCTCTCTGATAACGGCGAGGACGACGAAGCTTTCCGTATGCTCCTAAACGAGGAATGCCCCTCCTGGCTTTATCCCGTAAATCTGGGCGCAACCACGGTTTGGGAGCGTTGGGACGGCATAATGCCCGACGGCGGGGTGAATATCTACAAGCAAAACGGTGTTAATGCCGCCAACATAAACATGGTTTCATTCAATCACTACGCTTACGGTGCCGTGGGCGATTGGCTGTACAGACGACTTTGCGGCATTGAGTGCGACACGGCAGGATATAAACATTTCACCGTATGTCCGCATGTGGGCGGCGGATTCACTTTTGCAGAGGCTGAGAAAAAGACCTGCTACGGACTTATAAAGAGCAGTTGGAAACTAAACGGCGATATGTTTGAGCTTTGTGTTAGAGTCCCCGTCAACACCACAGCATCCGTGATTCTGCCCGACGGAAAAAGGCATGAAGTGGGTTCGGGCGAATATAAATTCACCTGTAAAATGTAAATCGGACGGTGCGGTATGAAAAGAGTTCTTGCGATTGACATAGGTGCATCCGGCGGCAGAGCGATGATAGGTACGCTCCGTGACGGTAAAATCGACATGGAAGAAATACATCGCTTTCCTAATGAACCCGTGACGGTTTTAGGTCACACATACTGGGATATATTGAGCCTTTTCCGTGAGGTAAAGATCGCTATAAAAAAAGCGGGCGATATAGACTCGGTGGGCATAGACACTTGGGGAGTGGATTACGGCATGATAGATAAGTACGGAAATCTCATTGCAAATCCGCATCATTACAGGGACACTCGCACGGCACACGCCAAAAAACTCGATATATACGGCGAAACGGGTACACAATTTATGTGTTTCAACACCGTGTATCAGTTGATGTGCGAGGATTTTGACGAGGTTTCCAAAATTCTTCTCATACCCGACCTCCTTGCATATTTTTTGACGGGTGAGATGCGCATGGAATACACCAACGCCTCCACCACTAATTTAACCGATGCGCACACACACAACATAAGCCATACGGTGTTGAATAAAATAAAAGTTGACTCAACACTGTTTCCCCAAATGATTCGCCCCGGTGAAGTTTACGGCTATATCACCCGGGAAATTTGCAGTGAGCTTCCATGTAAAAGCGTTCCCGTAATCGCAGTGGGGACACACGATACCGCCTCCGCCGTGATATCCGTGCCCGCTTCTTTGCACGATGAAGACTTTGCCTATATAAGTTCAGGCACTTGGTCTCTCTTTGGCACTCTCACAGAAAAGCCGCTCGTGAATGCAGAGAGTGAAAAGTTGAATTTCACAAACGAATTGGGTGTTGATTTTTCCACACGCCTGCTAAAAAATATAATGGGGCTTTGGCTAATGCAGGAAGTGCGAAAAGAATACGGCGTTACATTTTCAGAACTTTCGGACGCTGCACGAGGTGCCAAAGGGTTCAAGTACATCATAGACCCCGATTCGGACGAATTTTTGGGTATGGGAAATATGACGGAACGCATAAAAAAAGCACTGCACACCGAAAGCCTCAGCATGGGCGAGATTGCACGCTGCATATATGACAGTCTGGGGCTCAAATACAGATACACCTTGGAAAATCTGCAAAAGCTCACGGGTAAACAGTATAAGAAGCTTTATATGTTCGGCGGCGGTATCCGCGACAGAATGCTCTGTGAAACCACGGCGGCAGCGTGCGGCATTCCCGTCATCGCATGTCATGAGGAAGCCACCGTGCTTGGAAATATTGCGGTACAGGTGGCAGATGATATCTCTCATATTCCGCAAATTATGAAAAACTCAATCAACACCGTAGTATATGAGAAGTCCCGCACCAAAGAGTGGGAAAACGCTTATGAAAGAGCAAAACAGCTTTTCTGCAAATAACCGTCATTTGTATGAGCGTTGTATATTCATTCCTTAAAGCAAATAATATATTAAATTTGCTATTGACAAGCACAACAGTAAACTATATAATAAATTTTTGGGTGTGCTTTTTAGAGTACACATAATCGTAAAGCTTAAGTGTTGTTGTGTAAAATTCGGAAAAAACACTTTCAACGCTTGACAACAAAACAGAAAACGAGTATAATATATAATTGAGAGCGAAAGCAACGGATAAGGAGTGAAAACATTATGGATTTAAGAGCAATTGCAGAAGAGATGCAGCCGAGGTCAATGGCAGCAAGAGATTGGGTATTCCAAGTAATCAGAACGGCTATCATCCGTGGGGTTTTACCGGGTGGTATGCCGCTTCGTCAGGATGAGATGTCGCAAGCACTCAGCGTAAGCCATATTCCCGTGAGAGAAGCATTCAGACAGTTGGAGTCACAGGGTCTGGTGCGGATTTATCCGAACAAGGGTGCAGTTGTTACTAAGCTCACATTGGATGAAATGAAAAACATCATGGACACACGCATCGCATTGGAGCTTGCAGCCATAAGAAAGGCAGTGTCATCGGGTCGTATGACACAGGACATTGTGGACGAGGCAACGGTGATATGTAATGAGTTTAAGACGGAGAAAGATATAAACAAGTTGGAGGACTTGAACTTGCAATTCCACCTCACGCTGTACAAGCCCGCACAGAATCCCGTGGCAGAGGCTTTGATAGACCAGCTTCATGCAAACATAGACCGCTATGTACGCCCCTGCTACTCGGAGGAGCTTACTCATGACAACACCTATGAGGAGCATATGCAGTTGTTGGAAGCATGTAAATCACGTGATGTGGAACTGGCGTACGCAATATTACGCACACATCTCGAAACCACAAAAGTCCTGCTCTTGAATGCACAGAGCAAAATGTAATCCTTTCATATCATGAAAAAGACGGTTTCCTTAATAAGTGGGAAGCCGTCTTTTATTCAATAATACTTTTCATATCATCGGGCATATCTGCATTTATACATAAGATTTCATTTGTAAGGGGATGCAATAATTGAATTTGATGTGAGTGCAGAGCGCATCGCATTATAATGTCCGATTCATTACCGTATAAAAAATCACCGAGCAGCGGATAACCTATGGCAGAAAAGTGCAGTCTTATCTGATGCGTTCTGCCCGTATAAAGCTGTACTTTAACAAGCGAGATGTCAGCTTTGGATTTAATTATCTCATAGCAGGTCTTTGCGTATTTTCCATTTTGTGATATCATGCGTTTTATGGGCGAACCTGTGTCACGGGCTATGGGCAATTCAATACAAGCAACACGCTCCGATGGAATACCGCAAATAAGCGCAAGATAAATACGTTTGAATTTTTCAGTATGCAGGAGTTCAATGAGCAGCTTATGCATATGTCCGTTCTTTGCTATGACCATTGCTCCCGATGTACACCTGTCAAGCCGATTTACAGGGTGATAATGCCCTGCCCCCACGTAGGACGCCATAATGTCGGACAAATTCTCATCAGTCGGAGAATTCATCCGCCCATGTACTGCCAGATTTGCAGGTTTATCTATTACGAGCATGTCCTCATCTTCAAACAAAATGGGAAACGGCAGCAGCACGGAGGCGTCACATCCCGTATCTATATCTGCATAAAGTATCTCATGCTCAATCACACGCCTGTCCACGTGTACGGGTTCATCAAATATTCGGATTCCGCCGCAGCGTTTCATACGTTTTATGAGCGTACCCGATATATTGAGCTCATTTTTCAGTATGCTAAGTACAGTCCTGCCGCTCAGTTTCTCTGTTATTTCTATGGAAAGCGTCCGCATATATCCTGATTAAACGAAGAATCGCACTTCACACACTCTGCCTATGATTTCAACATCACCACCCGTTACAATCATGGGTTCATATGCAGGATTGGACGGCACAAGCACAATATGATCACCCACATACTTTATGTGGCGCAACACCACTTCATCCTCAATCCTCACTACCACAATGTCATTATTTCTTGCATTCTTCTGCTGTTTTACCAAAACTCGTGCGCCCTCGGGTATGAAGTCGCCCGTCATGCAGTCCCCCTCAACCTCCATATAAAAGTATTCGGCACCACGCACATCCGAAGCTGAATGCGGTATGTATTCTTCAATATTTTCCTCGGCAAACATGGGTAGTCCTGCATGAACTTTCCCAAGCAACGGTATGGGCACATAATCAGGCTGTGTACGCTCATGAGAAGAAAAATAAACGTCCTCACGTCCGAGCAGCATGTCACTCGTTACATCAAAAATATCGCACAAAGGTTCAATGGCCTTCTGCGGCAGCGTTACCGCTCCACTCTCATACTTGCTCACAGTGGATTTTCCAACACCGAGCGCTTTACCTATTTCATCCTGGGTCATGGATTTGTTTATGCGCAATTCTTTTAATCTGTTCATCCAACCCCTCCTTTTTCTTCATTGTATCACACAGAGAAACCCTTTACAAGCACTTTTTCAAAAAATTTCTTATAAAGTCCCAAAAACGGTATTGACAGTTGCGTGATAAGAAACTATAATAATGTCATAAGCTGCTTGAAAGGTACAGGTTGCTTGCAAAGAAACAAACTTATGTCATTCAGGAGGAAATAAATATGTGTACAGGAGCAATTATAGGAATCGCATTCCCGTCAGTTTTAATAGGTGTGGTTATATGCAGTATGGTATTCAGTATAATTATAAAGCGCAGTGAGAGATTGACAGCGCTTATGGAAAATGGCGATGAGAGTGCATATGTACTCTTGCACGGGTACTTTGCATCAGAACCTCGCAAAGCACGCAGCACAGTACCGGTACAAACAAGGAAATCGGGCGGCACTCGCGCTGTTCCCCGTAACCGTGCGATAATTTATGACTTTTCACAGGAACGTGCAAAGCGTATGAGATAAGTACCCTTTGTACATCACATGCATGTGTGTGCCATGTAAATCATGGTGCTTGCATTATTCCCGAGCGGCATGGGTCTCCTCATTTCCCGGCTTATTTTCATGCCGCTTCCTCTTTTTTCATCACATCAAATTTGAATCAAAAAAGGTGTCTGCAAATGCAAACACCTTTCTTTTTAATCGAATTCCGAAAATGCGCGTTATCAGAACTTAATGCTATTGAGTTTTACGCCGGGGCCCATTGTGGTAGCGAGAGTAATGCTCTTGAGGTATGTACCCTTTGCTGCTGCGGGCTTAGCCTTTATGATAGCTTCCATGAGTGCAGAAAGGTTTTCTTCCAGCTTATCAACGCCGAAGCTTACCTTACCGATGGGGCAGTGTACGATTCTGGTCTTATCAACTCTGTATTCCACCTTACCTGCTTTGATATCAGCGATAGCCTTTGTGAGGTCGTTTGTTACTGTACCAACCTTGGGGTTAGGCATGAGGCCCTTAGGTCCCAAGATACGAGCAATCTTACCAACCACACCCATCATGTCGGGGGTAGCTACGCAAACGTCGAAGTCGAACCAGTTTTCCTTCTGAATCTTCTGGATGAGATCATCGTCACCAACATAATCAGCGCCTGCTTCCTGAGCTTCCTTTGCCTTGTCAGCCTTTGCAAATACGAGTACCTTCACCTTACGGCCTGTACCGTTGGGGAGAACTACCGTGCCTCTTACCTGCTGGTCTGCATGTCTCGGGTCAACACCCAGACGAATGTGGATTTCCACTGTTTCATCAAACTTTGCCTTATGTGTAGCAAGTACTGTTTCTATGCCCTCACGAGGGTCAAAGAGTTGGAACTTATCATACTGCTTTACGCTCTCTAAATATTTCTTACCATGCTTCATAATTAAATCCTCCTTGTGGTTAAGCGGTTGACTTGATTCAAATCAATCTCCCACTTGTCTCCAATCAGTCAACTACCACGATACCCATACTGCGTGCAGTACCGGCTATCATGCTCATTGCTGTTTCGATTGTTGCGGCATTCAGATCCTTCATCTTCAACTCAGCTATTTCTCGAACCTGAGCCTTTGTGATGTTTGCAACCTTGTCAACATTGGGTCTGCCTGAAGCGGACTCGAGTCCTACGGCCTTCTTGATAAGAACTGCTGCGGGCGGTGTCTTTGTGATAAATGTGAATGTTCTGTCCTGATAGATTGTGATAACAACAGGAATGATAAGACCTGCTTGCTTTGCGGTTCTCTCATTGAATTCCTTACAGAAGCCCTGCATGTTTACACCGTGCTGACCCAGTGCCGGACCTACGGGCGGTGCGGGTGTTGCTTTGCCTGCCGGGATTTGCAGTTTTACGAGAGCAGTGATTTTCTTTGCCATTTTAATTTTCCTCCAATTTTTTAAAGTGGTGCGATCGGAGAGGATACCTCCCACATATGAGCCGTCATAAAACAGACTCACGCATCTTGTCTTGCATAATTACAGCTTTCTTACGTGGTACGACTCAATCGTCAGCGGTGTTATCTTACCAAACATCTGAATTTCCACTGCGACTTCGTTCTTTTCGGCATCAACAGAAATTACCTTTCCGCTCATTCCGCCAAACGCACCGTTGAGTACTTCCACAACATCTCCAACTTCAATGTCAATCTCAATGGGCAACTGTTCAATGTTCATCTTTACCACTTCCTCATTGGTGAGCGGTACAGGTACATTTCCGGTTCCCACGAATCCTGTGACACCTCTGGTGTTGCGGACAAGGTACCATGTTTCGTCATTTATATGCATCTTCACCATGACGTAGCCGGGATATATCTTGCGCTGGTGTTCTTTCTTCTTTCCGTCTTTTATCTCCGTGTAAGTGTCCACAGGGATACATACGTCCACAATCAAGTCGCCAAAGCCCTTTTGCTGAGCCACACGCTCTATGTCCGCTTTTACCTTGTTCTCATAGCCCGAATATGTGTGTACGACATACCACTTTATCTCTTTTGCAAGTTCATCGCTTGCAGCCTGTGCCGTCGCATTTTCCTCTGTCATATTCGTTCCTACCGTGCTACTGTTTTCTTCCATTATGCATTTTCCTTCTTCTTTAATCTTCATCGACGCATAACGCCGATACCCGAATATCAGCCGAGATTAAGAATTGCCTTCAATCCCACACCTAACACTGCATCAAGCACACCGATTATAATCGCAAACAGTGCTACAAATGCAATAACAGTGAGTGTGTTTACCACAAGCTCCTTAGGTGTAGACCAGGTCAGCTTCTTCACTTCACCCCAGAACTCTTTGAAAAACCTTGATTTTTTCTTTTCCTTCTTAGGTGTCTTAGCCTTCTTCTGGATTTCCATTTCCTTACCTGCCATTTGGATAAGCTCCTTTACAATAAATTTGTCAGCAAATTACTTTGCTTCCCTGTGTAATGTGTGCTTACGGCAAAAACGGCAATACTTGTTGAATTCAAGACGATCGGGGTCGTTCTTTTTGTTCTTAAAAGTATCGTAGTTTCTCTGCTTGCACTCAGTACATGCCAAGGTAATCTTAACGCGCATCGTTCTACCTCCTCGATTTATTGGTTTTACAACCTTAATAAAGCCCTTTTCGGGGCTTACCGTATTATGCTATCACACTTGCGCTTTTCTGTCAAGGGCTTTTTGCTAAAAAAATGCTTGACAAAGCAAAAAACCTCTGTTATACTTATCAGCGTTGGAGAGATGTCCGAGTGGTTTATGGAGCTAGTCTTGAAAACTAGTGATCTCGCAAGGGACCGGGGGTTCGAATCCCTCTCTCTCCGCCACTTATTTGGAGAAGTACCCAAGAGGTCGAAGGGGCTCCCCTGCTAAGGGAGTAGGATGGGGTGACTGTCGCGAGGGTTCAAATCCCTCCTTCTCCGCCAAAAATCGACAGGTTTCGACCTGTCGATTTTTTATCCATTGCGAAAGCAATGGTATATCATCGCCGTAAGGCGTATATCATCAGTCGTAGGCTGTATTACCTTTCGCAATGATGATATACAAAACTTTGTTTTGATGATATGCAATTCCTACGGAGTTGATGATATGCACGGCTTCGCCGTGATTTATATGAGAGTTCAAATTCATACGCAAAACTGCCGAAAATATCTTTTTTACAGTCCTCACACAGAAAAACCAACAAATTTCTACTTGTCGTTTTTCAACTAAGTGCGCCTTTCGGCACGTGAAGTTTGCTTCGCGAGTGAGTGGCGCACTTAACTTCACTTTGCGCAAAGCGCAAAACTTTATTATGGCGTTTGCCGATACTTCACTAAAACTGTGTGAATTCATGAAAAGGTTGTTTATCTGACGTTCCGCCTTTTTCTCATCTTCCATCTGAAATACAGCTCATACGCTATGCGGTCCACATCCGCACACTCACGCACCGATACTCCGTTCATGAAACCTTCTTTTTTCATCAAAACCATATTCACTTTTTTTGTATAGCTTGCCCCGCAAGTATGGAGATGGACGAAAATACCTGCGGGGCCACGAAAAAGGAATGAAGTGGTAACTCATTATAAAGTTTTTATGCTTCTGTCTGTATAGCACAAAAAATCACAAAAAAGTTGTGCGTTCGGAAAATATATTTTTTCTCGACATTTTTTTACAGTGTTTTTTTGCAGCCGTAAGAATTTCATGCGGTAAGCGTTGACATTTTACTTCATTTATTATATACTTATTATCAACGGTATTGTACTGTAATAATCGATATATTAAGGAGGAATCAAAAATGTTGAAAAAACTGACAGCCCTTGCACTGACACTCATGTTTGTGCTGAGCGTATGCAGCGGAGCATTTAATGCTATTGCATATGCCGTAGAGGGCAACGAGCGTGAAATCGCAGAAAAACTGCACCTCACACAGGTACAGGACTTCAACGGTAGGGACGATGTCACCATCATGGTGGAATTGGACGGCGACACTGCACTCGAAAAGGCAGGCAGCGATGTAAAATCTTCCACGGTTTACACAGAGCAGCTTCTGAAAAATCAAGCGAGCGCAAAAAAGTCCATAGAAAAGGTCTTGAAACAGGAAGTCGTTGTAAAGAACAATTACACCCTTCTTTTCAACGGCTTTTCGTTTGAAGGCACTGTGGACATGGTGGCGGAAATAAATGCACTTCCCGGAGTTACCGCATTTGTTGCGCCGGAATATGCATTGCCAAAGACAGTGGCAAGCACAGAGCTTGTAAATGCTGTTGACTTGTGGGAATTGGGCTACACAGGTAAGGGTACCACGGTAGCAATTTTGGACACGGGCATCACGGCAGACCATGAAGCATTCTCGGTGAATCCCCCGGCAGC
>JAFSHG010000072.1 GCA_017440405.1 Clostridia bacterium
CAGGACCCAACCCCATTACGGACGGTTCCACGCCTGCCCATGCCGATGCCACAATGCGAACGAGGGGTTTTATGCCCATTTCCTTTGCCTTGTCTGCACTCATCACCACGAGAGCTGCCGCACCGTCATTTATGCCCGATGCGTTTCCTGCCGTTACCGTACCGTCTTTTAGGAATGCGGGACGCAACTTACTAAGCGTTTCCACCGTGGTGCCGTGACGAGGGAACTCGTCCTTTGCAAACTCCACAATCTCTTTTTTCACTTTCACGGGAACGGGTACTATCTCATCATCAAACCTGCCGTTTTTCTGAGCTTCTTCGCACTTTCTCTGACTCTCTGCCGAAAACTCATCCTGCATCTGACGAGTAATGCCGTACTGCTGTGCCACATTCTCTGCCGTGATGCCCATGTGATAGGAGTTGAAAGCGTCCCAAAGTCCGTCATTTACCATTACATCCGTCATTTGAGCATTGGGCATACTCATGCGATAGCCAAACCTTGCCTGTGGTACTGCATAAGGTGCTGCACTCATGTTCTCCATGCCGCCTGCAACCACACAGTCAGCTTCGCCCGACATAATCATTGCAGCGGCCATGTTTACCGATTTCAGACCCGAACCGCACACCACATTTACCGTAAGTGCCGGTGTTTCCACGGGAAGTCCTGCCTGTATTGATGCCTGACGTGCAGGGTTTTGACCCAATCCTGCCTGCAATACACAGCCCATCATCACCTCGTCCACATCACAAGGTTTTATGCCTGCACGATTTATCGCCTCTTTTATCACCGTTGCGCCAAGCTGCACTGCGGGAATATCTTTCAGTGCGCCGCCGAATGTGCCTATTGCCGTGCGAACTGCACTCACTATTACAACTTCTTTCATATCACTGTCTCCTCTTTCTCGATTTTTGCTCAATCATGCGTTGAGCTGCGGTAAAATGCTCTCATAAAAGTCAAGCGACTCGGGGTTTGAGAGAGCATCTCTGTTTGTAACCTTTCTGCCGTTTACAATGTTTGTAACTGCACTTTCCACCTTTTTACCGTTCAGCGTCTTCGGTATATCGGGTGCTGCAATTATCATGGCAGGTACGTGACGGGGTGAAGCCTTTGTCCTCAACTGCGTCTTAATCGTCTTTATCAGCTCGTCCGTAAGTTCTGCGCCCTCTGCCAGTGTGACAAAGAGTATCACACGCTGGTCGCCGTGATAGTTCTGACCTATTGCAAGGCTTTCATTTATCTCGGGCAGTTTCTCTGCTATGTTGTAAATCTCGGCAGTACCTATGCGCACGCCCGATGGTTTCAAAACAGAATCCGACCTGCCGTAGAAAGTGATGCCGCCCGTAGCATTGAATGAAACATAATCGCCGTGGTGCCAAATGCCCGGGTACACACGGAAGTATGCATTCATATACCTTTCGCCGTCATCATCGTTCCAGAAGTAAAGCGGCATGGAGGGCGTGGGCTTTTCGCACACTAATTCACCCTGCTCACCCCTTATGGGTTTTCCGTTGTCGTCGTAGCAGTTTATGGGCATACCGAGACCGGGTGCTTGCAGCTCATTGCTGTACACGGGGCTCATGGGATTACCCGATGCAAAGCAGCCGTTTATATCCGTGCCGCCCGCAATGGAGTTAAACTGCAAATCACTCTTTATCTCACGGTATACGAAGTCAAATCCGTCCTCGGAAAGAGCAGAACCTGTCTGTGATATCTCACGCAAATGCTCCAAATTCACCGTATTTTTCGGGGAGAAGCCTTCTGCCACAAGTGCATGAATATAGCTTGCGCTCAGACCGAACACGGTTACTTTTTCTTCCTCCAACACCTTCCATATAGCAGACGTGTCGGGGTAAGATGGGTTGCCGTCATAAAGCACAATAGAAGCACCCGTACCCACCGTGGCAGCCTGCCAATTCCACATCATCCAACTGCAAGTGGTGATGTAGAGCATTCTGTCGCCGGGCTTCATATCCGTATGCAACACAAGTTCTTTTAGCTGATTCAACAAAAGACCCATGACGGACTGTACCATACACTTGGGCTTGCCCGTAGTACCCGAGGAGAACATGACCACCATGGGGGTGTTGCTCTCCACCTGCTCAAAGCGGAAGTTGTCATAATCCGTCGGTGCTAAAAAGTCGTCCAGCATACAAGCGTCCGCAATGCCCTTTATATCATCGGGATTACCTGCATAATGTGTGACCACGACTTTTTGGAGTGTGGGAATGTTCGCACGGATTGCAGCGGCGTTTTTTGTGACGTCAAAACTCTTTCCCTTGTAGTAGTATCCGTCCACGGTGAAAAGCACCTTGGGCTTCACCTGACCCAACCTGTCCACGGCTGCCTGTGAGCCTATGTCCGTAGCACATGAACACCAAATGCCGCCCACAGCGGTTACTGCAAGCATCGCCATAATGGTTTCGGGGAGATTAGGCATGTAGGCTGCCACGGTGTCGCCGGGGGCTATGCCCGCATTTTTAAGTGCCTGTGCAAGTGAAAGCACGGTTTTATACATATCGTCGTGAGTTATGACACGTCTTTCTTTGTTTTCGCCGCGGAAAATGAGTGCATCGCCCTTATTTCCCTTTGAGAACTTCAACATATTCTCGGCATAGTTGAGCTTTGCACCCGTAAACCAGCGAGCACCGGGGAATTTGTTTATATCATCCACCACGGCGGTGTAGTCATGCGATGTGATAATACCCATGTATTTGAAAATCATCTCCCAAAAGTCGGAAATATTTTCCACGGACCAAGTATAGAGCGACTTATAATCCGAAAGTGAAAGACCTTTTTTATCGTTCACATACTGCATGAACGCATACATATTGGACTCTTTCACATACTTTTCAGACGGTGTCCATAAAAGCTTTTGCATTGCAATCAACCCCTTTTTTGTTATTTATATTTGCATGGACAACATACTTGCCCATGATAAAATCTATATAAATTTTATAACCCTTTCCGCAAAATGTCAATAACAAAATAGTGAAGAGTGAGCACGCCTACGCTCAGTCATCAAACGTAATCCCTATATGCTCCAAATCCTTTGCGGTATAGTTATGCTTCATGTAGGATTGAGCTTGCGTATTCTTTTGGGCATCGTTTTGCTTCGGCGGATTCTGTATGTACTCGTCCTCCCAACCTTCTCTTTTCAGCCAAGTCACAGGG
>JAFSHG010000073.1 GCA_017440405.1 Clostridia bacterium
CGTTGGTGCAAATACAAAAAACCTAACTAAAGGTGCTTGTAGATATTGTTCCTCTTACAGCTGGGGAACTTGTTCCAAATATTATAGTATAGATAATAGAAGTTATATAGAGTACGAATGCGAAAAGGCGGTAAGAGATAATCTAAAGATTGTTGTGATCTATAACTATGCAAATGTTGATAAAAGCAAATGCCCTGATTGTATAAAATATTACGGGGTACATATTCCTGCTTACTATTATGCAAGCGACGGAAAATGTTATTGGAATATAGCAAGGATCAAAGAAACAATCAACGGATAAAGGTGATTCAAACTTTGTATCGCAGTAAACAAAAAAAAATCCTTTGGAATCAAGCGATTCCAGAGGATTTTTGGTCCGAGTGTAACTGGGTTCGAACCTGCGACCTCAACATCACAAAGAAAACCTGCACCTTTTCTCTTATTCGCAATGAGCTGCCATGCTTATCATGACATACTATACATTTGTCTCTTTCAAGAAAAAATGCGAAAGCAGTTTTTGCGGCAAGCGTCACGTCATTTCAATATAGCAGGGCAATGCAAACCCCAGTATAGAAAAACACATTTTTGCAAGGGAGTGTTGGGGATAAAATACACATCACATACTCTCACCAATAATCGCTCCTGCTAAATACAGCGAGCCGAGCGCATATATATCCTCACCGTTTGCCAATGCGTCAGCCTTTTTGAGTGCGTCCCGTATATCGTCTGCACAATGCGCTCTCATGCCGTGTTTTTCAACCATTTTTGCAAGTTCTTCCGCATCACATGAACGTGGAGTCACTTTCAGGCACACCACATCTTCCGCAAACCTTGCAAGTTCACACAACACACCGTCTACATCCTTATCCGACATCACTGCCAACACTGCCGTAAACTTTTTGTCGCCGTACACACGCGTCATATGCTCTGCCACAGCATACATTGCGGACGGATTATGCGCACCGTCCACCACGATGTTGGAGTTTATGCCTCGCACCTTTAAGTTCTGCAATCTGCCGTCCCACTTTGCGCTTGCTATCCCCTCGCATATATCCTCGTGGCTTATGCGGAATCCCTGTTTTTTAAGTTCGAGTGCGCATAAAAGTGCATTTTTTGCATTTTCGCATTGATAGCTGCCAAGGAGCGGTATGACGAGGTCGTACAATTCTCCGTCCGCTTGGATTTGCACTTTTTGTCTGTCGGGTAGCTCACAAACAGATATTATTTTACATACATCCGTGCGTATAAGGCGTACATCGAGTTCACTTGCACACTTTTCCACCACGGCATCTGCAATCTGCTTTTGCGAATGTACCACGGTGGGTATACCCTGTCTCATTATTCCGCACTTTTCCATGGCTATTTTATCCAAACTGTCACCCAACATAACCATGTGATCCATGCCAATGGCAGTTACGGACGCAAGTATAAGCTCGCCCACTGCCGACACCGTATCATACCTGCCGCCCAAACCCGTTTCCATTACGGCAATATCCACGGCGTTATCCGTGTAATAGAGCATAGAAGCGGCCGTTATGCGCTCAAATCCGCCAAAGAGTCTGCCCGACTCCTCCTGCGCCCGTGCTATGACGGGTATGTACGAACACAGATCCGCATCGGAAATCATTTCGCCATTTAAGCGTATGCGCTCATTTACGCATACCAAAGACGGAGAAGTATAAAGACCTGTTTTATATCCTGCGTGAATCAACACCGATGACAACATGGCTGCTGTGGAGCCTTTGCCGTTTGTGCCTGCTATCTGAACCTTGCGAAGCGGTTGTGTTGTCACATTAGGGTTATGCAGCTTCAACACTTCATCTATAAAGGCTTGTGCCTCCTCAAACTGTCTGTTCTCCGCTTTTACGGTATAAAAAGTTTTATCGTTCTGAAAGTTAAACATTATCTCACATAAAAAAGCTTGCGACGAACATGTCTCATCCGCCGCAAGCTAAATTGGCGGTTATTATAAATTTTTCAGTTGTTCCAGTCTTGCCCTGAGCTTTTGAGCCATTTCCAGTGCTGCTGCGAGTTTTTCACGTTCTTCACGCACCACCTGTTCGGGAGCTTTGCTCACAAATCCGGGATTATTCAGCTTTCCTTCAAAGCGTTTTATCTCCGACTCCATTTTGGCAAGTTCCTTATTGACACGTTCTGTTTCCTTCTCCTTATCCACCAGTTCTGCAAGGGGGATGAAACATTCCGCCGTGTTTGAAATAGCACATACCGCATTGCTCGGTATACCGCTCTTATCCGTCTGCACCGTCACCGTATTTGCACCTGCAAGTCGCATGAAATAAATGCTTGCCTGCTCACAGAACCCTGTAAGGCTTGCATTTGCAGCCACCAGTATCATATCCGTTTTCTTTGCGGGATGTACATTCATCTCGGCTCTTATGTTTCTGATGCTGCGGATAAGCTCCATCATGCTCTCCATAACCTCGCATTCGTTATCAAACACAAATTCATCCCTGTAATTCGGGAAATCGGTGAGCATTATTGTTTCGCCGCTGTTGGGCAGATGCGTATAAAGCTCCTCCGTGATAAACGGCATGAACGGATGCAAAAGTTTCAGCGAATCGCCTATTACACGTATCAGTATTGCAAGCACATTGCCCTTTATCTCACTGTCATCGCTGTACAGACGCTGTTTTGCCATTTCGATGTACCAATCGCAAAACTCCTTCCAAATGAAATCGTACACCTTCTCTGCCGCAATGTTCAGGTCGAAGTTGTCCAAGTTTTTGCGTACCTGTGCTGTAACAGTGTTGAGTCTGTGCAGAATCCACTTATCCGCTATATCGAGTTTTGACATATCTATATCGCCCACTTTTATATCGCCCACATTCATGAGTATGAACCTGGAAGCATTATAGAGTTTGTTGCAAAACTCGCTTGCAGACTTCACCTTGCTGTCGTAAAAACGCATGTCATTTCCTGCGCTGTTGCCCGTAATGAGTGAGAAGCGCAAAGCATCCGCACCGTATGTTTCTATCACTTCCAATGGGTCTATGCCGTTGCCCAATGACTTGGACATCTTTCTGCCCTTATCGTCACGCACTATTCCGTGTACATATACCGTATCAAACGGCTTTTTACCCATGACATTCGTGCCGAAAGTTATCATTCTCGCTATCCAGAAGAAGATGATATCATAACCTGTAACCAACGTGGATGTGGGGTAATAATAGTTCAGCGCATCGGTGTTGTCGGGCCAACCCAATGTTGAAAAAGGCCACATTCCCGATGAGAACCATGTATCCAAAACATCCTCGTCACGGTGCAAATGTGTATGTCCGCACTTGCAGCATGATGTGGGTTCTGTTTCTGCCACGGTTATCTCGCCGCAATCATCACAGTACCATGCAGGTATTCTGTGACCCCACCAGAGCTGACGGGATATGCACCAGTCACGGATATTGTTCATCCAGTTGAAGTAAATCTTATCGAATCTTTCGGGTACGAACTTAACCTCACCTTTTTCCACCGCTTCAATTGCTTTTTCCGCAAGCGGTTTCATGGATACAAACCACTGCTTGGAAATCATGGGTTCCACCGTGGCGTGGCAGCGATAGCAGGTTCCTACATTATGTGCATAGGGCTCAGTTTTTACCTGTGCGCCGCATTCGTCCAAATCCTTTAATATCTGTTTTCTGCACTCACGTGTGGTGAGTCCTTCATACTTTCCGCTATTTTCATTCATGTAGC
>JAFSHG010000013.1 GCA_017440405.1 Clostridia bacterium
ATGCGTGCATAAGTGACCATAAAAGTCGCTCTTTTATTTTGCCTCGGAAGAATATGAGCGCCACTATAAAATCAATCGCAAAAACAGTGACGTATATGACAAACTGCGGAATATCAAAGTGTCTGCATATAAGCATTGCAGCACAAAGAACAGGCACAGTCGCAAGCGATATATACTTTTTTATGCGGGAACAATCAAGCCGCTTTGTAAAAAGCAACCACATGCACATCGCCTCCGATATGCACACAAAAATTTCCCAAATTTCCCACATAGCATTGTCCATTTTTGACTCCTAAACCTTTCTTCCCGTATATATGCTACCACATTTCTTTAATTTATGAAATACTTTTCATCACAGAAATCGTGTAGTTTATCACTTTTTTTGTAAACAGCAGTTGAAATTACAGAAAAATAGCTGTTTAATAAAGGTGTGGAAGCAGAGAATCAGGCTGCTGTATTAAACATGCGTGTAGTTTTTCTGTCACCATAAAAATTAAAAGGAGCTATTGTTATGAAAACACGAAGTCAAATCATGCGATCGACACGCGGCTTTACACTCGTCGAGTTAATCATCGTTATAGCAGTTATAGGTTTGCTTGCTGCTATACTCATTCCCGTTTTCTCAAACGTGATTAACAAGGCAAATGCAAAGTCGGCACTGTCCGATGCAAAAAACACTGTCAGTCAGTATGTGATTGACAAAACGGACAATCCCAACTTGCCCGAAAACATAGTTATATTTGTTAAGAAGGCAAACAAGATGTATGTTTACGGATACAATACGAATACCAGCGATTCGCTGCTTGTGTCCAATGACGGTGAAGCATTCGATGTGGAGAGCGAAGCTGAATTGGTTGACAAATACTCATTCAACGCAAACCACACAGGCGAAATGCCCGACCTTGCAAAGACGGATTATGACATGGAAACAGACGGTGCATTCTATCTCGTAACATACGATGCAAGCGGCAATCCTACCACAACACCCTCAGGAAATGCAGCAATGAAGGGATTCCACGGCACAAAGGGCGTATCCGAAGAACAGACATACAGACGCCTTACCGATGAAATGTTTGAGAAGATGGGCGAAGATGTGTCGGCTTACCACGGCGTACTCTTGGGCGGTACATACTCCATGGAAGACGATGGCGGCAGCACACCCCCTGCAGGCGGCGGTGAAGGCGGCACACCCGTAGTTCCGAATCCTGATCCCGTGGGCTATACTGTAACATTTGAAGCAGGACGTGAAAGCGATTCCGACTTTGACCCTGTAAAGGCTACAATCCCCGCACAGGCAACAGGTGTTACAACATTTATCCCCGGAAGTTACAGTGCATCATATGCAAATGACCCCGCAGACGATAATGCATACACATTTGAAGGCTGGAAGATAAAGGGCGGCGAAAAGATTGAGTCCTCTCTCACACTTGCAGAGGACATTACCGTGCAGGCTATATGGACAAAGACCACCATTGAGTATTACACACTCACATTTAACGGTGGCGAAGGCTCACTCAACCTCAACGGTTTCGAGAACGGAACATCATTCCGCAGCGGCACAGAAATCAGCTCTTACCTCACACAGGTAAAGGCTACAAAGGCAAATTGCGAATTCCTCGGCTGGTATGACGGCGATGTACATGTGACAGCCCCCAAGACTATCACAAAGGACCTCACACTCACCGCTAAGTTCAGCGATGCTACATACACGCTCACTTTCAAAGCAGGCGAAGGCACAGGCTCGAATTATGTGGTAAAAAATGTTGCAGCAGGCAGTTATACACTTCCTACATTTGCAACCACAGGTCTTACAGCCCCCGACGGCATGATATTTGCAAAATGGGAAAACGGCGTTGAGTACGGCGAAGGTGCAACATATAATGTAACAGGTGATGCTGAGTTCACAGCAACATATACTGAGAATAAGTTCACTGTAACATACGACAAGACAGCATATCCTTCCGCAACAGTTCCCGCTGATAAAAAATACACGGTGGGTACTGCAACAGTAACTTTGGGCGAATCTGAACTCAAATACTATGCACTCACAGGTTATGCAACCACTCTCGGCGGTTCGGGACTTGCAGCAGGAGCTACGATAGACACATCATCATGCAAAGCAGGCGAAACAGTTGTGGTTACACCCGCATTCGCACCCAAGACGATGAACGTAACATTCTCAGGCGGCGAACAGACCGCAACAGGTCTCCCCGCAACATACAGCGGCAACCTGATAGATAACAAGACATACACTGTTCCTGCAAATGTTCCCGCAGCAGACGGTTTCAAGTTCGTATCATACACAGTAACAGTATCGGGCGGCGCAAGTGATACACTCACAAATGTAAAACCCGGTGATGACATTGATGTTGATACATACGAAGAAGACGTGAATACAGCTATTACACTCGCATTCGTTGCACAGTGGGAAGAAGATGCACCCCAAGTAACAGATGCAGTTTGCTACTATGGTAACACATGCCGTGACGCATCGGGCAATCTGGATTATAAGACCACTCTCACAGACGGTTATACACCCGTAAATATCCTCGGTAATTCAGACGAGGCAGTAAACGGCGTATTCACAGTAAGCCACACCACAGGCGGCGGCAAGACATTTAACAGAACATTCACCATGGACGCAAGCACAATGGTAACAAGCGGCGGTGTGAACTATGTGAAGTGCACAGAAACCACGGATTGGAGTGCAATAAGCGGTATTAAGGTTGTGGAAAAGACAGCAGGTGCAACAGTAACAGGCTCCGTAGCACTCTCCACACTGAATGGTGCAACAGCGGTGGCCTATATAGGCAGCTCATCAAACAGAATAGATTATGTTCTCATTGAGGATATAGACTGGAGCGCTGCATGGAATACTTTCGGTGGTAATACAGGTTTTGTTTACAGCCACTTTGACGGTATGGGCTATGCTGTAAACGCTATAACGGTAACCCAGACAGTTCAAGGCACTTCCTCCGCTCTCGTCGGTAGCGGATTCTTCAGCAGATTCAGTGGCACGTCAGGTTCTATTGTGAAAATTCAGAACATGATGCTTCCGAATGCAAGAGTTACTTCACACTCTACCTCATCGTATCAATCCGTAGGTATAGTTGCAGGTCAGGCAACCTATACAAATATCACAAACTGCCACACAAGCGGTTATGCAAAGAATGAAAAAGGTTCATACGGTCTTGGCGGCATACTCGGTCAGGCTCATGTGGACCCATCCGGTACTGCTAATGTTATCGTAAAGGGATGCTCCTCCACGGCAAACTTGGAAATGGGTACATATAAAGCTGCTCTGGGCGGTATTGTTGGCAGACACACTCACACCAGCTCTACATTAACCGTAGAAGAATGTTGGTACAACGGAAACATCAAAGCTGGTACGGGCACCGCTTGCATCGGAGGTATTGTAGGTGTAGCAAATAATAAGGCAACTGTGAATAACTGCTGGTCTGCAGGTAACTACTTATTTACAGCTCAAAATAATTATGATGGTTCCGCCGGCATTGCAGGATCATCAAGCATTAATGTAACCAACTGTTATTCTGTAGCTGTGCTTTACAATTTGACAACTAATTCAAGCTATACTAAAATGGCTCATCCTATATGTGCAAACAGTTCTGCAACAAACTGTTTCTATATAAATAACGGTTTCTACTGGAAGGCATCGGCATCAGGCACAGCTCCCTCATGGACATTCAGCGGCACGGAGTGTGCTATCACAGCGGTTGCAGGTGCAACAGAGTGTGCAAATGCATCAGCACTCACATCGAGCGCAAGTGCTGCATGGAACAGCAGTGTTTGGAACTTCTCAGGAACGTATCCCGAGCTTATCTCAAACCCCGGTATGCCCGCATAAAAAGTATTAGGGGACTTCCAAAATGGAAGTCCCACCTATTCAAATTATCGCATACCACTTTACAGCGGCAATAGCCGCCACATCAAACTTGATTAACTTGCACATGAATATTCTTTCCGCCTTTCATAGTTGCATGTTAATAAAACCGCAAGGCAGATTAGCAAAAATGCAATCTGCCTTTGGTTTATTTGTATTTCTTTTCAGATGATGAATTTATCGCTGATGGATACGGTGTTTTATCCCCTACCCTCTCTTATAGTTTTCAGACCACTTGAACATGGGGATATGCAAATTCTATGCCGCTGGCGTCGAACCTTCTTTTTATCTCCATGAGGACATCGCTCTTCATACGCTCGCCCGAGGCGGCGTCTTTCACCCACATATACGCTCTGAGTCTCACGGCGGATTCGGTAAAGTCGTTCACCACCACGGTTACGGGCGGCACGCCGTTTGCTTTTGCCTCATCGCTTCTGACATCGGTATATTCGGGGTGCTTTGCAATGACTGCACCTATGAGCATCATGGCTCTTGTCATATCGCTTTCGTATGTTATGTCGAAATTCAAATGTATACAGACACGGTTGTCGTTATACGTGTAGTTTTCCAAGACCACATTGTTTATGAGTGAATTGGGGACTATGAGGCGAGTGTTTTCAAATGTGCGTATTACGGTATGGCGCATCTTTATTTCTTCCACTATACCCACAGTACCCGTGTCCGTGTATCTTATTCTGTCGCCCACTTTGTAGGTTTTGCTGAATATTATTATGATGCCGCTCACAAAGTTTGAAAGTGCTTCCTGTGACGCAACACTGATTATTATGGCTGCAATCCCCGAGCCTGCAAGCAGTGATGCCGCCAACGACTTCACCGCAGGGAATATGGACAGTATGTTCAAAACCGCAAGTATAAGGAGTAGCCACTTGCATATTTTTTCCGCTAATGCATACGCACGGAGACGCGCGTCATTTTGCGCCTTTGCATTCAGTTTTTTGAACAGTACACGCAGGGCGACCCAAAGCAGTGCAAATCCTGCCGTTACTATGAGTACGCCTATGAGATTTTCGTATGTAAGCAGTTCTTTCATGTTCAACCTTCCTTACGCTCTGAAAGCTTGCGTTCAAATCTGTTTTTACATGTGTTTGTAGGTTCACATGTGGGATATTTGCCGTCAAAACATGCTGTGCAAAAGCCCATATGTGTGCAGCCTTCTGCCAGATGTTTTACATTATCCAAGCTCAGATAACCCAAACTGTCTGCTCCGATTATCTTTGCAATCTCCTCCACGGAATGGTTGTTTGCAATGAGATTCTCACGTGAGTCTATGTCCGTACCGTAGTAGCAAGGGTTTCTGAAAGGCGGTGCAGATATGCGCATATGTACCTCCTTAGCACCTGCATCACGCAGAAGTTTTACCACACGCTTGCTGGTAGTGCCTCTGACTATGGAATCGTCTACCAACACCACTCGTTTTCCCTCCACCGCAGCTTTTATGGGGTTTAGCTTAATCTTTACCTTGTCTTCCCGAGACTCCTGCCCGGGGGCTATGAAAGTTCTTGCAATGTATTTGTTTTTTATGAGTCCCAAACCGTAGGGGATACCCGACTGGCGAGAATAACCTATGGCAGCGTCTATACCCGAATCGGGCGCGCCTATTACTATATCTGCCTGTACGGGGTGTTCGAGTGCAAGAAATGCACCTGCACGAAGTCGTGCGTTATGCACGCTGCTTCCGTCAATTACGGAATCGGGTCTTGCAAAATAGATAAATTCAAATACGCACAATGAAGGATCTTTTTTTCCGCAATGGTCTGTAATGGAGCGTACACCGTCACGCCCGAATACCACTATCTCGCCCGGCAGTATATCACGCACAAAATGCGCACTCACCGTATCGAGTGCACAACTTTCCGATGCCACCACATATGAACCGTCATCCGTCACACCGTAGCACAGCGGTCTGAATCCGCGCGGGTCACGAGCTGCAATGAGCTTGGTAGATGACATCACGACCAGAGAATATGCGCCTTCCAACCTTAACATTGCACGTGAAACCGCCTCCTCTATGGATGAGCTTACAAGTCTTTCCTTGGTTATCACATATGATATGACTTCCGTATCACTGGTGGTATGGAATATTGAACCTGCAAGTTCGAGTTCCTCACGCAGTTCATACGAATTTACAAGGTTACCGTTATGTGCAAGTGCCATGGGACCTTTCACATGGTTCACGGTGAGGGGCTGAGCGTTCAATCTCTCCGTGCCGCCCGTGGTACCGTATCTGGCATGTCCCACCGCAATACTGCCCTGCCCTAATTTTTTTAATATGTCGGGAGTAAAAATCTCACCTGCTGTTCCGTTATCCTTGTGCAGACTGAACACACCGTCATCATTTACAACAATACCACAGCTTTCCTGACCTCTGTGTTGCAATGCAAACAGCCCGTAATACACCGACTGTGCTACATTACATACCGAGCTTGCAAAAATTCCGAATACACCGCATTCTTCTCTTGGCTTTGACATTATTAGTCCTCCGACACATGTTTTTTAGTTATGTTTTGATGCCGTAAATAAAAAGCAACGCTTCATTATAACACATACTGTGGCAGCTTGCATAGACTTTTTTTACACTTTTGCTTGAATAGAACAGGCAAAAATGGTAGAATCCTATCATGAATTTTGATGAATACATAAAAACCACGGGCATGAGCTTTAATAATCAGCAGTTGCAAGCCATAAAAAAGGTTGACGGCGCAACTCTTATATTGGCAGTCCCGGGAAGCGGAAAAACTGCCACCATAATAGCCCGCATAGGCTACATGATACATGTACTTGGCATACCTGCCGAGAGCATACTCACCATAACATACACCCGTGCCGCCACGCACTCCATGAAAAGACGCTATGAAGAAATGTTCGGAACGACTTCTGTGCCTGAGTTTCGCACCATTCACGGCATATGCGCCAAGATTCTCAATTATTTTGAGCGCACCACGGGCAGGAGCATTTTCAAACTCATGGAAAATGAGGGCACCACATTCTCCATCATGCGCAGTATTTTTACCGACATAACAAAGACTGCACCCACGGAAGCGGAATTAAATGAACTTTCGATAAAAGTCACATATCACAGAAACATGCAGTCGGACGAGGAAACGGTACGCAGAGAAAACATTTCATACATAAATTTCGGTGACTTTTTCTACGCATACCGTGATTACAAGCTGCAAAATAAAATCATGGACCATGATGACCAATTGGAATATGCGTATACGGTTTTGTGTACTCATAAAAGCATACTCGAACACTTCCGCAAGGCTTACAGGTACATAAATGTGGACGAGGCACAGGACACGTCACGGCTTCAACACATGATAATACGCAAACTCACCGATGAAAACATATTCATGGTGGGTGACGAGGACCAGAGTATATACGGTTTTCGTGCGGCATACCCCGAGGCGCTTTTGGATTTTGAAAAATTGTATGAAAATGCAACCGTACTCCTCATGGAAACCAATTACAGATGCAGCGGAAAAATAGTGGATTTTTCGGATAAATTCATACGGCACAATGCGTTTCGCCGTGATAAATCTCCTGTTTCATCAAAACCGGACGGAACAGCCCCGTCGCTTGTGACACTGCATGACTTTGCAAGTGTTGTCCCGTATCTCACTTCGCTTGTAAAAAAGACGGAAACGGAAACCGCTATTTTGTATAGGAATAATGAAAATGCACTGCCGCTTATAGACTCATTCTTCCGTCACGGCATAAGTTTTAACATATCCGGCGGCGACCATGGCTTTTTTACCTCTCGCACTGTTACAAACCTCATGAATATGTTGCGTTTTGTAATGAATCCGCATGACGAGGAACTCTTTTTGCAGGTGTATTATCTCTTTAAGGTCGGAATGAGCCGTGACAATGCAGAAAGAGCTGTTTTGTTGCACAGAGAAAACAGTTCAAAGACTATTTTGGAAATTGCCTCAACACATGAACTCACACAGTACCGTTTCATCACAAGACTGAAACTTCTCCCCGAGCAAATACGCACATGTGCAGGGCTTACCACATCAAAAGCACTGGTATACTGTGCTTCACATCTCATGCGCAGCAGTACATTTTTTGCAAGGGACGCATCGGACAGCCATAAACTAAATGTGTTGCTGACATTATCTGAGAACTATCCCGATAAAGACGGTTTCATAAAAAGGCTTGCAGAGCTTGAAAGCGAGATAAAAAGCTACAAACCCGATGCAGGTTCACATATCACACTTTCCACCATTCACTCGGCAAAAGGTTTGGAGTATGACCGTGTGGTGCTTATGGATGTGAAATCGGGTACGTTGCCTGCAAAGTCGCCGGATACTTTGGACGGGGCAGATGATATGCGCACGTTTGAGGAGGACAGACGGCTGTTTTATGTGGCAATCACGAGGGCAAAGCGTGAGCTTATTATATTCACTTCGGATAATGAAAATCACATGCCGTGTGAACAATCTGTATTCATTGACGAAAGTTTCCACCCCGAAAAACGCATCAGAACAATTCCAATGCAGAGTACAGAATCCAAAAAGAGCATTGCAGCCATCACGATGCCAAAAATTGTCCCCGACATCCCGCAGGCAGAGCAGCAGGAAATACGCAACAGCTTAAAATGCGGTGCACTTTTTGAGCATAGAGTATTCGGCAGATGCAGACTCATCTCAAAAACAGACAGCGTGATGCGCATACTTATACTCTCTGACAGGAGTACAAAAGCAATAGATATAGACACCGCTGTGCGTGGGGGATTGGTGCGACCCGTGAGCGAATAGGACATATACCCGTTTTTTCAATCGGTGTTGACTAAAAATAATCCTACGATTTTCCATGACAACTTTGACACATATCCATGTTATAATACATCAGAGGTGATATTATGGCAAAAATACTTATTGCAGAGGACGATTATGCAATTTTGAATTTAATAGACCAAAGCTTGCGCCGCGAGGGGTATATTACCGTCACCGCCGCAGACGGCGAACAGGCGGCAAACCTTATAGAGAGCGAAAATTTCGACTTGGCACTTTTTGACATCATGTTACCCTATGTGAGCGGCTATGAGCTTTTGGAATACATACGTCCCTTGGGTGTACCCGTAATATTCATAACCGCAATGGGTGGTGTGTATGACAGGATACACGGGCTTAAACTCGGGGCAGACGATTACATTGTAAAGCCGTTTCAGATAGGCGAACTTTTGGCAAGGGTGGAGGCTGTGCTTCGCCGTGCAAATAAAACCGACGGGATTTACAATGTGTTGGATGTGGAGATAAACACATTTTCACGCACCGTCACAAAAGCGGGAGAAAGTATTATCCTCACCGTAAAGGAGTTTGACCTTTTGGTAGAACTCGTAAAAAATAAAAATGTGGCTCTCTACCGTGAACGCATGTATGAGGCGGTATGGCATGAAAGTTTTATGGGCGAAACCCGCACGCTGGACTCACACATTCAAAGATTGCGTAAAAAGCTCGGTTGGGAGAATAGAATAAAGACCGTTTTCCGCATAGGTTACAGACTGGAGGTTTAGTATATGCGTCTTTTCACACGCATCTTCTTCTGTACCATTGTGGTTCTCACCATAGCCATGTCACTGCAAGGATTCCTTCTCATATCGGCGGATTTTCAAAGCTCGCTCGAAACCGAATTGCAGCGCACTTTCTATGAGGCACAAATGCTGCGTCACTCATTTCGCTCAGGGCTCTACGGTAAATCGCACGATATTGAAGATTCGCATCTATTAAGCCTTGCGCTTTATACGAGAAAACTTGCAGCCGATGACGATTATTTAGCAGTTTTCAGGGATTGTTCAGAGTGCATTTACTCCTCCTTTCCCACAGGCTATGAATTTATACATAATGCGTCCGAAAATGAGGACACATACCACGCCGTTACAGAAAAAACAAACGGCTGTCTGCGTGCACGTGTGCAGACGGATTTTATGCATGAAGAAACACGGATAACCATGTATGTATCACGAAATATACAGTCCGTTGTTGATGAAAAAAATGAGCGTTGTGATGACTTCATAAAGCTTTACATGCTTACATTTTGTGTTTCATCCGCCATACTGCTTGTGCTCTCGCTCATGACCGTTTCCCCTGTGAATAAGCTCATAAAAGTCACAAAAAATATATCCGACGGCATGTATTCCGAACGTGCAAATATAAAATCAAATGATGAAATAGGTCTTTTAGCCGAACATTTTAACGCCATGGCCGACCAGATTGAACAGAAAATATGCGACCTGCATAATGAGGCGGTGAAGCGTGAGGAATTTTCCATGAGTTTTGCCCATGAACTGAAAACGCCGCTGACTTCCGTCATAGGATACGCCGACATGATTTGCAGCAAGTCGCTTTCCGAAGATGAAATAGCATATGCTGCTAATTTCATAAGGAGCGAGGGTATGCGACTGGAATCGCTGTCACTGAAAATGATGGAACTCATAGTATGCGAAAAACAGGATTTCACACTTATCGAGGTGTTGTTTTCGGAGTGTATACAGGACCTTTCGGACACGCTCACGCCGCTTGCGGAAAAATACGGTGTGAATGTAACTTATGAAATACAGGACGAATATGTGCGAATTGAGCCCGACCTTTTCAAAACGCTACTCATAAACATAACGGACAACAGCATAAAAGCAGGTGCAAAAAATATTGACATAATCGGCAAGAGCATGGGTGAAAAGTACGAGATTACCGTAAAAGATGACGGCTGCGGAATACCCGAAGATGAGCTTTCAAAAATCACGGAAGCATTTTACATGGTGGATAAATCACGCTCGGGCAGACAGCACGGAGCGGGACTTGGGCTTGCCATTTCAAGCGCAATAGCAAAGGTACACGGTACACAACTCATGTACGAGAGCGAACAGGGAAAGGGAACACAGGTGAAGTTTGTTATATGAAAAAGATAAGTTTTATGTACCTGATTATAGTTATAGTGGGAAGCTTGGGGATGCTTGTTCCGCTGAAATTGTTGGAACTTAAAGAGTCTAAAATGCTTACGGCAGAGTATAACACTCAGTATGAAACCATACCCGATGATATTTTCTCCTCACTGTACTCCGATAAATCGCAAACGCAAGATGCAATATCACAATTATCTGCTTCCGAAAAACTGGCTCGTGAAAAGGTACTGTATTCACGCCTGTACTTGCTTTTGAACGCAACACCGCAAGACAAAACGGATATGCTCAATGTTTCTGACCCTGAAAAGTCTCTCAAAATTGCAGACAGCATATTAAAAGGATTTTTTACGGGGATAGAACAGGACATGCCCTCTGATGAGTACACCGTTTCGGGGTTTGCACTCTACACATACGGCGGCGGACTCGCACACTATGAGCTTGCCGTGCATTTTCTGCCGCAAGACACTAAAAAAAGTGCTGATGAGATGTCGGGCATACATCCAGCGTCTGAAAATCAAACTGAAATGCAAAATCTAAATCTCATCGCAGATGCTACTACTTTGCGTGCATATAGGGTGGACGGGTATTATTCGGGCTGCACATTCACGCCTTCCGTTGTAGAAAAGTACATGTACTACATGGGCATGTTCCCGTACACGCATGAATACTATGAGCGCTTTGATTCACCGAATGTAGTCACAGTACATGACGGAGCTTTCAATATTCACTATCATGTAGCAGACCAATATTTTTACATAAGAATGGAAGTTGAGGAAATGTATTATGATACATACTTCTCACACGAAATTGAAAAGGTGCAGGGTTCTTACCCAACACCCTCTCCAACTCAACTCCCGTATTCCAAATGACGATATCATGCAGTAAAGCTGCGTATCAATCCGTACAGGTACTCCGAATATGTGTATGTAGGTACATCATCTTTGAATATGAGATTACATCTGCCGATGAGTTTTGACCCCGAATACAGTTCCACTTTACCTGCACTGTCACCTGCCCTTGCAGGGGCAGAGAGGTTTTCATGCACACTTATTCGGGTGTGAATGCGTATTCCCTCCGACTTACGCACAGGGATGCATACATCCTTATCTGTCACCAACACCGCTGCATACGGCGATTTTTTCACAAAGGTACGCATAACTATGGTTCCGCCTTTCAGCACGGTGTACATTTCGTATGTGTCAAAGCAAAAGTCCATGAGAGTCATGCTGTCATTAAACATGTCCGGGCAATTCAAGACCACGCCAACCACCTTCATGTTCTCACGGCTTGCGGCAAAGGTTAAACATTTTCCTGCCGCCTTAGTGTAACCCGTCTTTATGCCTATTGCACCTTCATATTGGAACAGGAGCTTATTCTTATTCATCATGGTGCGTTTCACCTCACCCGTATCTGCGGTGTGGTACTGTGTGCTCACTATTTGACTGAAAACCTCGTTTGAAAGGGCATAGCTGCAAATGATTGCAAGGTCATATGCCGTGGTATAGTGTCCGTCTATGGGCAGTCCGTTAGGATTTTTAAATTGAGTGTTGACAGCACCTATCTCCCTTGCTTTTTCATTCATGAGCGACACAAACCCGTCCACACTACCGCCTATATGCACAGCGATAGCAACGGCAGCGTCGTTCCCCGATCTGAGCATAAGTCCGTACAGCAAGTCACGCAAGGATATTTTCTCATTCTTTTTGAGGTATATACTGGAACCTTCCGTGCCGTATGCCTCATCGCATGTGGTTACAATCTCATCCGGATTGCCTCGTTCTATGGCAAGAATGGCTGTCATCACCTTGGTGGTGCTTGCCATGGGCAGTTTTTCATGTGCATTCTTGGAGTACAACACCGTGTTTGTGCCTGCCTCCAATACACATGCTCCCTGTGCAGTCACAGAGGGAGTGCCCTCAGCCAACGTGGGTTTTGAGGCAAAGGAAATGAAAAGCATCCCCAGTGCCAAACAATAACATACAGTTTTTCTCATACAAATCACTCACAGTTACACTTAATCTTACCTGCTACGGCGTTCACAAGCGGCATAATGACGTCTATGAGCCTGTCCACGGAATTGTTATATTCCACAGGCATCACCTTTGCTTCGCCGTTTTGCACAACAATAAATGACACGGGCGTGAGTCCCACACCTGCTGCCGTAGTCCCGCCAAACGGGTACTGTGCCATGCACTGTGCACTCTCTTGTATAGCAGTTTTTACGGGTATGTCCGAACCGCCCGTGAGTATGCCCATTATCACTCGTGTCACGGGGATAACCGTGCTTCCGTCACACAGGCTGACGGGAGTTCCTATTATGGTGTTGGCATCTGCCAAACTTCTTAAATTCTCCATGCTGATTTTCAATACGTCTTCAATAGAATTCATGTGTATCTCCTTTCGGGTAAAAAGATAGTCGCTTTTCCGCAACTTTTTATTATGCGGACTTGCGCTTTAATGCGAGTACATTTTTTAGTACTACAAGTATAATTTTTACATGGTTCAGATACATTATACATTCCAAATTAAGGATAAAAACCTTTCGTGCAAAGTCCGGCTTACACTGCTTATACAGCTTAGGGTTATCATCGGAAAACAGCACGAACGCCGCAATCGGAAAAAGATTGCATATGAATGAGCACAGCAAAACAGTGAAAGCTGCATTGCCCGTCCCCGTTCTGAGCCTGAGTGTTGCCTGTTTTAAATGCAGCCAATCCCTGTAACTTGAGTCTTTAAGATTATCCGCAAGCCTTTGCAACAGACTTTTTCCTTTTCTTTCTTTGGGGTATATTAGTTTACGCTTGCCGTTATTTTTTAATTGTACAAGAGATAGTGTTTCTCCACGCTTATAAAGCACACGAAAGTGCAGCGGAATGCGTACAAGCCCCCATACCATGTGTATAACAAAGTAAATGTCTGTTTGCCCATACGCCACATGAAAGCGCAAATATATCCTCATGCGATTCAAGACGCCCGTGATAAAGATTGCCGCTGCAATTACAGGCAAAACAATGCACCACCACATATATTTCCCCTTACATCATAGTCTGTATTTGGTATCTTTCCCCACTCTCGGAAAAATAATTCCTTGTGAAACTTTATGGGCAGTTCTCTTGCATAGTTTTTTGGTGAATGCAATTGGTTTTCATTCTACAAACGAAAGGTGTTTACATTCCTTCTTTTTTGTGCTAATCTGTAATTGGCACATCTGAGCTATTCTTTTTCGTCCGCCGGTGCAGATGATTTTACAATCCGCCCAAAGTAACTTTGCGAAATAACCGAACTTGCCAAAGAAAGACATGTCCCGACTTTGTGAGTTGTCTTATCCTACGGTTTATAAATATTTAAGTATCATAGAGGAGCAGTAAGAAAATGAAAGTACAGATTTATTCCCGAAAAGCCATTGAAGAATTATTACTGAGTGATTTTCCCGAAAACACAGCCGTTATCAGTTTTTATGACCCGCCTTCCAAAAGAACAGGCGAGGTTTTCAAGCCTGTTGATTATAGGGGCAAAGCCGAGAGAATTTTCACTATCCCACTCCACGATATTGACATTGAAATACTTGAAGATTACGACTTGACTTTTGATACATACTTTCCCGAGGTCAACAGCCTTGCGGAGTATATACACCAAGCATACAAGGACGGCTTAGATATTATATGTCAATGCGAATACGGACAGAGCCGTAGTGCTGCCTGTGCCGCCGCCATTTTGGAGCATTACTACAAAGACGGTATATCAGTCTTTGCAGATTACAGATACTATCCCAATCAGTTAGTTTTTAACAAAATAAGAAAAGCGTTAGAAAGAGATGGTGTTATATGAGAGTAGTAATATATGCAAGATATAGTTCGAGTTCACAAATTATTCATGCGGACATTTAATTATACAACTTACCATGGGCGGTTAAAAGCGCATTTTCGGTTGACAATTTTTCTTTTTGGTTATACAATGGTGTGTATGTATTATTCTGGGAGGTTATGTGATTATGGAATTCAACGAACGCTATTCTGCGAAACAAATCGAAGAAAAGTGGCAAAAGATATGGGCAGATGCGCACTGCTTTGAGGCGTCGGACGACCACTCAAAGAAAAAGTTTTACGCTCTCATAGAGTTCCCCTTCCCCTCCGGTGCAGGACTGCATGTGGGTCATCCCCGTCCTTACACCGCAATGGATATAATTGCAAGAAAACGCCGCATGGAAGGCTATAATGTCCTGTTCCCCATAGGTTACGACGCATTCGGTCTTCCCACGGAGAACTATGCCATAAAGATGGGCGTTCACCCCGCCGATGTTACAAAGAAAAATATATCCACTTTCCGTGCTCAGCTCAAACGCCTCGGACTTTCATTTGATTGGTCAAGAGAGGTAGACACTTCCTCGCCCGACTACTTCAAATGGACACAGTGGATTTTCCTCAAACTGTACGAACACGGTTTGGCATACAAGGCAGAAATACCCATTAACTTCTGTACCTCATGCAAGGTAGGTCTTTCAAACGAAGAAGTTGTGGACGGCGTTTGCGAACGCTGCGGCAGTCCCGTGGTACGCAAGGTGAAAAATCAATGGATTTTGCGCATTACAGAATATGCTCAGAAACTTTTAGACGGTCTTGATACTGTTGATTTCATAGACAGAGTCAAAACTTCACAGCGCAATTGGATAGGCAGAAGCACAGGTGCGGAAATAAAATTCAACGTACAAGGTTATGCTGACGGTCTTACCGTGTATACCACTCGCCCCGATACGTTGTTTGGCGCAACATACATGGTAATTTCACCCGAACATCCCATTATAGATAAACTTTTATCGTCCGTAACCAATGCGGATGCTATATCACAATACAGAGCACAGGCACAGCGAAAGAGTGACTTGGAACGCAGCGCACTTTCAAAGGAAAAGACGGGTGTTGAACTCGGCGGCATAAAAGCCGTAAACCCTGCAACAGGCAAGGAGATTCCCATTTGGATATCCGACTATGTTCTCATGAGCTACGGTACAGGTGCTATTATGTCGGTTCCTGCACACGATACACGTGACTATGAGTTTGCAAAAACATTTAATCTCCCCATTGTGGAAGTAGTTTCAGGCGGAGACGTTTCCGTGGAAGCTTTCACCGATTGTGAATCGGGAACTCTGGTAAATTCAGGATTCCTCAATGGAATGAGTGTTGATGACGCAAAGAAAAAGATGATAGCTTGGCTGGAAGAACAGGGAATAGGCACGGGCAAAGTTAATTACAAGTTGCGTGACTGGGTATTCTCACGCCAGAGATTCTGGGGTGAACCCATACCGCTTGTGTACTGCGAAAAGTGCGGTTGGCAACCCATCCCTGAGAGCGAACTGCCATTGCTTTTGCCCGAAGTGGACAATTACAAGCCCACGGACGACGGCTCTTCTCCCCTTTCAAAGTGTACGGACTGGGTTCACACCACCTGTCCCAAATGCGGCGGTGAAGCTGTGCGTGAGACCGACAC
>JAFSHG010000074.1 GCA_017440405.1 Clostridia bacterium
CCGCCGGTCGTCTCAAATTACATTGCGTTTACTAAGTTCTTCTCTTTCCATCACACAGGTTTGTGTGCTTTTCACTATACAGTTTTCAAGGTGCTGCCGCTCCGCTCTCACAGGCGACTTTTATATAATACCACCCACTTCCTCCTTTGTCAATACCTTTTTTTAGCTTTTTTCAGCTTTTTTTATCCTTTTTTCGTCTATCCTCTCCTTTTTTGCTCGGTTTTTGTATATTATCCGTACTCTCGGCAAAGGAATATCACCCCTTATATGCGGTGTTGATTACGCATTTGATTATCTTTCACTCAGCTTGTTTCGGGGGACGAGGTATGGAATGCGGTGTTGAGGAAAAAAGAAAAGGACGCCTAATCGTCCTTTAAAATCTTTTTCTGCTGTCCAAAAGCAATGTAACCGGGCCGTCATTTACGAGCGAAACCTGCATGTCAGCTCCAAACACCCCTTTTTTCACGGGGACGTACCTCGACAGTCGCACCGCCATTTCATCATACATCCCCTGCGCCGCTTCCGGACGTGCAGCATCCGAATAACTCGGCCGTGTACCTCGACGTGCATCGCCTGCAAGCGTAAACTGCGATATCAGCAGTATTTCACCTTCCACATCAGTCACAGAAAGGTTCATATGCTGTTCTTCATCGGGAAAAATTCGTAGTGTGGGTATTTTTCTCTCCATGTAGTCCATATCCTGTGCCGTGTCGCCCTCTTCCACGCACAGAAGAATTAAAATGCCCTTGTTTATGCTTCCTACCCGTTCGCCGTCCACGGAAACCGAAGCCTGCTTCACTCTCTGCAAAACCGCTCTCATCAGCTGTTCACCCTATACACATCCAACACCGATTCTATGCTGCGGAGCATATTCATGATGTTTTTTAATCTTTGTAAGTCTTCTATCTCAAATGCAAGACGCACATGAGCTTTATTCTCATGGTCTGCATCTGCATTTATGTATTTGAGGTCTATGTTTGAGCCCAAAAGCGCTTTCGAAATATCGGCAAGTATTCCCGTGCGCTCGTTTGCTATGATATTTATACACACCACATAGGAATTGCCCGTTCCCGTCTGCCATTCCACTTCCACTATTCTTTCCGAATCCGCTTTTAGGAATTTTGCGTTTGTACAGTCATCTCTATGCACGGAAACACCTTTGCCTCCACGGGTGATGTATCCGAATATGGAATCTCCCGGCAGCGGATTGCAACAATGCGAAAATCTTATGCTCACTGTGGGCATACCCTTTACTTCCACTCCGTGGCTTGCCGACTTGGGCATAGGCTTATTTTCGCTCTCTCGCAACTGTGCCTGTAATCCTTCATGGAACTCTGCCTCCGCCTGTGCTTTTCTTATATTCTCCGTCAGTTTGCTCACTACCTGGGTTACAGGAATTGCGCCCCTGCCTATTGCAGCATACAGGTCGTCCATATTCTTCATGCTGTATCGTTCAAGCGTGGCAGTCTGTTCTTCCTCCGTGAAGTCCGAAAGCTTTTTCTGTATTCGCACAAGTGCGGTATCTAAGATTTCCTTGCCGTCCGATATATCGGAATCTCTGTCCGCCTTTTTCAGCCATTGTTTTATCTTTGCCTTTGCCTGATTGGTTACAACTATATTCAACCAATTCCTGCTCGGACACTCTGCTGCGCCCGTGATTATCTCCACCACATCGTTCGTTTTCAGCTTATAATCCAGCCTTACCATTGCGCCGTTCACCTTTGCGCCCGTTGTTTTGTTGCCTATATCGCTGTGTATGCGATATGCAAAGTCAAGCGGAGTGGAACCCAAAGGCAGGTCTATTATCTTTCCCTGAGGGGTTACGGCAAATACATAGTCGGAGAAAAAGTCAAACTGTATATCGCTTATAAATTCCTGAGCATCTGATGTGTATGCTTCATAATCCAAGGCTTCACGGAACCATGATAATTTCTCGTCCATTTTGGACATCACGGTGCGACCTTCTTTATACATCCAGTGTGCCGCAACACCGTATTCAGCATTTTTATGCATTTCAAATGTGCGTATCTGCACTTCAAAAGGTAATCCGTTGTCGCTGAAAAGTGTGGTGTGTATGGACTGATAACCATTGGGTTTGGGTGTTGATATGTAATCTTTGAATCTGCCCGGAACGGAACGCCAACTGTTATGTATGACGCCCAATGCCGCATAGCAGTTTGCCACCGTATCCACAATGACACGTATGGCGGTGAGGTCGTATATTTCGTCTATGGATGTGTTTTGTTTGATTAACTTCCTATATATACTGTACAGATGTTTCGGTCTGCCGTTTATCTTTGCAGATATTCCCGCCTCGTCCAGCTCTTTCCCCACCTTTTCCATTACGGAATCCAACATGTGCATTCGTTCCAACTGTTGTGGTTCTATGGCGGTCTTTATTTCATTGTACGCTTCGGGGTCTATGTATTTGAGCGCAAGGTCTTCCAGCTCACACTTCACTTTTCCTATGCCGAATCTGTGTGCAAGCGGTGCATAAACATTTATGGTTTCACGTGCCTTTCTGAGCTGCTTTTCGGGTGCACAAAAATGGAGTGTTCGCATATTATGCAGCCTGTCCGCCAATTTTATAATTACCACTCTTATATCCTTTGATATGGCAAGCAGCATTTTTCTCAGGTTTTCTGCGTTTCGCTCCTCACGGCTCACTGTTCTCTCACTCACCTGTGAGAGTTTTGTAACACCGTCTACCATGACAGCGGTGTCCTCACCGAATCTCTCTGAAATCTCGCTCAAAGATGCATAACAGTCCTCCACCACGTCGTGAAGGATACCTGCTATGACGCAACACGATTCCATGTCCATTTCAAAGAGTATTTTCGCAACTTCTATGGGATGAGTGATATACGGTTCACCCGAATCACGCTTTTGGTCACCGTGAAGCAGCGTGGCAAATTCCACGGCTTCCGTTATCTTTTTTATCTCCGCCTCAGCGTACCTGGTTCTGCACATTGCGAGCAATGTATCCACTCATATCCCTCCTTTCGCAAAAATTACGTTCTCTTCTCAGTATTTTATTATGGAGTCAACATCGTATCCCGAAAGTACTTCTCTGCCGTCCAAGCCTTCCAGTTCCACTGCAAAGCGAAGCGCAACAACCTGTGCTCCCAGACGTTGTACCAAGTCACATATAGCCTTTGCCGTTCCTCCCGTGGCAATCAAGTCATCCACCACAGCAATCCTCATACCGGGTTGTATGGCATCGCTGTGTATTTCGAGACATGCAGTACCGTATTCCAGTGCATACTCTGCTTTTTCCGTGTCACAGGGAAGTTTCCCCGGTTTTCTTGCGGGGATGAAACCTTTTCCCAAGGCGTATGCAACAGGTGCGCCTATTATGAAACCGCGTGCTTCTGCACCTATTATTGCATCCACATCATATCCTTGCAGTGATTTACATATGGCGTCTGTGAGTGCCGCATACGCTTCACCGTCTTTTATGAGTGTAGTGATGTCACGAAACAATATTCCCTCTTTGGGATAATCGGGTATTTCTCTTATCAACGATTTAAAATCCACGCAAAGCACCTCTTTCTATTTATTAAAGCAGGTAAAATTCGCTGCCCTGTTATATAACGGGGAAGATGCAAGTTCCACCTTTTTTCCATCGTTATTAGGAGTTATTCTATCATTATTATCTACAAAAAACAACCCTAATTCAATAAAAATGTCAATCGAAAATCCACATAATGCCGCATCGTATCCCGTTTCTGCCGAAATCAATGCACACAGGTCCTGTTTGAACATGCTTTTTTTCCTCAACACCCGCATTGCAGACAGGTACACCTTTCCCATGTTATCATGGGTACACAGCGCACGGCAGGCTTCCGCTTCACGGGAATCGGCGCATAAATCCTCGGCAAGAAATACTGTGGCATTCGGCACAATCTCTTTTATCGCACAAACTTGGGATAGAGAAATACTGCCCGTTATGATTATTCTGTGATATCTGTCCGCCGTATCACGCAGTTTTTCAATCACGGGCGCATACAGCACCGTATTAAAAGGGCAAACCGTGTTTTGCAAACTTTCCACCGCAACATCGGCATAGCAATTGTCATCATTTACGGAGTACGCCAACTTTTCGGCACTTTCCGAATCCATACACAAGACGAGTGTACCGTCATGGGAACTTTTGAACGCACTCTTTATAAAAGACATTGAGCAGTATCTTATTCCTGTTTGCTCACAATGTCCTTCCGCTTTCAAATTTTGAACAAATGCGTTCATGAACTTATCCTTCATTCTCTCAAAATAACTGTGTGCATCCCTTATGGGCGACACGGAAAAGTCCGATACCCTCAATTGTATACGCTCCGTATTGCCCCACTCGTTCACGGCGGGTGAAAATGCAATATCGCAACTCTCCGCATTCATGAGCGTATCAAATAAATCCCCCTTCTCAAATGCTACGATATCACAGTATGTGCTGTCATCGCTCACCTTGCCGTTTAGGTGTGTAAGATTATTACCTATTCGTTTGAGGGTTCTTATATGCAAGTCTCTTGCAACAAGTGTGGGAGGAGGATTTCCCTCACCGAACGGCGCAAGTTTTTGCATCATTTCTATGAGCGGTCTTGTCACTTCTTTCAATCGTACTTGTGTGTCATATCTTTTCTTTGGGATAAAAGTCGTAAAGGGATATTTGCCAACTATGTATTCGTTTATATTATTCTTGTATTCTGCAAAATTTTCCTCTTTCATGGTAAGCCCGGCTGCAAACGAATGGCCACCGAACTTCATGCAAAGCCCCGAAAACTTCTCCATTGCATCAAAGAGGTCTATTTCGGGAGTGGAACGTGCAGAACCCGTGAGTACGCCGTCATTTTGAGTCAAAAGAATCACGGGTCTATAATATTTTTCCATCAACCTTGCAGCGGCAATGCCCACTATTCCCGCATTCCATTTTTCAGACTTCAAAACCAGTATTCTCTCCTCCGTGAGGTCGATATCTTTTATTTGTTCCTCCGCCTGCTTTACTATCTCCGCTTCCTCGGCACGCCTTGCGGTGTTGAGTTCATCCAGTTTATGTGCAAGTTCCAGTGCCTTTTCATAATCGCTTGAACAAAGCAGCTCCACGCCTATATTTGCGCTGTCCATGCGACCTGCTGCATTCAGTCGGGGTGCTATGCAAAAAGCAAAGTCGTATTCGTTTATCGGTCTTTTGTTATTCGGCATTGCCACTTCTAAAACGGCTTTTATTCCCACAGGCACATCGCCGTCATTTATGGCTTGAAGCGCAAGCGCAACCAATGCACGGTTTTCTCCGTGAAGCTCCACCACATCTGCCACGGTTGCGAGTCCCGCAAACGGCAAAAACGCTCGTGCCGCTTCATCATCGCCCAATGCCTGTACCAGTTTCAGTGCAGTACCTGCTCCGCACAGCGACTTGTTCGGATAGGTTTCACTCGGTATGGTGTGACACAAAACCGCAGTGCATGAGGGTGCCTCTCCCGTGCATTTGTGATGGTCTGTTATTATGACTTCCATACCCAAATCTTTCGCTCTCTGTATCTCCCGTGGTGCCGTTATACCATTGTCCACGGTGATTATGAGATTCACACCCAACTCATGGAGATATTCCACCGCACGAACATTCATTCCGTACCCCTCATTCTTGCGTGAAGGGATGTAATACATAACATCAAAACCTCTGTGCCTGAGATATGTGTACAGTATGGATGTAGCACACACTCCGTCCACATCATAATCGCCGTAAATGCATACTCTTTCGTGTTCTTCCTCTGCCCTTTTTATCCGCTCCGTGGCGGCTTGCATTTGTGAAAATAAAAAAGGGTCGTGCAATTGCGAAAAGGACGGCGCAAGAAAACCTTCCGCCGTCTCTTTATCACACACATTGCGCATCACAAGCAAACTGCATAAACAAGGGTCGTATCCCGTTTGTGCAGCCAAATTCGCAACTGCCTCATCTGTGCCTACATCATATGTTTTTCTTTCTACAAACCGCAACACGCCTTTATTCGCCTTTCAGTTCCGTAATTATTCCTATTGCACACTCTGTCCTTTTTTTCAGTATTGCGCAGGTAAGCTCATGCGGCTTATATATGGAGCCGTTATAATGCTGAGCATTTGCTGCACATCCGCCGCTGCAAAAGTACTTTGCAAAACAATCTCTGCACTTTTCTTTGGTGAAAATGCTGCATTTCATGAAATCTGCCTGCATCTTCTTATTAAATTCACCACTGAGTACGCTTCCCATGCGAAAATCCTCATCGCCCACAAACTGATGACACGGATATATCTCACCCGTGGGGCTTATTGCCACATACTCAAAACCCGCACCGCAACCCTTTACACGCCTTTTAAGGCAAGGCCCGTGCGAAAGGTCTATGTTAAAATGGAAAAAGTGCAAGTCGCCGCCCGCCTTGGCATCTTCCGTTATAATCTCTGCCAGTCGCTCATACTCCGCCACAATGCGCTCTAAATGTTCTTCTTTCAGTGCGTACGGGCTGTCCTCGGACAAAACCACGGGTTCTACGGATATGTGCTTGAAACCCTGACGGTAAAGTTCCAGAACATCCTCGGCAAAGTCCAAATTCTCACAAGTATACGTACCTCTTATGTAATACTCACCGTCACCGCGTTTTGCAATGAGTTTTTTTGCATTTTGAAGTGTTATGTCATATGAAGATTTACCGTTTGCCGTGGGGCGCATGGAGTCATGAACCTCACGCCTGCCGTCTAAGCTGATGACAATGTTATGCATGTTTTCATTCAGCCAGTCGGATATTTCATCCGTGAGCGCAACACCGTTTGTGGTCATGGTGAAGTTTATCTTCTTATTATACTTCTTCTCCAACTCTCTGCCGTACTCCACGCAGAATCTCACCACGTCCATATTCAGCAAGGGTTCACCGCCGAAAAAGTCCACTTCCAGATTGTGCCTGTTTTTTGAGCTTATCATCAAAAAATCCAATGCAGCCTTTGCAACTTCTCTGCTCATGAGCGAACGCTGCCCCGAGTATTCACCCGTGCCTGCAAAGCAATATTTGCATCGCAGGTTACAGTCATGCGCTACATGTAAACACATAGACTTTATGGGCTGGGTTTCCACATCGCCTATCTCAAAAGGCTCGGGCGCAGGTGCAGCAAGTGCCCCCGCCTTTTTCAGTTCCTCAATCTCCGAGAGAACTTCACTGATTTCTTCCCTCCTATACGGAAGCTCATACGGATTTTCCGAAGTTATGCAGTCATATGCCATTTTATCCAACACATGTACCGCTCCGCTTTCCACGTCCATTGCTATATAGCTTTCCTTAAACTTGAATGCATGTATCACTGTATCACCTCTAAAATAAAAAACCGTGCCTGAATATAGTACATGCACGGCTTGACTGAAAAATCAAAGTCTGTATTACTTTTCTTCCTGCTTGCAGGTCTGGTTTGCTATGGTGCAGGATGTCTTACATGCTGACTGGCATGATGCCTGACATTCGCCGCAGCCTGTGCCTTCTGTGTTTTTAATGCAGGGTGTCTGTATGGTCTTTATGTGTTTCATAATAAATCTCCTTATTTCCTTATTCCACAATATTATACACCTTTTCTTATGCCGCTTCAAGTGTATTATTATATATTATTTGTCATATTAGCTGAAACTTATCTTTTTTATTGACATACAAACACTATAAGGCATGTTAAGCGATTGACTTATTGATTCGGGTCTGCTTGTAAAAATAACACGCACGGCGTATAATACCATGTGTAATAGCTGTCGTGTCGCATAAACCAAATGTTGAAAGGCTTTTTCGCATTATGTTTTGACGCACACGCATATACTTCATAAAATCATTTATCAAAAAAGGAGAAACCGGTATGGAAAAATACTATGTAGCAGATGCGCACTGTGATTTCCTATATTTTGCCGCCAAAGAGAATTTTGATATACGCAACATCCAAAAATACCAATGTATGACGCTTGACAGGATGCGTGAGGGAAATGTGGCACTGCAATTCTTTGCCGCATGGACGGACGATAAAGAAAAGCACAGGTCGCCCTTGCAACAAGGCTTGGATATGATGGCGGCGTATCACAGAATGTTGAGTCAAAACAGCGGAGTGTTTACCCCCTTTACACCCGATTTTGACCCAAAAAGCGGTAAAATAGCAACTGTTCTCTCCATAGAAAATCTTTCGTGCATGGAGGACAATCTTAATAATCTGGACATTTTCTATCTGCTCGGAGTTCGTGCTGCCACTTTAACTTGGAACGGTAAAAGCACTCTTGCCTCCTCTTCCGCCTCAAAACATGACGAGGGACTCACAAAACTCGGAAAAACAACCGTGGAAAAGCTCACACAGCTTAAAATCGCCGTGGACTTGGCTCACTTATCGGACCGTGGGATAGATGATGTTTTGGAAACAACAGATATGCCCGTGTTCTCATCCCACACCAACGCACGTGATTTCTTCTTCTCACCACGCTCCATGAAAGACTCTCACATACGGGAAATAGCAAGACGAGGTGGCGTAATAGGCGTTAATTTCTTCTATAAACAGCTCACGCACGAAAAGCACGCATATGTATCGGATGTCGTAAACCACATATGTTATATTTCAGAAAAATTCGGTACGGACTGTGTGGCACTCGGCTCCGACTTTGACGGAATGAATCTTTACCCCGATGACTTGCAGCACAGCGGTCATATGCAGAATATAGCCCATGAGCTTGAACGGCGGGGAATGCACCGTGACGAGATAGAAAAAATCATGTACGGCAATCTCGCAAGATATATGAAAAAGTTCGTGTAATTGAATTTTGTGTTGGATAAAAACATGTATTCAATTTTATGAAAACCGCTTGAAAAAGAAGATATGTTCTGTTAGAATGGTGGTATGGGAAGTATGTATATGATAATCAGGAGGATTTTATGACGACAATAGATAAAGAACAAGCTCTGTCGCAGGCCTTGGCGCAGATAGAGAAAAAGCACGGCAAAGGTACTGTCATGCGAATGGGTGATAAGACCATGGAGAAACCGCCCGTGATTTCCACGGGTTGCATAGATATAGACTTTGCGCTGGGCATAGGCGGTGTACCCAGAGGCAGAATTGTGGAAATATACGGCCCCGAATCTTCGGGTAAAACCACCATTGCACTTCACATCGTGGCAGAAGCACAAAAGAGTGGCGGCACGGCTGCATTCATAGACGCAGAACATGCGCTCGACCCCATATATGCAAAGAATTTGGGTGTTGATATAAATAATCTCCTCATTTCACAGCCCGATTACGGTGAACAGGCATTGGAAGTGGCAGAAGAACTGGCAAGAAGTTGCGCCATAGATGTCATAGTGGTGGACTCCGTGGCAGCGCTTGTGCCCAAAGCGGAACTGGAAGGTACCATGGAGGACTCGCAGGTGGGTATGCAGGCAAGACTCATGTCAAAGGGCCTCAGAAAACTTGCAGGAACAATAAGCAAGACTAACTGCACACTCATTTTCATAAACCAGTTGCGTGAAAAGATAGGTGTCATGTTTGCAAATCCCGAAACCACCACGGGCGGCAGAGCGCTGAAATTCTTTGCCACCATCCGCATGGATGTACGAAAGACAGATACCATAAAGAACGGTCAGGAACTCGTGGGCAACAGGACAAAGGTAAAAGTGGTAAAGAATAAAATGGCACCGCCTTTTAAGACGGCTGAGTTTGACATCATATACGGCGAGGGCGTGTCCAAAATCGGCTCGGTTATTGATATGGCGACCAACTATAAAATAATCACGAGAAGCGGAACATGGTATTCATACGGTGATATCAGATTGGCTCAGGGCAGAGACAACACCCGTTTGTTCTTACGTGATAATCCCGAACTCTTTGCAGAGATTGAAGAAAAGCTGAAAGCCGAATTGCAGAAGGACAGGGATAATCAGCTGGCACTGCTGAGAAGTTCAAACGACGGCGAAGGTTGATGTTCAGATTTTACTCATCACAGAGGGAGCGTTTCGCTCCCTTTTGTTATGCAGTTTTTAGTTCGCCTTATTACATAATCCGCACCACATTATTGTTATATTCAGAAATTACATGCCATATCCTATACAAATGCTTTCGCAGAGGAGTTTGGTATGCAAAAAAATATAGAAGAACGGGTTTTATCCGCAGCGCAATACATAGCAGATACAGGCGCAACGGTGCGTGATACGGCAAAATGTTTTGGAATAAGCAAGTCCACGGTGCATAAGGACATGACGCAGCGTTTGCAGTTGTATGACATATCGCTTTTCCGTGCAGTGCGTGAAAAGCTTCAAATAAATAAAGAAGAACGGCATATAAGGGGCGGCATTGCTACACATAATAAGTACAAGGGAGCCAAAAAATAAATGAAGAAAGGTCTCTTTTTATGTTCATATACCACAATTCCTTTGACATCCGTTTCAGAAGCCCCTTTGGAGCTGCAAAAACAGGCAGCACGGTAAAACTTTCACTGTTTACCACAGAACCCGTATACGCCACTTTAATATGGTTTCGTGATAATCACCGCATGGAAATACCCATGACATGCACACCATACGTCTTGGACGATAAATCGGGTTTCATGCACTCTGCAATGCTGGTCGCGCCAAATTTCCCCTGTCTGCTGTGGTATTCGTTTATGATAAATACATCGGACGGAACAAAGTTCTATTGCGGACGGCACGGAGAGGGGGTTTTGAGCACAAACATAGACTTTTCCTATCAAATCACGGTGTATGAGCCGTTCACTCTGCCCGATTCATACAAAAACGCCATAGCATATCAAATCTTTCCCGACAGGTTCGCAAAGGGTGATGAAAAGAGCATAAACAGGGGCATAATAGCGCATGTAAACCGTGGTTTTCCCATGTATATCCATGAGGATTGGGACGAGGAAGTATGTTATCTGCCCCGAGATTTTGAGGAGCATTACACGCCCTGTGACTTCTTCTGCGGCGACCTTTACGGCATAGAGCAACGCATACCGTATCTCAAAAAATTTTCTGTGGGCTGCATTTATCTGAACCCCATTTTTCTCTCTCCGTCCAATCACAGATACGACACGGCAGACTACATGCATGTGGACGATGTATTAGGCGGCGATGAAGCCTACTTTTCACTCCGCAACGCTGCGGAGAAAGCGGGCATAACAATAATGCTGGACGGCGTGTTTTCACACACGGGGGCAGACAGCATTTACTTCAACAAGTACAGACATTTTTCCTCATGCGGCGCATACAATTCCAAAGAAAGTCCCTATTCCGACTGGTACTCCTTTACACGATATCCCGATGAATACAAAAGCTGGTGGGGATTTACCAATCTTCCCGAAACCGATGAGGACAACCCCTCATACCGTGAGTATATTTCCCGGGTAATAAATAAGTGGAAATGTTCTTGGCGACTGGATGTGGCGGACGAGCTTACGGATGACTTCATGCGTTTTTTCAGAAAAAGCGCAAAGAAAGCCTCCGAAAACTCCGTGGTGATAGGCGAGGTTTGGGAGGACGCATCGGATAAATTTTCAAAAGGACACAGACGAGGTTACACTGACGGGGATATGTTGGACGGCGTTATGAATTATCCGCTGCGACAGTGGATTATTGATTTTCTTCTGGGAAAAATAAGCGCATACGATTTTGTTTATAATGTGATGAGTCAGAGGGAAAATTACCCCGATGAGTTTTTGCGGGGATGTCTGAATATACTCAGCAGTCATGACACGGTGCGTATTTTGAGCGTGCTCTGCAATGCCCCGGGAAGAGATGAGTTGTGTGCTCAAATGCAACAAAAACTCTTTTTTTCGGGAAATGAGTTGACGAAAGGCAAAAAAAAGGTTATACTCTCTTTTGTTATACAGTGTGCAATGATAGGCGTACCTTGTATTTACTATGGTGACGAGCAAGGTATGCAGGGTATGGCAGACCCGTTTTGCAGACGCACATTCAGGGAAGACCAATCAGCAGTTGACTTTTCGGAAAAGGTCAGAATAATATGTGAAACTCGGAGCAGCCACGGTTCTTTTATGGGGGAGATGCAGATTCAGGCATTCTCGAAGGACATAATCATAATACGAAGATATCGGGACAGTGCAAACGCATACTGCGTTATAAACCGTTCTGAATCTGTGGTACACGTATCCACGGATGCATTTCCTGTATCGGGAGTGTATCGGGACGTGCTTTCCGAGAGAGTGTATAACATACGCAGAGGTATGGCAGAGCTTGAACTCGAACCATTGGAGGCGGTTATGCTTTGCAGCCTATAAAAATGGAGGCTGAATTTGATGTTTAACGGAAGATACGGTGCGGACAAGCTGGGCGTTGTAATGGGCATAAGTTCTATGCTCCTTACAGCCGTTGCTGCTCTGCTCAGTGCGGATAATATAGTTATGAAGCTGATACTCATCGTAATGTCAGCCTGCATATTATGCTATGCAGCATTCAGAGTTTTTTCAAAGAATATTCGTATGCGCACCCGAGAATTGAGAGCACTCGAAGCTGTGGAGATGAAACTCCTCTCCATGTTCGGCAGACGCAAACGTCCACCTCGGGAAGATATCCATGAGACGGAAAAGCCTGCACAGGAGGAGGAAGAAACCGTACAGGAAGAAGCCGCTCCCGTGATAGAGTACCGTCGTTTTTGCTGTCCAAAATGCAAGAAGCCGCTGAAAGTACCCGTGGGAAAGGGCTATATAAAGGTCATATGCCCTGCATGTTCAAATAAATTCATGAAGCACACATAATATAAGTCATGTTGGATTTTTCAAAACCAAACCTTTGGGAACATTTGCAAAGCACCCATAAGCCCATCGTCCTCTATGGCATGGGAAACGGTGCAGACAGCATTATTTCACGCCTTGATGCTCAGAACATACCGCATCGGGGTGTTTTTGTGAGTGACGGTTTCGTGCGCGATAAAATCTTTCACGGCCACAAGCTCATGTCGTATGACGATGCAAAGGCACAGTTTGGCGATATGATAGTTTTGGTATCGTTCGGAAGCAGTCTCCCCGATGTTTTGACGAACATGATGCGCATTGCCGCAGAACAGGAACTCTATGCACCGTATGTTCCCGTCATAGGCGATGGCGACTTCAATCGCAAATACGCCACGGAACACTATCACAACTTCATGTGGGTGCATGACAGATTTTCCGACTCGCTTTCACGACGCACATATGAAAACATACTGAAATACAGATACAGCGGTGATATTTCGTACCTCTTGGCTTGCGAAACAGACAATGACGAGATATTTTCGCTGCTTCACCTTCAAAATAATTCCACTTTTATGGACTTGGGCGCATACCGTGGTGATACCGTGGCGGAGTTTGTGCACTACTGCCCGAATTATAACCGTATATACGCGCTCGAACCCGACAGAAAGACTTTTGATAAGCTTTGTCAAAACACCGCCTCCCTGCATGATATGCACGCCATAAACGCAGCAGCCTACTCACATTCGCATGGGGTAGAGTTTGCTATGAGAAGCGGCAGAAATTCTCTGGTTTCAAAATCGGGCTGCATGATACCGTCACGGAGCATAGATGAAATTTTGCCGTCTGATGAACATATCTCTCTTATTAAAATGGATATTGAGGGAGCGGAAATACCTGCCATAGAGGGTGCAGAACGTACCATAAAAATGCATAAGCCCAAAATGCGTATTTCATGTTATCATCGCATCGACGACCTTTTTGCAATACCAAAGAAAGTGCTTTCCTTGCGACCCGATTACAAACTCTATATGCGCCATAGAGCGTATGTTCCCGACTGGGATACGGAATTTATATTCACTTAGTGTTGATTATAAAAAAACAAAAAGAAAGGGCGAGTTACCAGCACTCGCCTTTTCTCTATTAGTTAATTGAAGTCACTCAATCAAAAATTCTGTAACCGCAGATGAAGTTATTTCTGCTCCAACTGCCCTTAAATGACCTACGTACAACCTTGCCGTTTGTACTGGATGCGTCTATCATGTCAGAACCACTCACTATGATACCCACATGGCCGTAGAATACTATGATGTCGCCCGCTTTGAGGTTATCAATGTCGCTTATGCGCTGATACTTTGAAACGCTTCTCCAACCGTATGATGTGAGGTAGGACTGCTTCACGCCTGCTTTATTCAAGCACCAGTATACCAAACCGGAACAGTCAAACTTATCGGGTCCCTTGCCGCCTGTTACGTATCTGCAACCCAATCTGCTCTTTGCAGCATCTATGAGTTTGCTCACTGATGCGCTGCCCGTATTTGAAGAATCTGAGCCTGAGCCCGAGCCTGAACCCGAACCCGAACCTGAGCCTGAACCTTCGCCATAGAACTTATAGCTGCTTGAAGGCTTCTTTGCGTCATCGTCCATGAGCTTTTTCAGTGTCTTTGCACCCACTCTGCCGTCTGCCGAGAGGTCATTTCTCTTCTGGAATGCCTTTACTGCATATTCCGTAGCTGAACCGAAATATCCTGTTATGCTTGACTTTCTCACATAGCCCAGTTTATAAAGTCTTTTCTGTATGTCTTCCACTTCATCACAATCATCGCCTATGGCATATGCGTTTGCAACTGCATCACTGCTCATGAGAACCTCTATGGTCTTAGGTCCCAGATATCCGTCCTTGGGCAGACCGTTTCTGTCCTGGAAGCGTCTCACTGCTGCCTTTGTTGCAGAACCGTATTCACCGTCTGCCTCTGCGCTGAGATACCCGAGTTTTATGAGTTTCTTCTGATAAGGAATGAGTGCCTCTGAGCTGTCGCCCTTGCCCCATACATTGGGAGTTGCATCCTCACTGAATATGCGGTCCTTAGTTTCCGTACCCACCTTGCCGTCAACTGCAAGGTCATTATTCTTCTGGAACTCTTTTACCGCATCCTCTGTGGTTTCTCCAAAGTAACCCGTGGGCTTTATGGACATGTAGCCCATTTCATAAAGCCTGTCCTGAATGCTTGCCACATCGTCACCGTCATCGCCCGCCATCATCATGTACACCAGTGCATCGTCGCTCATGAGTGCACGATAAGTCTTTCCGTCCACTTTTCCGGTAACATCCATTTCGTTTCTTCTCTGGAAGGATTTCACGGCATCACGTGTTATGGGGCCAAAGTGTTCCGTAACTTCATCATTGCCCATGTATGAAAGCTCCATGAGGCGTTTTTGAATTTCTGCCACTGCCTCATGGTCATCACCGTATGAAAGAGTGCCGTCAAAAGGTACAGTCAGCATTGCAGACGTTGCGGGTGCTTTCTTCACCACGGTTTCCTCTGTGGATTCTCTTTCAACAGCTTCTATATTTACATTGTCCGAAGCAGATACCAGAGTGCTTTTCTCAGGGAAATCTTCAACCGCAACACCGGGGACTTCAATCCCGTCCTCCACACCTCTTTCGGGGAGAGCGAGTTTTCCTTCCGAACCGTTTGTTTCGCCTTCTGCAGCCTGGGTCTGAGCTGCGGCTGCCAATTTCTCTGATTCCGCCATAGCAGAACCTCTGCCCGTCAGACTTATTACCGTAACTGTGGCAAGCAACACGAATGCTATTACAAACAGCGCAGTTATTCTGACATTCGGGGAGAGAAGCTCCTTTACTGAGAAAGTCTTATTCTCTTCTGCCTTTCGGAGTGATTTTTTATTTGCCATTATATCTACCTCTGCAATCAAATTTGTACGATCTCATCGCACAAGTCAAAGTATAACACTGCAAGCGATTCTTTTTTTGAACATTTTATGAACACTCCGTTTTTGCATGTCTTTTTACAAAAAGTTTATTTTTACCTCTCTGCACACACGCACGAGGCAAAAAGCATTCTCAGCTCTTATATTCGGCAGGAGAGTCAACACCGTATTTAAATACATGTATTCTCATTCTCCATTTATTCGCTTCATAAGCTAAAAGATTATGCTTCAACCCGCTTCTTAAAATACTGCTTTATTTTTTTGATAATATGTGTATAATAGTATTATTGGCGGTGCAGTGATGCCGTCGGATATTTAGGAGGACTGTATGGACAAATGGTATAACGCTATAGAACAACGCTTTTCCGTCAGGCGATACAGGAGCGGTATTTCCGCGCAGGAAATGGCAAATCTGCAAAAATTCGCAAACGGGATAGAGGCTCACGGCGTACGCATAGCCATAGGTCGCAGTAATAAGATTTTTTCGGGCAAGATATTTACACGTAAAATTGTAGGTACGGAATGTTTTGCAGCCATAATATCAAAAAACGGCAAAGACTTATATTCGGGCTATTTGGGTGAAATCTTCATTTTGGAATGTGTATCGCGCGGCTACGGCACATGTTGGCTCGGTGCGTCCTTTAAGATGGGAGCAGCACTGGAAACCATTGAGCTTGAACCGGGCGAATCCATAGTCTGTGTCACACCCATAGGCATACCCGACGAAGAACCGCCTTACAGAAAAAGATTATCACTGTCTGAGCTTACAGACCTCACCAAAGATGAGTTTTTAGACCTGCCCGAATGGCAACAATGTGCTGTGGAGAGCGCAAGGCTCGCCCCGTCCGCCATGAACCGTCAACCTTGGCAGTTTTACATATATGAAGATTCACTGGGCATTGTAAATATATCCCGCAATTTAGGTTTTGGCATGATTGATTGCGGAATTGCAATGTTGCACGCAGAGCTCGGTGCTTCACATGCGGGCGAAAAGGTGGATTGGGATGTCATCACCCGTGACGATGAAGCAATACTGTATCCTGTCCGTCCCAAACCGGAAAAGAAACAGCGCACCGAGAATGAGTCAACCACCGAAAATTACGATGACGCCGCATATGAGAACATCGAAACATACGATGAGGAACCTGAGTCACCACAGAATTATAACGGCGATGATGAGGATGAGTTTTACGACTTTGACTTTGAATCGGATTCTGAAACGGACTTGGAGTAGTATTATCTCATAACAATCAGAAAGAGAGAACAAAACAGCTGCACGCCGAAATGTTCTCTCTTTTTTCTGTTATTGAAAAGCTGTTATGCTTTATCTGCTCTCTTTTGCGCTTCTTCTTCCTCCAACACACGGTATGCTACCTTGCCCACCAGTGTCTTTGGGAGTTCCTCACGGAATTCTATCTCTCTGGGCATTGCATACTTTGAAATATTCTTTTTGCAATGTTCCAGTATGGACGCGCGGATTTGTTCACTCGGCTCTTTCCCGGGGCGCAACATTACGAATGCCTTTACTATCTGCTGACGGTATTCGTCGGGAATGCCTATGCAACAGCTCATAAGTACATCTTCATGTGCGTCTATCACGTTTTCAAGCTGTGAGGGGTAAATGTTATATCCGCTTGAAATAATCATGCGCTTCATTCTCTGGCGGTAATAAATGAAACCGTCCTCATCCATGAGTCCGAGATCACCCGTATGCAACCACTTTGCACCGTCACCATGAGTTTGCAGTGTCTGTGCCGTTTCCTCGGGATGATTTACATATTCAAGCATCATAGTAGGGCCTGTAAGACAGATTTCACCCTCCTCACCATACGGCACTTCTTCCGTGGTTCCGGGCTTTACCACCTTGTAGAATGTATCGGGGAACGGTATGCCTATGCTTCCCTCTTTTTCCATGTTGTAAGGTGTAAGACAGCTTGCGGTTACGCATTCTGTGGTACCGAAGCCCTCACGGATTCGGGTATTTGCACCATGCTCTGCCAAGAACTTGTCAACTTTCTTTTTAAGCTCTATGGAGAGGGAGTCGCCGCCCGAAAACACACCCTTTAAGCATGAAAGGTCTGCATTCTGCATGTCATCAAGTCGAAGCAGTGCTTGAAACAGTGTGGGTACGCCTGCAATAAGGTTCGGCTTTTTCTTTTTGAGTGCCTGTGCATACTCTTTCAGTATCAACTGCGGCATGAGAATTGCCTGACCGCCGTTTGCAAACATGGAGTGTATGCATACGCCCAGACCGAAACCATGGAATATGGGCATAACGGCAAGCATCTTATCTCCTACCTCAAAGCACTGTGCCACAGCCACTATCTGTGCTGCAAGTGCGTTAAAATTCAGGTTTGACAGCAAAATGCCCTTGCTTATACCCGTAGTACCGCCGCTGTATAAAACCACGGCAGCGTCTGCGCCCGTGCGCTTTACTGCACAGTTTTCGGTTACGGTTTTGCCTCGCTTTATAAAGTCATTCCACATTATGATATCCGCATCTTTCGGAATCTTTTTTATAGCTCTGCCCTTTGTGAGAGAGAAGCCTACTTTCAGCACGGGATTCAAGTAGTCCTTTATGCGAGTTATAATAAGTGTGGGCAGGTTTACTTCTTTTCTTATGCTCTCAAACTTGGGATAAAACTGGTCGAGAGTAACAGCCGCCACGCTCTTTGAATCATTGAGGAAGAATTTTATTTCGCCCTCGCTGGAAAGCGGATGAATCATGTTTGATACTGCACCCACATAGTTAACGGCGTAAAACATGATTATCGCCTGCGGACAGTTCGGCATGGCAATGGTAACTCGGTCGTTTTCCTTTATGCCTGCCGCACGGAGTGCCTTTGCACATTCGAGCACTTCCTCTGCAAATTTCTTATATGTCCCTTTGGTGCCCATAAATTCATAGGCAGTGTATTCGGGATACTTTTCAGCTATTTCCTGTACTTTTTCAAACATCGAACAGTCGGGATAGTCCAACTTTTCAGGTACATTGCCGTAAAATTTAAGCCACGGTGCTTTTATCTCACTCATAATCCACAATCTCCTTTGCAGGCAGCTCCAAAAGCTGGGGATTTTGCAGAAGATGTTTTAAGAGCTTGAATGTCTTTGAATAATAGTAACCGTCTGCTATGCGCTCATCAATGGTGAGACTCAGCTCCAATGCCGGTCTCATGTCCACATTTCCCTGCTCATCAAAAAACGGCGCAAGATGCTTCTCTCCTATTACTACAAACACGGAGTTTGTGCCCCAGTTCGTGAGGTGATGATAAGTTGCGTGCAGTTTTATGCTTCCAAGATTGGAAATAAAAACGCTGGAATAGCAAGGATCTTCCTTTATGAGTGCAGAAGGCACTTTCCCATGGAAATCCAAAACGTGCAGAAGATTTACAAGCCAACGCAACAGGAAATTCGGCATTTTTACCAGAATACCCATTTTCTCCGTGGAATTATCTTCTCTCTTTCCGCTGCGCACTTGCATAACTTCGTTCATTATGCGGTCGTGCACTGAGTTTATGGTGGTGCTGTCGTCAAACTTCATTGTAAGAAGTGCTTCGTGGGCATCATCACCGAAATACTTTTTTGCCACAAAAGCAAGGCTCAGGTGGTCTCTTTGATACAGTCTCTTGCCCTGTATGAATCGGTTCATCTTGGGTCTTAGTGTAACTGTCTTTACAAGTGCTGCCGCAATAGCGTGAAACAGCGTGTACTTGTACTCGGGATTGTCCGCATTCTTCTTTTCCAGATAAGCCAAAAGGTTTGTAAGGTCTATCTGTTCTGTAACAAAGCATTCTGAATCTGCTCTGTTCGGGTAAAGATGCGGAACAAACAGGTGCATAGGGTCCACGTCACGGAGTAAATATCCGTCACGACGATCGCCCCAGCGTTTCTTAGCCGGTAATTGTTCCATGTGTTATAAGTCCTCCAAAAATAAAATAAAAAATATAACATACTAATTATATGCCATGCAACGCCATTTTTCTACATGAAAATTATTGTATATAATTGTGTCACTGTGACAACTTAAATACATGTTCATATTCTTGCGGAGGAAACAGGTTTATGCTACAATTACAAAAACAGCCTTTGTATCGGAGAAAAGCATGTCCGTGCAATCAGAATGTGCCGCAATACACGCTATGGCAAGGAGTGTTGAGGAAAAAATTATCTGCCGTACAACAGCAAAGTGATAATTACTCCCACCGCAAGCCCTGCTGCCAGACAAATGAGCCACACGGGCATAATGCATATAAGTATCACCGTGCATATGACGGCGAGTATAAACGGAATCCATGCAAATGTCTTTCGCCTGCGTCTGTAAGCATATCCGCATGAGCGTCTGCACGGGTTGGCATATCTGTGCATGGGTTTTCCTCCTTTTCCCGTGATTGGGGCTTTATGTAATTATTCTATGCGAAACGGGGCTATTCTGTGCAAGGTCTGTCATACATAAAACCCTGCACATATTTTATTTTCATCAAAACCGTATCGCATTGCAACTTTTTGTATGCATACTCGGTATTATAAGTGAAAGAGGTGAATGAAAATGCTGATGTTGTTACTGCAGAACAACTTGCAGACGGATGACCCGTACATGAAAACGGCAGAGAACGCTTTTATACGGTATTCGGACATGGTGTTTGCGCTTGCATATTCCCGTTGCGGAGCGAATTATTCCGATGCACAGGACATCACGGGGGAAGTTTTTTACAGATTGGTACGCAAAAAGCCCGAATTTGAGTCCGATGAACATATGCGTGCATGGCTTGTGCGAGTAACATTAAATTGCACGGCTTCCATGCAAACCACGGCTTGGCATAAAAACACGGTTTCCCTCACCGAATCTCCCGTAACACAGGCAATGGACGAGGAGGACAGCGAAGTATATGCGGCGGTACTCTCACTGCCCGTGAAATTGAGGACGGCAATTCACCTGTTTTATTATGAAGATTATTCTGTTGAGGACATCGCAAAGGCCATGGGAGCAAAACCGAACACGGTAAAATCATGGCTCAAACGAGGACGGGATTCTCTCAGGAATAAGCTGAAAGACGAAATATAATCATGAGAAAGGAGAGCTTTATATGTTCAGCAAAAAGTACAAAAAGGCGAATGAAGCCGTAAAACTTTCCGATAAGGACAAAGAAAGGATACTGACCAATATGCGTGAAAATAAAATAACCAATACCCACAACAAAAAGAATACAAGAAAGCGAAACACCATCATTGCAGCGGTGGCAGCGGCATGTGTTACAATATTCCTTGCGGGCTATCTCATAAACGGCTTGGATATGCTCTACGGCGACCACGACAACAGAAAAGAGAAAGACTTCACCGCACATGTGTCCGAACCTGCCGATTACAACGAAATTTTCATGCAGCTTGAAAAGCTTCAAAAGGAAACTGAGCAGTTATACACGAACGGGATAAAGGGGGAAATTATAGTGGAAGACGCCATGGGTGCAGACGATGCGGAAACCGTCATACAGGGCACAAATGATGCACCCGAGAGCAGCAGAGATGAAGATTTTTCGGAAACAAACACTCAGGTAGAGGGTGTTGACGAAGCTGACATAATCAAAACCGACGGCAAATATATATATGCCATGAACGAAAAGTGTGTAAACATATTCAAGCCGGACGGTGAAAACACAACTTTTATAGGCAGAATAAAAAGGGAATCAGAAGCGGACGGCTATGCTTTCATGGGGATGTATCTGCATAAAGACACTCTCGTTATCATAGCAAGCACATTCTCATACACCTACGGGTACAAGGTGTATGCCGATGATTATACATACTCGGACAGCGAAAAGTCCATGACACGGGTATTGTTCTACGACATCACAGACCCCGAAAAGCCGATATTCAAGAACGCAACGGCTCAGGACGGCGCATATGAAAACTCCCGACTTTCAAACGGTGTTCTGTACACGGTATCTTCACATTATGCATACACATATTGGGACGATGTGAATAAAGACGAACCCGAAAGCTTTGTTCCCTGCGTGGAGTACTCGGGAAAACGTGTTGTAATTGCGGCAGAGGATATAAAACTGCTTGACGATGTGAGTCCAAACTACTCCGTGGTAACGTCAGTGGATATGGAAAACACACAGGAGATAAAAAGTTCCTTGGGCGCACTTGGCTCGATATCGGGAATGTATGCAAGCACAGACAATATACTCCTGTACTCCAACACATATGTCACCGACGAATATAAGGTAAAACAAAATGAGGACGGCACATATGAGAAAGTTTCGGATGATGCCGATTCCGATATTTACGGCACACACGGCAGAAATATCGCAAACCTTTATCTTATCTCCATGAACGACGGCGATTTAAAACTGGAAAAGACTCAAACCGTAAACGGAATGATAGACAGCCAATTCTCCTTGGACGAATACGACGACCACTTCCGAATCGTTACGAACTACACAGAACATTACGGTTTTTATGAAAAACGCAAGGACATATTCGGCGGCGAACAGTACAATTATTATACGGACAGCCAAAACCGTGAAACCAACAACCTCTATGTTTTGGACAATAAGCTGGAAGTTACGGGACTTATAGAAAACATCGCCCGTGACGAGGCGATAAAATCGGCAAGGTTTATGGGCGACATAGGTTACTTTGTAACTTTCCGTCAGACCGACCCCTTATTCTCCGTGGATTTATCGGACCACGAGAACCCGAAAATAATAGGCGAACTGAAAATTCCCGGTTTCTCCGAATACTTGCAAAGTTACGGCGAGGGTCTGCTATTTGGTTTCGGGTATGCCGCAGATGAGAATACGGGCGGCACATACGGTATAAAACTCTCCATGTTTGATGTGAGCGACCCCGAAAATGTCAGCGAGACGGCGTGTACGGAGCTTCACGGAAAATGGTCATCGGCATGTGATAACCACAAGGCAATACTTGCCGATGCAGAGAAGAACATAATAGGCTTCCCCGTGGAAAACGGTTATATGATTTATTCATACGACGGTGAAAAGTTCTTGGAAGAAGGCGTGGTGGAGATAAAAAACCATGACTGGACATGGGATATGCGAGGCATGTACATAGGTGACTATTACTATGTGGCAGACACCCGGAACGGAAATCTTATTGTGTTGGACATGGTAAACTTCCGAATGCTTGCTACGGTTACGGCAAAGTAACACTGCAATCTGCATGAGTTAGACAAAAGGGGCTGCAAACAGAAACAGCTCCTTTTATTTGTCCGCATATGTAAACTCAATTTATTTTTTGCACCGTTGCAACGGCACGCACCGTTATGCACTCCAAATTTCCCTCGGGGCCCGTGTGTTCGGGCGTAGTGGCTTTCACACTCACGCATGAAACGTCAACACCCAATGCACCCGATAAGTTCTCACGCATTTTTTCAATGTGAGGTGCAAGTTTCGGTTCTTGTGCAGTTACTGTTGCGTCCACATTCACAATGCAAAACCCGTTTTCACGGCAAAGCGTCATGACTCGGTGCAAAAGCTGCACACTGTTTGCACCCTTGTATGCGGGGTCGGTATCGGGGAAATGCCTTCCTATGTCGCCCAATGCACATGCGCCCAATACGGCATCCGATATAGCATGGCAAAGGACATCTGCATCGGAATGGCCTAAAAGCCCCATGCGATAATCTATCTCAACGCCGCCTAAAATGAGCTTTCTGCCTTCAACAAGTCGGTGTGTGTCCTCACCTATTCCCACTCGCATTTGACCCAATCTTCTGTGGATACAACTCTCAAAAAAAGCTATATCAGAAGGTCTTGTAAGTTTTTGATTCATAAAATCGGATTCAAAGTAGTGCGGATTGCCGTCTGCCTGAATAAACACGCCGCAATCGTCTGTATTGGTATGCATACCGTCTTTTTCATATGCATCCCGTATGAGTTCATATTGAAATGCTTGCGGCGTGTGCATAATGCGAAGGCTGTCTCTATCCAAAGTGATATTTTCAAAGTTTCTCACAGTATCACTGACGGGAAGGGATGCCACGGCACTACCGTATTTTTTTGCTTCTTCAACACTCCTGTTTATTATATCGGGTGTGACGAGACAGCGAGCACCGTCATGTATTACGGCAATATCAGCGTCTTGTGCAGCGCAAAGCGCATTATATACGGACTCTCCCCTCGTTTCTCCCCCGAGTACCGTTTTTACGGGTTTTGTGCAGGGCAAATCATGTACATGCCTTGCCGTATCGTCCGTTACCGTAATTATTATTTCATCCACGCAAGATTCTTCCATAGCCCTCATGCACAACTCTATGGGAGTATATCCGCATATTCGCATGAGCATTTTATTTTCACCCATGCGGGTACCACGGCCTGCCGCAAGTATAATTCCTATCGTCTTTTTCATTTCGTAACCATCTCGTACATGGAAGCCGCATCCGCCTTTGCCGCATGTTCGGATATGGAGAGTATGCGGAATGTGGTTTCATTTGCACCGAAGCGCACCGTCACCACATCGCCCTCTTTCACGTCGGTGGATGGCTTGGCAACCTTGCCGTTCACCGAAACATGCCCCGTATCGCACGCCTCGTTTGCCACGCTCCTGCGCTTTATCACTCGGGATACTTTCAAATATTTATCAAGTCGCATTTTGTACTTTCACCCCTGTTTTTAACTTAAAATAAATTCAGGCGGAAAACCGCGCGCTTTGCGGCTTTCCACCCTCATGATTACATCAAAAGCTTATTTGCAAAGGCTCTCTATGAGTTTGTCATTGCGGATAACATCCTTGCCCTCGTCAAGCCATTCCTGCATCTGTTTGTCATATGCATCCTGCTTTTCTTTGCCTATGAGGTTTTCTCTTATAGCGTCCTTCATGCTTTCAAGAGTTTTCGTGCCGTTCTTTTCATCGCCTATGCGGTAAATGATGTGATAGCCGTCATCTGCCATGAAAACTTCTGAATACTCGCCTATTTTAAGCTCGGCGAACTCCCTCTTTACAGCCGTAAGCCAATCAGACTCGGACGTGTACTCGGAGCTTATGAGTCTGCCCTTCTCTGCAAAAACTCCGCCCTCTTTGTATTCGTCGGCTTCCGTATACTCATTCATTACGTCCACAAAGTCCTCACCGTTTTCCAAGGCTTTATATGCTTTATCTATCTTCTTTTTCTCGTCTTTATAGAGTTTTTTAAGCTCTGCATTGTTTTCTTTTTCAAGCTCTTTGTACTCTTTCATTATTTCAGACATGCGAGCTTCACTTGCCGCTGTCTTTCCGTTTTTATCGTTGTCAAAAGCAAGGCGGCCGTACTCGTCTATGAGAGCGGACATCTTTTCTGCATTTTCATTGTACTGTTCACTTGTTTCTTTGTCACCCTTTACATGTATGTCATACACTCTGGAATAGCCTGTGGGCACATATGCCGGGGGAACTGCCGTGGTACCGTCGGAAATGAAGCCTGTGCTCTCATAACTGTCGCACTCGTCCTTATAGCTTTCGGGATGCTCTTTGAAGTATTCCTCATCGTCCTCCACTGCATCTTCATACCATTTCTTTATGTCTTCATCGGAAACTTCCGTATCCTTTGTAAGCTCCTCAAAGAGAAGGTCTTTTATGTAGCTTTCTTCTTCCTGCTCATAGAGGTAGTCATAGTACTCTTCCAGTGTGGTACCGTCACCGCAATAATATGCAGCTTCATCCAATATGTATTTTTCCACTGCCTCTGCAATGTCTGCTTCATCGCTCATGCCGCCGTCTTCCACAGCATAATCGGTGTAGTAATCGTACATATCTTTCTTTTCTGCCTCAAAGCGGTCTTCTATTTCTTTCTTCTGCTCATCCGTGAAGTCTGTAAGCCCCAAAACATCTGCTTGATGCAGTATCATGGTATCTTCCGTGAGAGACTCCGTTATGAGGTCAAGATACTTGGTAAGAGTTTCATTGCTCTCCATGATATCCACACTGTAATTGGTTTTGTAGTATGTGTATATCTCCTGGAAGAAGTCCAGATACTCGTCCATGGTGACTGTACGCTTGCCTATGGTAATTACGGGAGTATCAAGCTCTTCTTGCGTGTAGTTTGCCTTAAATGAGGTTTCTGTGAGTTCATTTCCGCTCTGTGTTGCGTCAGAATCCTTTGTATCATCGCCATACAGCGAGCATGAACACAGACATGCCAGTGCCAATATGAGGCACAGAAGGAATTTTGTTTTTCCGATTATCTTTTTCATTGTATATCTCCTATATGTTTTTCTCGAAAGAGGATTTTTTGCACACTCCGCTTAAATCCGAATGCACACATTTTACCTTCTCTTCCTATTCAATCTCCTATTATAGCAGATTATATCCGTAACTTCAAATGTATTTTTATGTTATGAACACAATGCGTCAAAACCCTGTTTGTCATATGAAATACTAAACCGCACACCCCGTTTTTACAACTGTATGTTATCACCCATATGTGCCTTGATAACAAAAAGAGTGCGTAACTGTGCTGCTCGACAAATTGGAATTTGTCTATTTCTTTTTCTTTGGTTCGGGTAGTTCTTCGTATATTGACTCGAATAGTTTTTTCAAAAAAACTCTATCCTCGATATCTTCCACAAGGAGCATTTCCTTTCCACCTTCGTATGGCAGTTCTTTCGGTGCTTCTATCATCAATACAACCGCAGACGGTGTTGGTTTGACGAGCAAACGATTATCATAGACACCACCAACAACCTTGCCACCATAGTATAGCACATATTCTCCCATCATAGCACGGGCAGTGAGACCGTTACATTGTTCTAATACGAAATCTATATATTCTTTGCTGCTTGCCATAATTACCTCGTCAAATTCTTATTCAGCGCATACAAGTATTTACGAATTTTATTGGTACATCCATGCGCTCTGCAACCTGTTCCTGGGTCATGCCGCTATCCAAAAATCGTTTGCAAACCACTTTCAGGTTTTCGCCAATCTCAATGATATGCTTGTCGGGATCGTAAATTCTAACCACTCGTTGCCCCCACGAATGTTCCTTGATGGGATGCACGTATTCCACATCACACTTTTTCAGTCTTTCAGCGAACGCATCAAAATCATCCTCTTCAAAGTAAATCTCAAAGCTATTGCTACCGAAAGAAATATCATCGGTGCCAATAAAATCTTGCCACGTTTCAAGAGTCTGTAATGCCAAGCCGCCTGTCAAGGTTTTGTTTGCTCCAAAATCCATAATTACGTGGAACCCAAACACCTTTTTATAAAATTCAACGGACTTATCTATGTCAGTCACTACAAGCATAGGATTCTTAAATTTCATCAGCTGCACCCCTGCAAATTCTTATTCATCGAATTGATTATATCACAAAAGCTTGTAGTTTCAATATCTGTGAAGTATCACTTCACAAACAAAAGGGCTCTCGTACACGTTTTATGTTGTGTAAGAAAACTACCCCCTCCGTTTCGTCCTTGGACTCCGAGGGGGCTGTTTTTAATTGCTTTCTGTTTTTTGTTCTTCTTTTCTTATATCTTCACGAATTAACCTTTTTATGTATGTTGCTCTGGGTTCGCCTGCTTCTATGCGTTCTGCAATTCGCTTTTTGATATCTTCTTCAGATGGATATAATACCATTGAAAAGTGTTCGCATTTTGCGTTGTAGTTTGCTCTTGCTTTTCGGTTACAGTCTTTTATCGGCATATTTATTATCCTTTCCCTTGCCTTTTATATTTTTATGGGTTATAATGCAAATGTGAAAATGAGTGGCGGCAAGTGTCCCACCCATTTTCGCTTTGTGTGTTGCTCCGGTTTTTAATCGGAGTCTTTCCTTTTTGCTTCAGCTATTACTTCGTCAATCAATTCCATTGCTTTTTCATTGTTTCCACTTTGAAGTAGAAATTTGATTGAGAGCATAACTGTCAAGAGTTCAAGCCTTGTCATATCTTCACTCATTGCGTCTCCTTTCTCCGATTTCTCGGTTAACGGCTTGCCACCGATGTTATTATTTCATACCTTTATGGGCATTTCGGTGCTTTTATCGATTGCAAAAATATATTTTGAAACCGACCTATTATTTCAAGCGTTATTACAAGGACACAAACTCTTTGCCTTCACTCAATCGGGCTCCACCAGATAAATAGTTACATTGGAGGGAATGTTCTCAACTTCCTCATATGTGATTACGTCATATGATTCGGGAAGCGTGGGCTTTGTGTTGACAGACCTATTCCGTGTGAGACCATTGTAAGAATATATGAAATACCAGTTCTTTCCTCCTAATTCAACTTCAAATACAGAACCGTCACCGATTACCTCCGCACCGCTGCCGTCCGACATGTCCGCTATATAGATAGATAATGCGTTTTTTGCATCGGAAAGGGCTCTGACACTATCGGGCTCCACCAGATAAATGGTTACATTAGAGGGAATGTTCCCAACTTCCTCATATGTGATTATTTCATATGATTCGGGAAGCGTGGGCTTTGTGTTCACATCCTCATTCGGCGCAATACCATTGCCAGCATATGTGTAATACCAGTTCTTTCCCCCTAATTCAACTTCAAACACAGAACCGTCACCAACTACCTCCATACCGTCGCCACGGCTATTGCCCGCTATATAGATAGCTAATGTGTTTTTTGCATCGGTAAAGGCTCTCTCTGCATCTTTCTCTTGCGAAAGTTCATTCCTCAGCAGACCGGGAATCGCGACACTAATACATCCCGAAAGAATTGCTGTTATAACCAACATGGAAATTATCATCATTATCTTCTTCATAAAAATTCCTCCTTATTTATATTTTTCATTATGTTTTTATTTTAATGTATTTGCAGATAAATTGCAAGCATTTTTTGAACAAAAAAAGAAAACCGCCGAGTTCACAGCGGTTTTATGTTAAAACTTTTGCAATGAATTTTAAGACGCAAAGAGTCAGTCCACAAAGTCAAACTCCCATTCACCGAGGCGTATGACCGAACCTTCTCCTGCCCCCTTTTCACGCAAAGCATCTATTATGCCCTCTTTTATGAGCATCTGTTGAAATCTGCGCATGGATTCTTCATTGTCGGGGTATGTGGTATCCAAAATGTATTCCACGATGCCGCCCGTGACCTCATATGCACCGTCGTCGGCACGTCTTATACTGAAACCGCCTGCATACCTGTCCTCCAGAATGAGTTCTTCTTCCTCAAACTCATAACTCTTTGGTATGTCATCCAACATGAGCACCAGTTTGTCCAGCAGTTTATCAAAACCCTTGCATGTGGCAGCGGAAACGGGGAACACGGGTATATCAATACCTCTCTCTTTTAATTCCTCACAGAAAAGCTCCAAATTATCCTCCGCTCCCCATATATCCATCTTGTTTGCGGCAATCACACACGGAGTACTTGCCAATCTTTCGCTGTACTTTGCAAGTTCCTCGCATATGGAGTCAAAATCCGTCATGGGGTCTCTGCCTTCGCAACCCGATATGTCCACCACATGCACAATAATGCGTGTACGCTCTATGTGGCGCAAGAAATCATGTCCGAGTCCCACACCGTCTGCCGCACCCTCTATGAGTCCCGGTATGTCGGCAAGTACAAAACTCTTGTCATATCTCTTTGCCACACCCAGGTTAGGCGTGAGCGTGGTGAAGTGGTAATTTGCAATCTTCGGCTTTGCTCCTGTCAACACCGATAGCATGGTGGATTTTCCCACATTGGGCAGACCTACAAGCCCCACATCCGCTATGGTTTTGAGTTCCAATTCCACCTTTCTCTCTTCCGTCTTTTGCCCCGGCTGCGCAAACTGCGGTGCCTGTTTTGTGGCGGTTGCAAACCTTGCATTACCCTTGCCGCCGCGTCCGCCTCGCAAAATAGTCTTTTTCTTCTCGGGCCTGTTCATGTCCGCAATGACAACACCCGTTTCCACATCACGTACCACCGTGCCTACGGGGACTTTTATTATGAGGTCCTCTCCGCATTTACCCGTTTGCAGATTCGGTCTGCCGCACTCACCGTTCTCTGCACGAAAATGTTGTGCAAAGCGAAAGTCCAGCAATGTGTTCATATCGGGGTCAGCATAAAAGATTATGCTGCCGCCGTGACCGCCGTCACCACCGTCAGGGCCTCCTCGTGCCACATACTTTTCACGGTGAAAAGACGCATGTCCGTCGCCGCCTGCGCCTGCCTTTATATATATGTGGGCTTTATCTACAAAATTCATATCTAAATCTCCTTATTACGATACAAAATGCAAGCTCATATCCCCGTACTCGATTCACAAATTCCGTTCAGCTTGCACTCATTGCACTTGGGTTTTTTAGCATGGCACACCCGTCTGCCGTGAAATATGAGAAGGTGGTGGGCTATGCTCCATTCCTCTCGGGGTATGTTTTCCATGAGCTGTTTTTCCGTCTTATCCACAGTAGAGGCGTTTGCAAGCCCTATCCTGTTTGAAACACGAAAAACATGCGTATCCACCGCAATGGCGGGTACTCCGAATGCGTTTGACAACACCACATTTGCCACTTTTCGTCCCACCCCCGGCAGTCGCATAAGTTCTTCCCGAGTCTCGGGTACTCGACCTGAAAATTCAGACACAATGAGCTTGCACGCTTCTGTTATATTATGCGCCTTTGCTCTGTACAATCCGCATGTGCGTATGTGCGGTTCCAACTCATCGGGAGAGAGGTCTGCAAAATCTTACGGTGTTGAGTACATAGGAAAAAGCTCTGCCGTCACCATATTCACTCTCTTATCCGTACATTGTGCAGACAATATAGCCGCAATGAGCAGTTCAAAAGCGTTGTTGTAGTCCAACTCGGGCTTTGCGTCCGGGTACAGCTCATGCAGTATCGCCAATATCCTCAGTGCGGTCGCCTTATCTGTCATTCCACAACTTTTCGGGGTATACGCCCTCTTTTTTCAGCTTCTCAATGGCTTCCATGAGTGCCGGCTTATCCTGCGGATACGTCACGCCGTGCCAACGGTCGTGTGTGGGAATAACTTTCACGCTTGCACGGTTTGCAGATATCGCTCTGCGCACGGCTTCGGGCAAGTAGTCCTCACCTTTGAGCGGATTTTCCCTTGCTATTTTTTCAAGCATTACGGGGAAGCCCTGCTCCAATTCTTTCATCATTCCCGTATTAAATCCCCACATATTCATGGACACCGTTGCACCCTCGGGTATCTTTATGAAGGTTTCGCCGTCATCTTCCGTGTACTCTGCACCCTCGCCCGCCATACGAATCTTTGTACGCTCATGTATGTCCGCCAAGTTTCCGTTTGCGTCCACCTCACACACGCCTCGGGATACGTATCCGTGCTCGGTGAGCGTGTTTGCCACGGGATAACCTATTACGCAATGCTCATTTTCATTATTATTTTTAGTCAAAAAATCATATGCAATACGGAAAGCCTCGGGTCCGTAGTAATCGTCTGCATTGAGCGGCACGAATGCCGAACCTGAAAGCGCCTCCTTGCAACACAAAACAGCGTGTGATGTTCCCCACGGTTTTACTCTGCCTTCGGGTACGGTAAATCCATCGGGCAGCATATCGAGCTGCTGAAAAACATACTGGACGTTTGCATGTTTTTCCATGCGGTTGCCTATTGCCGCCTTAAAGTCCGCTTCAATCTCATGCTTTATAATAAATACTATATCCTCAAAGCCCGCACGAAGTGCATCGTATATGGAAAAGTCAATTATTATATTCCCGTATTTGTCCACGGGGTCTATCTGTTTCAGTCCGCCATAGCGTGAACCCATTCCCGCTGCCATTATTACAAGTTTCGGTTTCATAAAGTATATCTCTCCTTTTTTGTTTGTATTCGGTTAAAGTGACGCACGATTATTTTGACCTTTATCATCAAAACTTTTTTCGTACACACAAATTATTATAGCACAACTTAAAACTATGTGCTATAATTAAAAGGTAAATTTATGCGCAAATGCCGAAAAAGGCAATTTTGAGCACAAAAAAGCTATAACTACGGAGGTTTTTTATCATGAAAGAAGCATTAAAAGTTTCAGTTTGGGGCTTTGGAGCAATGGGCTCGGGTATCACAAAGGTTCTTCTGCGCAAAAAAGGCGTGGAAATCACAGGTGTATGTGATATGCATCCCGACAGAGTGGGAAAGAGCATATTTGATGTTCTGGGTGTGGAAAGAGGCAGTCATAAAGACGTTGTGGTAACTCCCGACATCGAAAAAGCAATTGCAGGCAGCCGCATCTGTATGATTTGTACAAACTCATTCACAAAGGATGTTTTCGACAAGCTGAAGCTCGTGTGTGAGCATGGTATAAACTGCATCACCACGGCAGAGGAAATGAGCTATCCGCAGGCTAAGGAACCCGAGCTTGCAAAGAAGATTGACGAGTTTGCAAAGGCAAACGGTGTTACAGTCCTCGGTACAGGCATAAACCCCGGTCTCATGATGGATCTTTTGGCTGTATGTCTCTCGGGCTGTATGACAGATGTGGAAAAAGTTCTCTGCCGCCGTGTAAACAGCCTTTCTCCCTTTGGTCCTGCCGTTATGGTGGAGCAGGGTATTGGTATCACCACGGACGACTTTGAAAAGGGCAAGGCAGACGGAAGTCTTGCAGGTCATGTTGGATTCATTGAGTCCGTAAATATGATTGCAGACGCTATCGGCTGGAAAGTGGATAAGTTTGAGCAGCAGATGGAGCCCATCGTAACCGATGTGGACAGAAAATCTCCCTACGGTTTTGCAGCAAAAGGACATGTGGCAGGCGTAAATATGACGGGTCAGGGCTATGTAGACGGTCAGGTTAAGATAGATATGTATCATCCCCAGCAGATAGAGCCTGAAATGGTGGGAACACACACAGGCGACTACATAGAACTCACAGGTACACCCAATGTTAATATGGCAATAAAGCCCGAAGTTGACGGCGGCATAGGCACCATTGCTATGTGCGTGAACATGATTCCCCATGTGGTAAACGCAAAGCCCGGTCTTAAAACCATGATAGACCTTCCCGTACCCAGAGCAATCATGGGTGACATAAGGGATATGATAGAGGAATAATTTTTGTAGGGGCGAACTGTGTTCGCCCGTCTTACTGCAAAAGGAGGAGAATAGAATGTCAAAGAAAAATGACTATGTGCAGATTCACCGCACGGTGCTCACGCCCGATTTAAGATCAAAGAATCTGCCCGAGGAAACTCATACCAAACCGCTTGAAATGTGGGTAAAGGGTTACTTGCAGGAAGAATCTGCAAATGTGGGTGACAGCGTAACGGTTATCACACGCACGGGCAGAGTGGCACAGGGTACACTCTGTGATGAAGCTCCGCATTTTGAACATAGCTGGGGAAAACTTATACCCGAGCTTTTACATGTGGGCGACCAGGTTCGTGAAATAGTTTTCGGAGGTGAAGAGTGATGACACGGGATATGAGTTACGATGCAGTGATGGCTCGTAAAAACGAGATAATGAAAAAAGCCGTGGGCATGGACTTTTCAAAGTATGAGAGCGGTTCTGTGGCTTTTGATTATGAAGGCATGATGGCAGACACGGGCTACACCTTGGAGGACATAATAAATATCCAGAAGCAGTTTGCCATAGGCGATACTCACATAATTGAACTTAAAAACCTCACGGCACTTGCAAGGAAATGCGCACCCGCAGGTAAGGGCGCACGCATTTTCGTGAAAGATGAAGCCACAAACCCCTCGGGGAGCTTTAAGGCTCGCCGTGCTGCCACATCCATTTATCAGGCAAAGAAGATGGGTTACAAGGGCGCAATCTCCGCAACCAGCGGAAACTACGGTGCAGCAGTGGCGGCAACATGTGCTATGGCAGGCTTGAAGTGCATAGTTGTACAGGAATGCTACGATTCACGTGGAATAGGTCAGCCCGAAATAGTGGAAAAAGCAAGAAAGTGTGAGGCACTCGGTGCAGAGGTTGTGCAGCTCACCGTGGGGCCCGAGCTTTTTTACAGCGTGCTTATAATGCTTGAAGAAACAGGATATTTTAATGCATCACTGTACTCACCGTATGGCATAGCAGGTGTGGAAACATTGGGCTATGAGATAGCACAGCAGTTCCGCCGTGATTACAACACCGACCCCGATGTGGTGGTATGCTCAAACGCAGGCGGCGGCAACCTCACGGGTACGGCTCGCGGTCTTATGAAGGCGGGTTGCAAAGCGCAAATAGTAGCAGCAAGTGTTAATCTGAAAGGACTCCACATGGCGTCCGATGACCAGTTTAATAAAAAGTCATTTACCACCAGTCACACGGGTTTCGGTATGCCCTTTGCTACAAATCCCGACAGAAGCGACGTTCCGAGAAGTGCGGCACGCCCCATGCGTTACATGGACAGGTATGTGACCGTGAATCAGGGTGAAGTTTTCTATATCACGGAAGCCTTGGCATCACTTGAAGGACTGGAAAAAGGCCCTGCAGGAAATACAGCACTTGCAGCAGCTTTCTATCTGGCACAGGAAATGGATGAAAATCAGACCATAGTGGTGCAGGAAACGGAGTACACGGGCGCAGGCAAGCACATACAGCCTCAGCTTTCATTTGCAAGGGACAACGGCATAGAAGTCAGACTCGGAAATCCCGAAGAAGAAGTGCCCGGAAAGAGCATAATTCTGCCCGAGCATCCGAGACTTATCCGTGCAAGGGATGTTGACTTAAATAAAATGCGTCACTCCCTCATCCGCAACAAGACGGAAGGTTATGATAACCTCACCGATGAGGATATAGCATTCCTTGCAGCGGAAACTAAGACGGATAATGCGTACGTTTTGCAGACTTTGAAAGAGCTTAGGTAAGTGCCTCAACACAAACAGAGGGTTTTATGTGCTTTCGGATTGTATTCAACACGAAAGTGCAATTTTAAGTATACAACGCAAAAATAAAATATAAGGAGACTGTAAATGAAACGAACAGACGATTACGAACAGAGACGCGCTCATCTTGCAAACCTCACGGATGAACAGCTCAAAGAACGCTTTTGGCAGCTTGCCGAGCAGCTCACTCAACCCCTTCTCGACATGGGTTATGAGTACACATCCCCTGCTGTTGAGCGTTCGGTTTTGCTTCGCATGGGTTTTTCTTCCATTGAAGCAAAGGCCATTGTGGACGGATGCATGGAGCACTCGCTCATGGAGCATGGCGCAGGAAATGTAGTTTATAAACTGGCAAAAACAAATAACATGCAGATTAGAGAAGCAGGCCTTGCTCTTTGCAGCGGCAAACTCTGGTCTGATGCGGAAAAACTTTTTAAGGAGGCATAATTATGAGCGAATACAAGCTTCCCGCAGATAAGAACATAAATGTTGAAGAAATTCTCAAAGATTTAGAGAGCTATCGTCCCCGTCGTCGCGGTTGGACTTGGCGTGAACCTGTTGCAGACCAAAAGATGGGCCCCTTTACATATAAGGACACTACAAAACCCCTTAAAAGCAGTGTACCCCTTCCCCCTGCACATTACTTTGGCGACATAGACCCTCAGCCCGCACCCGTTATCACCACGGAGATTGCATCGGGCAGATTCGAGGATGACATCCGCCGTATGCGTATGGCAGCACATCACGGGGCAGACCACATCATGGTTATCCGTACCGCAGGTCAGTCACACTTTGACGGACTTATAGAAGGCACTCCCCAGGGCATGGGCGGTGTACCCATTACCCGTAAACAGGTCAGAGCTCAGAGAAAGGCTTTGGACATGATAGAAGATGAAGTGGGCAGACCCATAAATTACCACTCATATGTTTCAGGCGTTGCAGGTCCCGATATTGCCGTTATGTTCGCAGAAGAAGGCGTGAACGGTGTACATCAAGACCCCCAGTACAACGTAATTTACAGAAATATAAACATGATTCGTTCATTCGTGGACGCATGTGAATCCAAAAAGCTCATAGCTTGGGCAGGTATGGCACAGATAGACGGTGCTCATAACGCAAACGCAACCGCTCGTGAGGCATGGAAAGTTATGCCCGAACTCATGGTTCAGCACGGTATTAACGCTATATTCTCGGCTAAAGTCGGTGTTGACAAAAAGAATATATGCTTGTCCACTGTTCCCCCCACGGCTACTCCCGCACCCTGTGTGTACATGGACTTGCCGTATGCTGTGGCACTCCGTGACATTTTCAGCGAGTACCGTATGCGTGCGCAGATGAATACCAAATACATTGAGTCATCAACACGTGAAGCTACCGTTACTCATGTTCTGAACATGGTAATTTCAAAGCTCACAAGCGCAGATATCCAGTCCACCATAACCCCCGATGAGGGCAGAAATGTACCTTGGCACATCTACAACATTGAAGCTTGCGACACTGCAAAGCAGACTTTGGTGGGACTTGACGGGCTCATGGACATGGTAGAACTTAAAAAGGACGGCTATCTCCGTGACAAGGCAAGAGAATTGAAAGAACGTGCTATCCTCTTTATGGAGGAGATGATAGAACTCGGCGGATATTATGAGTCCGTACAGGAAGGCATGTTTGTGGATTCGGGCATATACCCCGAGCGCAACGGTGACGGCATAGCAAGAAAGATTGACGGCGGCATAGGCGCAGGTACAATATTCAAGCGTGCAAAGGATTACATGGCTCCCGTAACCGCTCACTACGGCTACAACAATGTTGAGCAGTACGATAAATCCGCAGTAGGCGACCCTGCAAAGCTCATTGGCGGCTGTACGCTTGAGTGTCCCGAAAAGATTGTCTACATCGACGAATTGGACGATGAGGATAACTGCATAAAGCGTATGGAAGCTGTGAAAGACTTCACACCCGGTCAGAGCAAAATGCTTCGTCCCGAAATGGAATGGCTCGCTGACGGCGTGGTCATGATGACCATGTTCTTCCCCACAGAAAAGCGTGTGGCTCAAGCTGCAGCACTTGAATGCGGCAAAAAGATGGGACTTACCGAAGTGGAAGTTATAAGCACAGAGGTTATGCATCCTGTTGAGGGCACAAGAATAGAGATAAAGGGTAAAGTTCCTTTTGAGCTTGAAATAGATAAGCTCACTATTCCCGAAGAGCCCGATGTACTCGATGACGACGTTATCCGCAAGGATATAGAACGCAGACCCATGAAGATTGTTGCAGGTACAGTGGGTGACGATGAACATTCCGTAGGCTTGCGTGAAATCATAGATATCAAGCACGGCGGCATAGAGAAGTACGGTATGGAAGTTATATACCTCGGCACATCCGTACCGCCCGAAAAACTCATTGACGCTGCTATTGAAGTTAATGCGGACGCTGTTATGGCTTCCACCATCATAAGCCACGACGATATCCACTATAAGAATATCGCTCGCATCGACCAGATAGCAAAGGAAAAGGGTATCCGTGATAAGATTATCTTCATCGCAGGCGGTACTCAGGTAACTCCCGCCCTCGCAAGAAAAGCAGGCGCAGATGAGGGCTTCGGCAGAGGCTCACACGGCGTTCACAATGCTACTTTCCTCATCAAAAAGAGATGGGAAATGGAAAAAGACGGCAAGATGTAAGTAAGTTTTTTAGTTCTTTTATGGGGGAGTACCTTTCTTTTCACGAGAAAAGAAGGGTTCTCCCCCTTAGACCCCCTCTCCAAAGAAAAGCGTCGATTTTTTCTTCATTCCTTTTATACTTATCCTCAGTGCGGAATTATAATACACTCACCACACCAAAGAAAAGTGGGGAGTTTTTCCTTTTACTGTCATTTTGCAGGTATACCCGAAAGCAAAGTGTGGGGTTGGAGTTAAAAAAACTGTTGCTTACGAACAGCAACAGCATTTTTATGTTAAAGTCTTATCTGTATATACTCAAAGAATATAAAGTATCAGAGCAGTTTCTGAGTTTGTTCCAAGACATCACCGCTGCCCAGAGTTATCACGAGGTCGCCCTCATGTGCATTTGCGTCCAGATAGTCATTTATGCCTTCAAAGTCCTTGATATATATAGCATTCGCACCCGACTCACATATGGATTTCACCATATCCCGTGCATGGACCGTACCGTCATCTTTCTCACGGCCGGGGTATATATCGGGAACGAGTACGACATCTGCGGGGAGAAAGCAGTCCGTTTTCTTGCAAAAGAGCGTCTTTGCCCGTGAATAGCTGTTGCACTGGAAAACCACATACATTTTCTTGTGCGGAAAACGCTTTGCACCCTCCAAAACTGCCTTTATCTCGCCCGGGTGATGCGCATAGTCATGGTACACCAAGTGGCCGTTCTTTTCTCCGAAATACTCAAAACGCCTGCGTGCAGGTCTGAACCCCTGCAATGCTTCCTCTATACTCTGTGTGTCAGCTCCCATTTCATGAGCGCATACTGCCGCCGCAATGGAGTTTAATACGTTATACTCACCTATTACATTCAGCTTCACATCAGCAATTTTATCGTCACCGTGCATGAGCGTATATGAGGGATATCCATTTTCATCGTATGTTATGTTTGCAGGATAATACTCTGCATTTTTCATGCCGTATGTGATAGCCCTGCCCTTGTATTCACTGCAAAGTGACTTCACACGCATGTCATCGGTACACGCAATGAGCAGTCCGTTTGACGGCATAAGCGATATAAACTTTCTGAAAGCATCCGTTATGTGGTCTATGTCACGGAAATAGTCCAAGTGGTCATCATCTATGTTGTTCAAAACTATGGTGGTGGGAGTAAGCGAGAGAAAACTTTCCACATATTCACATGCTTCCGTGATGAAGCAGTCTTGATTTCCTATGTTCACGCCGCATCCCAAAAAGTCAACATAACCGCCCACATGCACCGTGGCATCCATTTTTGCGCATTTATTTATGAGCGCAAGCATGGAAGTTATGGTAGTCTTGCCGTGACAGCCCGAAATGCATACTACATGATCATATTCTCCCGACAGTGCGCCCAGAGCGTCGCAGCGTTCCACCTGCCTGATACCGTGTTCTTTGGCATACATGCGTTCGGGGTTTTCGGGTTTTATGGCAGCCGAATACACGAGCAGGTCGCAATCGCCCACGTTGTCTGCTTGGTGGCCTATAAAGACACGGATACCGTTTTCCGTAAGCGTCTGTGTGAATGATGATTCCTTTCTGTCGGAGCCTTGAACATAAAAGCCTTTATCCTTGAAAAGCAGAGCAAGACCGCTCATGGAACAGCCGCCTATGCCCACAAAATGTATTTTTTTATAGTTGTTAATATCTATTTTCTGCATATCGTTCTCCGTGAAAATTTATTCAATTCTCTTTTTCCTCAAAACCAGATTCTGCTGATGTTCAAACACTGCAAGCACCACGAGTCCCACACCGAAAACTGCTGAAAGTATGGCGAGCACGGTCAGAATCCGTTTGAGCATTCGGCTTGCCACTCCGCCCACATCAATGGAAGATGCACCGAATGCGCTTACAAGTGCATCAACACCGCCTGTACTTACCATCTGAGAACTCACTTTCTGTATGTATTCAAAAGGTTCACCCGTGGGGGCTTTGGCAATGAGAGTGAAAGTGAGGTCCCTGGCATCGCCCACGTACAGCGTGAGTTCAAGAGTTTCCTCTCCACCGCCTGCAAGGTCAGTGAATGTACCCACTTTGCCCATTTTTTCTTCCTTCACCTCTATCTCGGTCATATCCACCGTTCCCTTATTCTTTGCGGTGAAGTCTATGTTTATATAGCCGTCCTCATCTAACGCCTTTGCAACCTCAACTGTAAATTCCATTCCCACTGTTTCGGGGTCTATGTACTCCCATACAGTGTATGTTTTCGAGACATACTCATATGCCTCACCCGTGGCAAGCGTACCTGTTACTTTGAAGAATACCTCGGACTTTCCTTTTGGATCTTCCACATAAGATATATCTCTTGCATCTCCCACGCCCAAGTCAAAGGCATGGACTATTTTCTCCTCGTTTTTATAAACACGAATGCTGGATATGGGCTTATTACCGTTATTTGCTATTTTTATGATGAACTCCGTTCCGTCCTCATCGGGGTCTTGCGGAAGCACATTCACCGTCATACTCACCGTCACACATTCGAGTGTTATGGAGTTTCCCCTCAACGACTTTATTTCACCCTCCATCATGTATGACATAATGGGTGATGCCGTCACGTTTTCTTCGCCCATAGTATAATTGTATGTGAAAGTTTTGGAATCTTTTGCGGGAACGGTACCGCCCTGCACCACGGGCTCTGACGCTATTGCACCGTCTGTAACGGTGATATCCGTCATATCAAAGTCCGAATTGTTCACCACATTGTATATCAGTTTTACTTCGGAGCCTGTTTCTGCTGCGGGATTGTCACATGAACATGTAAACTCTATAAGTTCTTCGGGCGCAAACGTGGGCGGCACTGTTTCACCCGGATTGTTTGCGTCATGTATGAACACTGAAACCGATTCCGTTTTTTGCTTGCCGTTTTCCGTCCAACTCATAGCAAATATCATATCCTTGCCTATAAAAGACTCGCTCACATAAAAGCCGGGTATGGTTATCTCCTGTGTTGCCCCTGCTGCAATTGCCACGGAACCGAAATCATAGTTTGAACCGCCTGCCGAAACACTTATATCCTCCATGGGATATTGCGAATCGTTGTACACGGTAAGGGTAACATCGGTTTTATCTCCCGTAAGAAATGTATCGTTTGAAAGCGAAACTTCCAATGTGGCTGCATGTGAATGCGGCACTGCAAATACAAAGCACAATGCCAAAAAAAGTGCAACCGCCGTAATCTTTTTTATAAAACTCATGTTACCTCCTCAAAGGGAAATTTGCCCCCGTGCGGTTTTATATTTGTCCGAACGGGAGCTTCCCATTGTATTATTTTTTCATTCGCACTGCGGAAAGGTTATTTTACCTCTGTCACCCAGCCGAACTTATCTTCCACAGTACCACGCTGTATGCCTGTGAGCGTGTCGTAAAGCTGCTGTGAAATCTTGCCTATGCCGCCGTCGCCTATGGGTATCTTTTCATCCTTGTATGCCAAAAGTCCCACGGGTGAGATAACGGCTGCCGTACCTGTACCGAAAGCTTCCGAAAGTCTGCCGCTGCGAGCCGCCGTCATGAGTTCTTCCACGGAAACCCTGCGTTCTTCCACCTTGTAGCCCAAGGAGCGAGCAAGCTCTATAACACTCTTTCTGGTTATACCGGGAAGAATGCTGCCGTCCAAATCGGGAGTTACTATGGTTCCGTCTATAACAAACATCATGTTCATTGCGCCCACTTCTTCTATGTACTTTCTCTCCTCACCGTCCAGCCAGAGAACCTGTGCATAACCCTGTTTTGCGGCTTCCTCACCTGCTCTTATGGAGCAAGCATAGTTTCCGCCTGTCTTAGCTTCGCCCGTTCCGCCGCGCACGGCACGAATGTACTTTTCTTCTATCTTGATCTTTACGGGTGCAAGTCCTTCTTTATAGTATGCGCCCGAGGGGGATGTAATTATGTAATAGATATAATTCTTTGCAGCATGAACACCCAGTGCTTCATCATTTGCTATCATGGTAGGACGCAAATAAAGAGATGTGCCTGCACTGGTGGGAATCCAGTCGCGTTCCACGCTTACAAGTGTTTCCATTGCTTTGAGGTTAAATTCTTCATCTATCTTGGGCATACACATGCGCTCTGCCGAATTATTCAGACGACGGCAATTCTCAATCGCACGGAACATGGTGATTTTTCCGTCCTCCGACTTATACGCCTTTAATCCTTCAAATATTTCCTGTGCATAATGCAAAACTGTGGATGAGGGGTCAAGAGCGAGTCTGTGATACGGCTCTATGCGAGCATCGTGCCAGCCCTTTCCTTCCGTGTACTCCATGATAAACATATGATCCGTGAAAATTCTTCCGAATCCTAACGAAGCCTCATCTGTGAACTTGGGCTTGAGCTCAGTAGCTCTGGTAATTTTAATATCCATAACAAACCTCCTGATTATTCTTGCACGGGTTATGTACGCACACACCCTCACGACTACAATCATACCACATTATTCCTCTTTATTCAAGTCATATTTTGGCGCAACATACCTTATATACACTCACTGTTTTTTACTCAAAACCGTATAAAAAAACCCGTGTGCCTCTGCCACGGGGAATTATTATAAAAACAGACAATATCCGATTGGAAAATTATGGAAGCGGACTTTCTTTTTTCGGAAATATAGTGTATAATGCAGTTGAAGATATAAATCATATGACAAAAGGAGAATGGAAATGCCCGTTTTCGATTTATTCAAAAACAACCAAAAACATCCTACATCACAGGAGGAACCCGAACAGCTCGGAAAAAGATATGCGGAGATAGATGTGGATGAGATAATTCCGAATCCGAATCAACCTCGCACCGTCTTTGATGATGACGCTTTGGAAGAACTTGCCCAGTCCATACAGCAGGTGGGGCTTATTCAACCGCTGCTTGTACGCAAGACCGACACGGGTTATGAGCTTGTGGCGGGCGAAAGACGGCTTCGTGCAGTAAAAAAACTCGGATTCATAAAAGTCCCCTGCTTAGTTCAGGACAGTATGGACTCGGAAGAATCTGCACTCATGGCAATCATAGAAAATTTGCAAAGAGAGAATCTGGGTTACATGGAAGAAGCACAATGCTATGCTGCCATGCTCGAAAAATACTCACTCACACAGGAACAGCTTGCAATGCGACTCGGAAAAAGTCAGTCCTGCATAGCGAACAAGCTCCGTCTTTTAAAACTCAGTGCGCCCGTGGCAGAAGCACTCTCTGAGGCAGGACTGAGTGAGCGTCATGCCCGTGAAATAATAAGACTAAAAGACGAAAAAGAGCAGCTCGATGCCATAGCTATCATAAAGGAGCGCAGTCTCTCTGTGAAAGACACGGAAAGATATGTCACCAAGCATTTGGACGGTCTGTTTGCAGAGGGCAAGGCACCTCGCCCTCGACCCATAATAATGCGCGTCATGAAAGACTACCGCGCTTTTATGAATTCCATAAACAACGCCGTAGAAATGTTGCGTGATTCAGGATTAGATGTGCAGGTCACACAAAAAGACCGTGAGGACGGCGTGGATATAGCGATAAGCGTCACCCGCCACCCCGATGTACAATAAAAATCAATAAGCTTTCCGACACCAAATTTTCGGGAGGCTTTTTTTATGTGATTTTGACATTTTTTGGTACGAACAGTTTTTTAACAGCGAAAAAGCGTCTTTTATAAGTCAAATATACATATTGCATAAGGGTTAAAACTTTTTTCGCTTTTATTGATACATACTGTTATAAAACGGGGAAAACCCTTGCTTTTGCAAAAGTGCAATGCTATATTATTATCCATAGATTTGGGAAAATAAAAGGGAGGAATTAAATGTTACCTTACAGCAGTTCCAAAGACAAAGTTTTAACTGAACTCAACACCGAGATGCAATCGGGTCTTTCACATGTTGAAGTAATCTCGCGCCAAGAAAAATACGGTGCAAATAAGCTTCGTGAAAAAAAGAAAAAGACGACTTTCCAGCGGTTCATGGACCAGTTCAAAGACGCAATGATACTCATCTTGCTCGCCGCCGCTGCAATCTCTTTTGTAATTGCATGTGTAAATAATGAGCCAAACGAGTTTTTTGAACCCATCCTTATCTTGCTCATTGTAATACTGAATGCCATAATGGGTGTTATGCAGGAGAGCAAGGCAGAAAAGGCACTGGAAGCTTTGAAAAACATGTCGGCCCCTCACGCAAGAGTTATCCGTGACGGTGCAGAACAGATAGTGGAAGCATCCGAGCTTGTTCCGGGCGACATTATAAGGCTTGAAGCGGGCGACTTTGTACCCGCAGATGCACGACTTCTGCGCAGTGCAGGTCTCAAAAGCGAGGAATCCGCACTCACGGGTGAATCCGTACCGTCCGAAAAAGACTCGGAAGTGGTAACGGATGAAAAATCACCGTTGGGCGACAGATCAAACATGGTATTTTCCGGCTGTTCCATCACATACGGTACCGCAACCGCTGTTGTAACCGCAACGGGAATGGACACCGAAATGGGTAAGATAGCAAACCTTTTGGAAGGCGAAGAGGACGGAATGACACCCTTGCAGGAAAAACTGGCACAGCTCGGCAAGTATTTGGGATTTATGGCACTTATTGCATGTGCAATACTCTTTGTCATAGGCATTGTGGATGATCATGAGCCGCTCGATATGTTCATGACTGCCGTTTCACTTGCTGTTTCGGCAATCCCCGAAGGTCTTCCTGCCATAGTCACCATTGTTCTTTCCATAGGCGTTCAGAGAATGGTAAAGAAAAATACCATTATTCGCAGACTTCCCGCTGTTGAAACATTGGGAAGCGCATCCGTAATATGCTCCGATAAAACGGGTACACTCACTCAGAACCGTATGACGCTGGTAAAGGCATACAGAGACGGTGAAAACGGTGTTGAGAAAATAAGCAACGAAAACTCGGACGGCATATGCAAGCTCCTCATGTATGCTACTTTGTGTTGCGACGGTTCTGTGATATTCAACGGCACACAGGAACAGCACATTGGCGACCCCACGGAAACTGCCATAGTGCTTGCCGCTCACAAAAACGGTATGCCCAAAGATACCCTCACTTCCAAGTATCCCAGAATGGCTGAAATTCCTTTCGATTCAAACAGAAAACTCATGACCACCGTAAACAGAATAGACGGCAAAAACATTGTAATCGTAAAGGGCGCTTTTGACATGATGATTTCACGCTGCATAAGCGGTGATTTGGAAAGCGCAAAGCGTTTCACGGATGAAATGAGTTCGGATGCACTGCGTGTGCTTGCAGTGGCATACAAAGAGATAGACGAAGTTCCCGAAAATCCCACATCGGAGCAGCTTGAATGCGACCTGATATTCATGGGACTTGTAGGCATGATAGACCCGCCCCGTCCCGAAGCTAAGGTTGCTGTTGACACTTGCAGAAAAGCAGGTATCCGTCCCGTCATGATAACGGGTGACCACGTGGTAACAGCTTGTGCCATAGCAAAGGACCTCGGCATACTGCAAGAGGGCGATAAGGCACTCACAGGTGCAGACTTAGACCGCATGACGGACTCTGAATTGGACGAAATGGTGGAGGAAGTTTCCGTGTATGCACGAGTTTCCCCCGAAGATAAGATTCGCATAGTAAAATCATGGCAGCGAAAAGATCAGGTAGTTTCCATGACGGGCGACGGTGTAAACGATGCACCTGCACTGAAAGCAGCCGACATAGGTTGTGCAATGGGTATCACGGGTACCGATGTGGCAAAGGGTGCTGCGGATATGACTCTCACCGACGATAATTTTGCAACCATTGTTGATGCCGTACAGGAAGGCAGAGGCATATATGCAAACATTAAAAAAGTTGTGGGCTATCTCCTCGGTACAAACATAGGCGAAGTTATAACCGTATTCTTTGCAATGCTTCTTTGGAAAGAAACACCGCTCCTTTCTATGCAGCTTCTGTGGATAAATCTTGTGACGGACAGTCTTCCCGCTATCTGTTTGGGCATGGAGGCAGTGGAGTCCGATGTGATGCAGCAAAAGCCCAAGCCCAAGAACGAAGGTCTTTTTGCTCACGGTTTCGGTGTCAGAACAGTGCTCCAAGGCGTTATGTTCGGCATCATTTCACTTGCCGCATTCAGAATAGGTTGGGGACTTGAACAAGACATAGATGCAGGAAGAACCATGGCATTCATGGTGCTTGCACTGTCACAGGTGGTACAGGCGTATAACATGAGAAGTGAACATTCACTGTTTAAGATTGGCCCCTTCACCAACACCAAACTGAATTGGGCTGCACTCTCATCTGTTATTCTGGTTGCAATACTTCTTTTCGTACCGCCCATTTCAAAGGTTTTCGGTCTGACGCATCTCACAACGAGCGAATACCTCATAGGACTGGGACTTATTCTCACTCCCTTTGTGGTAATGGAGATTGCAAAAGCACTCGGTTTCATAAAGCATCATAACCGCAAATAAAGTCGCATAATTTGAAAGCCCCCGGTTAGGCGGGGCTTTTTGTTTTATGCAACAAGCTGTTTATATTTTTAGTGGGGATCTCGCAAGAAAAGTTTCACTTGTCAGTAACCAAATGTGTTTTTTATGTTGAAGGCAGTTTCCTACCTTAACTTATTTGGGTTTACATTTGTGATGAGGAAAAGTAATCGAGTTTTCCGTTTTTGGTATATGGAAGTGCATCAACAAAAACGACCTCTTTCGGTATCATATGCTGATCAAGGTTCTTTTGAAAAAATTTTTGCAGCCGATCCCGTGCATACTTTTTGCTCACATTTTCACGAAGAACAATCAATGCTCTTGCACACATACCGTGGGTATGGTCTTTATCACGGATATTTACTATCATGCAACGCTCAACAATGGGAGAGGTTGAAATGACTTGCTCAATAGAATACGGCGATATTTTTGTTCCATCATAGCGAACATACATTCTCTTAATTCTTTCACAGAAAAAGAGAAATCCTTCTTCGTTTATATATCCCAAATCTCCGCTATGAAGCCAAATTCTACCGTCATCGTGTTTTTTTAAAAGTGATTTAGTCATTGCTTCATCGTTAAAATATCCGTTGCAAACGGTTGGGCCGCAAATACAAATTTCGCCCTTTTCATTAGGCAGGAGAGGTTTTAATGTGTCTTTATCAAATATACCGATCAAAGTATTTTTCAAAGGACGCCCGACACTTCCTTTAAGTGAACCGTTTATTAAGACGGTAGCAGTTGACGTGGTTTCCGAAAGACCATATCCAAATGCAATAAAAGCATTGCTTCCGCAAGCTTTAAGAATATTATAAAGTCTATGCTCATATTCAGGGTGCATTGAATCCCCTCCGACTATAATGGTTTTCAAAAAGGAAAGATCACAATTATTAAACTTCTCCTTTATGAAAAATTCCCAATGAGCAGGAACGGTGAACAAATAATTAGGTTTTTCATTTAACAACACTTTTTTGAGTTTTTTGGTGTTTACAAGCGGTATAAGGTTTACACGTACTCCGGAAATCAACGGAAGATGCACGGCAATCGTTACACTGTAACAAGTAAAAAGAGGCATTATATTCAATATTGAATTTCCGCTTTTTATCTCCGGATTCGCAGCTTTCTGTTGGATGGCAGCAGCATTTATATTCTCATTTGTTAATATAATACTTTTTCTACCATAGGTCGTTCCGCTTGTATAAAAAAAGCCAAAGACGTTGTCAGAACTCTTTTCAGGTGGTAAGTTTTCGCCATATGAAGCGCCTTTTATAAATTCGTCGTACGAAACAAAATTCTTATGAGAGATATATAGACGAGTTCTTCCCGTAAAAAGGTTTGCGACATGAGAAGTTATTTTTACAAATCCACCCAAGGAATGGATGGGGCTCAGATGCACAATCGTACAATCGCAAACCCCTTTTAATTCTTTAATTTGAAAATCAGGAACAATGCAAATCTTAGGTTTGAATGTTCTAAGGGTTTCTCTTATTTCTTCACTTTTAGATCGACAGTCAAAGGCACAGTA
>JAFSHG010000014.1 GCA_017440405.1 Clostridia bacterium
ATGCTGACATTTTTGCGCAGGTGATGTGCTTCTATGTCGTTTATATCGGTACCGTTTATTGTAATGGAGCCGCCCGTTACGGTGTAGAGCCTTTGCAGCAGGTGCATGAGGCTGGTTTTTCCCGAGCCCGTGGCACCCAGGATAGCAATGGTTTCACCCGGTTTTGCGGAAAAAGAAACGTCGCAAAGCACGTCGCAAGGTGTGTCATAGCCAAAGTTTACATGAGAGAACACTATATCACCGTGCATATCGGGTGTGAGTGCAGCACCGGGTTCTTTTTCGGGTTCAGCCGAGAGAACTTCATGAAGTCTGTCCATGGCAACGCTTGCTTTTCCGAGGTCTGCAAGCACTCTGCCAAGCTGTTTTACAGGCCATATGAGCATACCCGAGTATGTGGTGAAAACCAAAAGATTGCCCAGTGAGAGACTTCCCTCTACTGCAAAAACTACGCCGAACGCCAGTGTGAGAAGTGTTTGTATGTATCCCACCGAATCGGATATCCCCCAATAAAAGCCCATCATGGTGTAGAATTTATCAAACTTTTTGAACCAGTCCTTGTTTGCTTCGGTGAACTTGTCGTACTCATTTTTTTGTTGTGCAAAAGCACGAACCACTCGTACACCCGTTGCATTTTCCTGCAACACCGCAGAGAGTTTTCCCTCTGCATCGTCCACACGCTCAAACACCTTGCGTACATAGCGGAAGTACACCAGACCGCCTATGCACAGCACGGGCAAAAGCGACAGAGAGATGAGTGCAAGCTTTACATTTATGCTCATCATGATGTAAGTGGATATGGAAACCATGCCCACGGTACGGACTATGTGTATGAGTTGATTGGAAAGAAAACGCTTCACCGTCTGGATGTCCGATGTGCAACGCTGTATGATATCGCCCGTGGAAGCGTGCTTGTGATAATCATACGGCACCGATTGGAGATGCGTGTACATTTTATTTCGCATGTTTCGTGCAAACTCCTCAGAAGCCGCCGTCATAAACTTGCCTCTTATGAATATGAAAAGTCCGTTTATGAGCGCACACAACACCACCGCAAGCGGAAGTATCCAGAAATGGCGTATGAAAAAGCTCCTGCCTCCCAAATCGTCCACCGTGCTTTGCAGCCAAGAAGGTAGATTGCTCTCCCGCTCGCCTATTACCGAGTCCACCGCATATCCCGTGATAAGCGGCGTTATGTGTGCACACGTCATCGCACACAGAAGTGCTATGACCGCTATTATGAGCCACAGTCTGCCTATGCCCATGGTTTGGAATGCATACAGCATGTGTGATTTTTTCTTGTTATTTTTTTTCTTCATATGATTCCCCTTTCTGTTTATAATTTTTCCGTGTCATGTGTATGCGCACAAAAAACGACCCGACCGCCGTGCGACCGAGCCGTGAATATGCACAAAGATAAAGTGAGCGTAACCGCTACCTTATGCAAACACGGAGATTGCCGGCAAAACTATTTGCTGTGTAAGATTTAAGATAAAATAATCTGTTGTTCATTGCACGGAACCTCCTTTTCTATTATTTTCCACTCCATTATACGACCTGCATCCTTGTATTGCAAGCGCATTTTATGAAATATATTATATGTATTGCCAAAGCGCAATTATACAACTGTCGTGCTTGCTTAAAGAAAGGCGCTGTGCTATAATTACTCTGTATAACTGTGGAGGTACGAGAAATGGCACTCAGAAAGATATTTACAGATGATGCACCATGTCTGTACAAGACGGCAAAACCCGTGACAGAGTTTAATGAAAGATTGCACACGCTGCTCGATGACATGAAAGACACCATGTACAATGCAGAGGGTGTGGGATTGGCTGCACCTCAGGTGGGAGTTTTGCGCCGAGTTTTTGTAATAGATGTGGGAAACGGCCCTGTGGAATTTATAAATCCAAAGATAATATCCACAGGCGGAGTACAGGGCGGCTATGAGGGCTGTCTGTCCTTCCCTGAAAGGCGTGGCTATGTGGAAAGACCAAACTGTGTGGTTATTCGTGCCTTCGACAGATACGGCAACACATTTGAATTAAAGGGTGAGGAACTCATGGCCCGTGCGCTCTTGCATGAAAACGACCACTTAGACGGCAAAGTGTATTTGCGTCTTGTGAAAGAACCGCCCGAGGGGTTCAAGGAGTGAGTATGAGAATAGCTTTTTTGGGAACTCCCGACTTTGCACTGCCTTCGCTGCGTGCGCTTTGCGATGAAGGCCATGAACTTCGTGTTTTCACCCAGCCCGACAGAAAAAAGGGCAGAGGGTGCAAATGTTGTATGCCGCCCGTAAAAGAATTGGCTCTGGAACTTGGAATACCCGTGGAACAGTTTGAAAAGATACGCTCTCCCGAGGGTGTGGAGGCACTTACACGCTTTTCTCCGCAACTCATGGTAACAGTGGCGTTCGGACAGATTCTTTCCCGGGAAATATTGGATATTCCGACTTACGGCTGCATAAATGTACACGGAAGTTTGCTTCCCGAGTACAGGGGAGCTTCACCCATTCAGCAAGCGGTGTTGGATGGAAAAAAAGTCACGGGCGTAACCACCATGATGACCGACGTAGGATTGGACACAGGCGACATACTCCTTGCACGTGAGACACCGATATGCGAAAACGAGACGTCGGGCGAACTGTCAGACAGGCTTGCCGTGTTGGGCGCACAGGTGCTTACGGAAACTCTTCGTATGCTTTCCAAAGGCGAACTCGTGCGACACAAGCAGGACGATTCCCGTGCTACACGGTGCAGAACCATAAAAAAAGAACAGGGAAAAATAGATTTTTCACGTTCGGCAGAGGAGATACATAATCTGGTGCGAGGCATGAATCCTTGGCCGCTTGCATATGGCCGGTTGTGCGGCAACACCGTGAAGATACACGAGACGGCTTTGCGACCCGATATGAAAACGGACGCAAAACCGGGTACTTGCATCATAGCATCGCCTAAGCAGGGGCTTTTTGTGGCGACGGGCGACGGCGTTTTGGAGATAAAAGTTTTGCAGTGTCCCTCATGCAAGGCGCTTCCCGCAAAAGCGTTCTTAAACAGCAAGAATCCGTTGGGAGAATGTTTCTCATGAGTACTGCTCGTATTGCACTTGATGTTCTGTGTGCCGTAACGTATGATGATGCGTATGCAAACCTTGCACTTGACAAGGCATTGTCACACACGAAAAATGCACATGATGAGCGTTTCGTGCGAGCACTTGTTTATACGGCATTGGAGCATTTGGCACACATTGACTATGTGACGGAGCATTATGTGAAGGGGAGACAACACCGAGTAATCAAAAATATTCTCAGGCTCGGGGTGTGTCAGATACTTTTTATGCAAAGACCTAAAAGTGCGGTGTGCAACGAATGTGTCAGTCTTACTCGAGAGGTTGGAAAAGCACCTCTTGCGGGATATGTGAATGCAGTGTTGAGGAACATATGCAAGTGTGCAGAGGAAAATGAATTGCCCGGGCTGCCCCGGAATATCACGGAAAGACTACATGTGGAAACGGGATATCCCATGTGGCTTATTTCGGAGTACACGGAAAGGTTTGGGGCAGAGCGTGCGGAGGCAATATTAAAATACACGGACAGTACCCAAAGTGTGCGTGTGCAATATCCGTTTGATGCGGACAGTTTTGAAAAATACTGCTCAGAGAACGGCGTGAACTTTGAAAAGAATACGGACGACGAAAATGTTTTCCGCATTTCGGGTTTTCACAAGATAACAGACAGCGAGCTTTTTCTCTCGGGGAAGATAACGCTTCAAAGTGCTGCATCTGCCATGGTGTGCAGGTTGTGCGATGTGAAACCCCACATGCGGATACTGGATGCATGTGCAGCACCCGGCGGAAAGAGTGCATACTTGGCATCGCTTACAAAGGGCGAATGTGAAATCACAGCTTGTGAGTTGCACGAGCACAGGCGGTTGCTTACGGAAAAGACGTTTGAGCGGCTGCATGTTTCATGTGCAAAAGCATACACCCGTGACATGACGGTGAAAAATCCCGACTGGGAAGGGTTGTTTGATGTGGTTTTGTGTGATGTGCCGTGTTCGGGGTTGGGCGTTACGGGAAAGCCCGATGCAAGGTACAGAAAGGACGCAAACTCCGTGAGTGAGATAACAAAGACTCAGTGGGAGATACTCCACACCTGTGCAGATTATGTGAAGGTGGGCGGAAGCCTCATATACTCCACATGTACGGTGAGTTTTTCGGAGAACGAGCGCATTATAGAGCGGTTTTTGAGCAAACACAAAGAGTTTTTGCCCGACAGCCGCATGGGAGTTAACATCTCCTCACGGATACAGAACCGTTGCAAAGACGGTATGTTGCATATACTGCCCGATACGGACGGCACCGACGGCTTTTTTGCCTCAAAGATGGTGCGGATAAAGTGATTTTGCAAGAAAGGAAAAAGGCGTGCAAAGTATAGATAAGCTCAGCTTAAATTCATACACACTCCCCGAACTCAAAGAGCTGTTTTCAGAGTGGGGCGAGCCTGCATACCGTGCAAAACAGGTGTATGAGTGGCTGCTCAAAGGTAAGATGCCCGATGAGATGACAAACATTTCAAAACCTCTGCGTGCAAGGTTGAATGAATTGACGTATACGGGAGTTGACATAGAAAGACGGCTTGTATCCCCAAAAGACGGCACGGTGAAGTATCTTTTCCGTCTCCATGACGGAAACCTCATAGAGGGCGTACTCATGAAGTACAAGTACGGAAACACGCTTTGCATATCCACTCAGGTGGGCTGTAACATGGGCTGTGCCTTTTGTGCCTCAACACTTTCGGGATGCGTGAGGAACTTGCAGGCAGGTGAGATGTTATCCGAGGTGCTTGCGGTGGAGAAAGACACCCAAAAAGACGACGGCAAGCATCGTGCGGTTACAAACATAGTCCTTATGGGAAGCGGAGAACCGCTTGACAATTACGACCACACGGTACGATTCTTAAAACTCGTGAGTGCAGCAGAGGGCATAAATATAAGCCAGAGAAACATATCGGTTTCCACATGCGGATTGGCAGATAAGATTCGCACATTGCCCGATGACGGTGTGCATGTCACATTGTCCGTGTCGCTCCACGCCCCCAATGACGAGATACGGTCAAGCCTCATGCCCGTGAATCGTGCATACCCCATGCATGAAGTGTTGAGTGCAGCCAAAGAATATTCGGAAAAGACGGGCAGACGAGTGGTTTTTGAATATGCACTCATACGAGGCGTGAATGATTCGGCAGAAAATGCGCTTGAATTATCTCACCGCCTGCGCAACATGAATTGCCATGTGAACCTCATCCCGCTCAACACCGTGAAGGAGAGAAATCTCTGCGGCGTTTCGAGAGAGGATGCACACAGATTTTGCAGACGATTGGAAGAATTGAACATTTCCGCCACGGTAAGGCGTGAGATGGGTTCAGATATAGAAGGTGCATGCGGTCAGCTCAGACGGCGTGTGATGAATGAAGGAGGAGTCGAATGATAAAGACCTACATTACCGATATAGGTGACAGGAATGCAAACGAGGACAGTATGTATATCCCGTCGGAAGAGTCCAGACCGCTCTTTGTGGTTTGTGACGGAATGGGAGGACATAAGTCGGGCGAGATAGCGAGCAAATTGGCTGCGGTATCCATGGTGGAGTATGTGGAAAATTACCGAGGCGAATCCATAGTGGAGTGCTTAACCATTGCATCTTCATATGCAAACTCCAGGGTGTATGCTGCCTCTGCCATGTGCAGTGAGTATGACGGTATGGGGACCACCCTCTCTGCGGTGTA
>JAFSHG010000075.1 GCA_017440405.1 Clostridia bacterium
CGGACTTGTACCCGACGGTGTGGCAGGCGTGCTTACATGGGCACAACTCAAACCGTATCTCACGGGATACGTGATGCATACGGTGGCGAGGGGTGAAACTTTCTGGCAGCTTGCAAAGCGTTACGGCACTACGGTTTACATGATACAGACTGCCAATCCCACAGTGAATCCGTTGAATCTGCAAATAGGCAGCCGAATAATAATACCGCTTCCGTTTGATGTAGTACCCACAAACATAAACTATACATATGCACTGGTATCATACATCATGGAGGGTTTGGCAATGCGTTATCCCTTCCTGCGCACAGCCGTGGCGGGCAAAAGTGTCATGGGTAAAAACCTGTATGCGGCTGCGCTCGGCAAAGGCAAAAAACAAGTGTTCTACAACGGCACGCATCATGCAAACGAGTGGATTACCACGGTGTTGTTACTGAAATATTTGGAAGAAGCTGCCGCAGCGTATGCAACCGGAAGCAAAATTTCGGGTTATGACATGCGAGAGGTTTTGGACAGCGTCACGCTTTACATGATGCCGCTTGTAAACCCCGACGGCATGGACCTTGTGACAGGCGGTCTTTCTACCGACAGCGATACATATGAATTTGCACAGGAGATAGCAGAAAAATACCCGGAGATACCTTTCCCTTCGGGTTGGAAGGCAAATATAAGAGGCACAGACCTGAATCTGAATTATCCTGCATCATGGGAAGAAGCAAGGCGAATAAAATACGAACAGGGATTCACAACCCCTGCACCTAGGGACTTTGTGGGTCTGGCACCGCTTTCGGGAAAAGAGAGCAAGGCAGTGTATGCATACACGCTTGCACACAGATTTTCACTCATATTGGCGTACCACACACAGGGTGAGGTCATATTCTGGAAGTATTTGGACTTTGAACCCAAAGATTCCCAAAAAATTGCGGAAGAGTTTTCACGTGTGAGCGGTTATGTACCTGAAATCACACCGCCCGATTCAGCTTATGCAGGATATAAAGACTGGTTTATTCAGACATATAATTTGCCGGGATATACCATAGAAGCGGGCAGAGGCGTAAATCCGCTTCCCATAACACAGTTTGACAAAATATACAGAGACAATGTGGGCATACTCACACTCGGAATGGTTCTTGCATAATATATAACAGAGGCTTGCGAATGCTTTTGCCGATAATTTGTAGTTTCCTCCAAAAAACAGGACGACCAATGCACGGTCGCCTGTTTTTTTGTGTAGTTGAGATTTTTCAAGGGGGAAACCTTTCTTTTCACGAGAAAAGAACAGGTTTCCCCCTTAAACCCCTTTCCAAAGAAAAGCGGAAAAAAGTGAGAGAGTATACAAAGGCAGCTTGGTTGTTATTTTGGTGAGGTCGGTATATTATATACTTGCGTGGAACTAAACTCGCATAAAAGGCTCCCCCTTAGACCCCCTTCCAAAGAAAAGCGGAAAAAAGGGATGATTTTTGTTGGTGCGGTGGTATGGGCTTGTTGGCAAATTGCGCATGACAAGTATATCATATACTTGCATTCTCTTTCCACCCGTTAATTCGAGAAATAAAAGTACAAAGTTAGGAATTCACCCTGTATCGCTTTTCTTTGAAAAGGGGAGAGTTTTTTCCCTTTCAAGAAGAAAGAATAGAGAGCGTGTTCAAGGGAGAAACCTTACATTTGGTCACAAAGGAAGGATTTTCCTATTCCCAAAATGAGTAACAGCTTAAAAAGATAATCCCCTGTGTCGCTTTTCTTTGAAAAGGGGAGAGTTTGAGAGGGAAAAACTTCTCTTTTCCCGTGAAAAGAAAGTTTTTCCCCTCTCAAGAAGAAATAAATTCTAATAGTTATAAATATGGACAGACTTACAGCTCGTAGCCGCGCATGAAAGCGTCCTTGTTCACCTGAATGAACTGGGGCTTCACATTAGATTCAATGACTTTGAGCCAAGCATCACGTGAGAAAGGAAGCTGCTTTGCCAAAACGCCCATGAGCACCACATTTGCAGCTCTGTATGTGCCGCACTCCTGTGCAATGCCTGTGGCATCGAGTACAATGGTATCACAACTGTTTTGAAGCCTTTCGAGACAGTTTTCGGGATACTCTGCTGCACCTGTTATAACGGGCATGGGCAGTATCTCCTGAGTGTTTACAATCATCTTTCCGCCGCCTTTAAGATAGGGAAGCGCACGGAGAGCTTCTAAATTTTCAAATGCGAGTACTACATCCGCCTGCTCCTGCTCCACTATGGCGGAGTAAAGCGGCTCGTCATTGCTAATGCGGACATATGTAACCACACTGCCGCCACGTTGACTCATGCCGTGTACTTCGCTTACACGCACATCGTAACCGTTTTCCAAGGCGAGTTGACCTAAAATCTTGCTTGCGAGCAAAGTGCCTTGACCGCCTACACCTACTATGACAATATTATACATGTCTTATTCTCCTTTCATGTTCATTGCACCGAACTTGCAAACAGACGAGCAGAGTCCGCAACCCACACAGAGAGTATCATCTATGCGCACGCCTTTTTCGGTTTTTATGATAGCAGGACAACCTATCTTCATGCACATACCGCAGTTTTTGCACTTTTGCGGGTCGGAGAAATAGGGAGTAATTTTCTGCTTCACTATGAGAGCGCAAGGACGGCGTGAGATTATGACGGATAATTCTTCCCTTGCGGTTTCTTCGCGCAGGGTTTTTTCGAGTTCGGGCAAATCATACGGGTCTACCACACGAACATTTTTAATGCCCATGGCTTCGCAGAGCTTCACCAAATCAAGCTGAGGTGCAGGATTGCCGTATATGTCAAAACCGTTTGCCGGGTTATTCTGATGTCCCGTCATGCCTGTTATGGAGTTGTCCGCAACAATAACAGTACCCACAGAACCGTTGTATGCCATATTCAAAAGTCCCGTCATACCGCTGTGACAGAATGTGGAATCGCCCAAAACAGCAACAGTTTTCTTTGCATAATCCTTTCCTCGTGCTTTCTCAAAACCTTGTGCCATGCCAATGGATGCACCCATACAAACCGTGGTGTCCACAGCGGAGAGCGGTGCAAGTGCGCCCAAGGTGTAACAGCCTATATCCGAACAAACAGTGAGCTTTAATTTACTGAGCACGTAATAAAGACCTCTGTGGGGGCAACCGGGACAGAGAACGGGGGGACGGACAGGTATTCCCTGTGTTGTCATATCACCTGCTGCGGGTGCGCCCGTGAATTCCGTGGCAATCTTGCGGCTGAAAAGCTCACCCTGCAATCCGGTTTTGTCTTTACCGGAACAATCTATTCCCCATGACTTCACCGTGTCCTCAAAGAACGGTTCCATATCTTCAATCACATAGAGAGTTTCCACCTGCTGAGCGAATTCCTCAATCAACTTGCGGGGCAGGGGGTACACAATACCGAGCTTCAACACCGATGCAAAAGGTAATGCTTCCTTCACATAGTTATATGCAGCACCCGATGTTATGACGCCGATTTTTTTATCGTTCCATTCAATGCGGTTTGCAGGATGTGTACATGCATCATCTGCAAGTGTGATTTCACGCTGTTCCACATATTTATGTCTTGCAACCATATTTGCAGGCATGGAAATGAACTTCTTCGGGTTTTTGGTGTACTCACGCAAGGGCAGCTCTGTGCGTTCGCCCAAATCCACCACGGTTCTTGCATGAGCAACCCTTGTGGTTATGCGCACAACCACGGGAGTGTCGTATTTTTCGCTTATATCGTAAGCATAGCGCATGTAGTCTTTGCATTCCTGGGAGTTTGACGGTTCCAAACACGGAGTGTGTGCACTTCTTGCGATGAGCCTGGTGTCCTGCTCGTCCTGTGACGAATGCATTCCGGGGTCATCTGCCACCACTATAACACAACCTGCATTTACACCCGTGTATGCTGCGGTATAAAACGGGTCGGACGCTACATTCAAACCTACATGCTTCATGCATGAAAGGCTTCTTGCGCCTGAAATTGCAGCACCGAGTGCGACTTCCACTGCCACCTTTTCATTGGGTGCCCACTCTGCGTAAATTTCCTTGTACGTTGCAACATTTTCGTTTATTTCGGTGCTGGGAGTCCCGGGATACGCACTGGATACAGTAACGCCCGATTCGTATGCACCTCTTGCAATGGCTTCATTGCCGAGCATAAGTTTCTTCAAAACAACCCCTCCTTAAAATTCATAAAGTAAACACAGCAAAGAACGTGACACATACCTGTCCTCACGTGTTCATCTACATTATATTACATACCGAACAAAAAGAAAAGGCGAAGATAGCCTTTGACGGGTATATATTTTTTTAAGATGTGTATTTTGCACAAGGACACATTTTATAACACAATGTGGGATGATGTTATAAAACAACACAAAAAATACCCACGCATGAGCATTCCAACTCTTACGTGGGTGATTTTATTTGCACTGAAAATTATTCTGCTGCTTCAACGGGGTATACGCTTACCTGCTGACGGTTCTTGTCCTTACGCTCGAAACGCATAACGCCTGTTACCTTAGCATAGAGTGTGTCGTCCTTGCCGATACCTACATTCAGACCGGGATGGAAATGTGTACCTCTCTGTCTTACTAATATGTTACCTGCGAGTACTGTCTGACCGTCTGCACGCTTAGGTCCTAAACGCTTGCTTTCGCTGTCACGACCGTTTCTTGTACTACCAACACCCTTCTTGTGTGCGAACAACTGAAGATTCATGCTAAACATCACTGTGTCACCTCCCTCTCGGATATACCGAGATATTTGCCATAATTCATTTCTATACTGCATAGTCCGCAATGCATTACACGAAGTATGAGGTCTGCGTTTTCACGCCTTTTCTCATCTTCATCCGTTACGGTGCATGAGATGTAACCATCATCATCTATCCTGTAATCGGTTTTTACATGCGCTATTTCGATAAGTCCTAAGAGGGCAGTCTGTGTGAGTGCAGAAACCGCACTGCATACTATATCCTGTCCGCTTTCGGCATAGAGCGAATGTCCCTCGGCGGTAAATCCTACCATTTTGCCATTTTGACTTTTTAACTCTACTTTTACCATGCAGCACACCTACAAGTCATATCAGATTACTTTACAGATGTAATCTTTACCTTTGTGTAAGGCTGACGATGACCCTGCTTTTTGCGATAGTCTTTCTTAGGCTTATACTTGAATACTATCACTTTCTTTGCCTTGCCATGCTCTACCACTTCAGCTTCAACTTTTGCGCCGTCCACTACGGGTGTACCGACCTTCACTGTTTCGCCGTCACAAAGCATAAGTACATCAAAGCTTACTGCAGCACCTACTTCAGCTTCCAACTTTTCCACATAAAGTGTATCGCCTTCTGCTACTTTATACTGCTTTCCGCCTGTGCGTATAATTGCGTACATAGTTCTCCTCCTCTTACCAGTCTCGCCCATATACGGTGGTAACTCATGGTTACACTTACAAAACCGTTACAGTGCGGCATACTCTGTTATTTTACTCCGTTTTACGAGCCGTGTCAAGCGACATTTGTTTGCTTATGCAGTGTTGAGGAAATATATTATTGCATCAGTCTTCCGCGTTCCCAAACTTCACCAACAGAAAAAGAGAGAGCATTTTGGCTGCCCTCTCTTTTTGATTCAATTATTTGTCATACAGCTTAATTCAGACCTACTAAACGTCTGAGTATTGCCGCTGCATCACCTGTGTTCACGTTGCCGTCCTCGTTGAAGTCTGCAAGTGTGACCTGAACACCTGTAAGCTCCGTATCGAATGCCGCCGCACGTAGAACAAATACTGCGTCGCCTGTATTGAATGAATTGTCCATGTTAGCGTCGCCGCGTACTCTGTACTCGGAGTAGATGGTGGTATCCTTTTTCACGGGAGCACCGTTATAATCCCAGCCCGTAAAGATATAATCCTTATCATCGTATGCTTTGGGGAAGCCTGTTATCACAGAACCTTCCTCATAGCGTGACATACCTATGAGCTGTTTGCCGTCTCTGCCCATGAATTTTACGGTGTATTCTGCCTTGCGCTCCACTCGGTAGATTCTTATATTGTCTATGCCGAGCATCATACCCTCGTCTGTTACATGACGGAAACCTATGTGGATTGTTTTGCCCGCATATTTTGTGAGGTCGATTATCTGTCTGTTCCAAGCATTCCCTGCATTGCCGCAGTACAGCATATCTTTCATATCGTCCACATCATCGTCATCGCCCACATATACCTCGTAGTAGTCGTTCATATCGAGTGATGATATCACATCATATGTGAGATACATGAGGTCAGACCCCGAAGGAATCTTTATGTCGTCGGAAATCAGCCAGTTATCAACATCAAGCTGTGTGGATGTATCCGTATCAAACGATTTGCTGAACATAGCGTTTTTGCCATCGGATGCTAAGCGTTCATTGCGTACCTTTATGAATGTCTTATCGTCGCCGTCAGCATCGTGTGCAGTCCATTCCGTATTATTGGACTCAAAACTCTCTGTGTAATACGGATCATCTATGAAAGCTTCCAGATAGTACAGCTTTATGTTATCCAAGCGCAGGAAGTTTCCGCCCACACAGTCGAAGTGTCTCCATGCAAAGCGAACTGTCTCACCTGCATACTCGGAAACGTCGAATGTAACGGTCTTATATGTGCTGCCTGCCATGCTCATATGCATGAGTTCTTCAAAATCGCTTGAAACAGCAGCATTTTCGCCACCTATATAAAGTCCGTATGTTTCGTCAAAATCGGCTGCTGCAATGTCAAATGACAGTGTGTATTTGTTTCCGTCATCGGGAATAGATACATTCGGGCTTATCATCCAGTTATCGGGTGCAAGCTCTGAATCTGTAACTGAATCGTATGAGAAAGAAGCTGCAAATATGCTTCCTTCCGATGCAAGTTCATCATCGTTTGCCAAAATCCATTCAGAACCGTCACCGTCATTGTCGAGTATTTCCCAACCGTCATAGGTTGACGAATCCTCAAACGAGTCGCTCCATACCGGTATCTGTGTGGAATAGCGAGCAAGGTCAATCTGCTCCGTGGTGGTTTCCGTTATGGTGTTGAATGTATAAATTCGCTCATTGCCTGCGTAGTCTGCAACCACAACATAGATTATCTTATCATCGTTATCCGTTTCAAAACTGAATTTTTCCGTATGTGCACGGTTCTCTGCATAATAGAGAGTTTCTGCCACAGGTTCTTTCAACTCTGCATTGTCGTACACTGCAATACTTGCGATGTAGTTGGTATCGAAAGCCTCCAATTTGTATAAACCGTTCTTATATTCGGTTTTGGTTACAAAAGGAGCTGTGCTGTCGATTGTAACGGGGATATCCCACATAGCGTTCTGGTTCTTTTCGGGATCAAAACCCTCGTGGTCGAGCAGTGCTTCCAATACAATGTGTACGGTCTGATTTTCTTCATATGCTGCAAAGTCAACATTGAAACTCATATCACTGTACGAATATGAATAACCGTCTGAGAATTCCTTGCGCCACATATAGTCCTCAAACTCCTGCAAAACAGAAAGCTCATTTCCGTCATCATCTGCAATATACAGTCTGAGTGACTTGGGATTTCTCAAGAGTGAGAACTTCATGTAATCGAGTTTTGCCCTGTCGGGTGAAACTGCTATTCTGTCGTACAGGAATGATTCAGCGGGCATGGAGCCGTCACCATAGGGATTTATACCTGCGCCGTAAAGCATTTCAGCATCCTCGCTGCTTCCCACATAGCTAAACGGAATGGAAGGATTGCTGTTCCAGTTATAATCGCCTGTTGCATCCTGCCAGTAGTAGCCGTAATCCAAAACTGCCGCATAATCCCAATCGCCTACGAATCCGAGATAAGGTACGGAAAGAACAGCTTCTTCATCATCTTTGGGTGTGAGGGTTACAAAACCTTCTGCAAAAGTGCCTGCTGTGAAGATGCTCTCTATGTCTTTTATAAGCTCTTTGCTCAGAGTTACCTTTACTTCTACCTTTGCCGTTTTGCCTGCTTTTACTTTTACCGTTTTGTCTGCCTTGATTGTGCAATCTTCTGTTACATCCAGAGCATCAAACTGTGTTACATAAACGGTGTATTCGCCGTAATCGCCTGCTGCATACGGTGTGTCAATCAAAACATCAGTATCAATCTCGTATTCTATGTCATCTTCACCGAAATTATTTACTGTGAATTTGAGTGTGAATGAATCTTTGTCTATCTCACCGAGCTCAATCTTCGGGCGGTCACAGTTTTGAACGGTCAGGTATGCGTTTGAAGTAACGGCAGCTTCCAGATCCATGAGACCTGCGCCCTGTGAACGCACGAGTTCGCCGGGCATCTGACGTGCCGTACTCATCAAAATTGCATATGCTATGTCAAGCTGCTTCGATTCAGACTCATTGGGGAATTTTTCTTCCACATACTGCATGAGTATTGCAAGTCCGCCTGCTACGTGAGGTGCAGCCATGGATGTGCCGCTCCAAGTTCCGTATGAATCAGCTTCACCAAAGCCTATGGAAGATGTGATATTGCCGCCGGGTGCTGTGATTTCGGGTTTAATCTTCAAGTCAGCCGTGGTACCCACGCTGGAGAAAGAAGAAATACCGCTTGCAGTATCATAATCTATGAATGTACCCTTATTAACTTTAAGTTCGCCCATATCGTCATCTGCTGCTTCAATGAGCTTTTCGCCATGTATTTGAAGAATGGATATTACGGGGATATCCGATTCCACCGACATATTTATGACGCCGTCCTGATTGTTGTATATGATGACAGCTTTTGCGCCTGCATTTGCTGCATTCGCTGCCTTTTCGGAGAATGTGGTGGTACCTCTGCTTATAACGGCAATCTTATCTTCAAGGTCTTTGCCTTCAAAGTCTGCCACATCACCTATTCCGCAGAGCACATATTCGTGCTTGCCGTTTAAGGTGTCAAATGCATTATCTGTATCTTTGAACGGGTCGTTGTAGCCGAATTCTTTGCCGTCTACTTCGATTGAACCGTTGCAAACCGTTGCATTATCGGAAGCTGCAATGGACAGGCAGCCATCCCAAGTAGAGGGAGAACCTACAACACCGCTGTCGGGATTTGCAGCCAACTGATAGCCGCCCCAAGCATTGTCTGTGGCAGTGGAACCCTCATTACCTGCTGCGGCTGAAATCGCAACGCCCGTGGTTTTTAAGAGGTTGAATACTTCGATGTATGATTCTTCGGCATAAGCGGAAAAACCTGCCGGACTGCCCAAGCTCATGTTCACAGAATCCACTCCCAAGTATGCACAGTCTTCAAGGGCAAGAAGAATGTTATCCCAAAGTGCGCCGCCTTCCTGAGTGAATACCTGCATTGCAAATATCTGTGCATCATATGCTACGCCACGGAAGTCGTCGCCGTTGTTTCCTGCTGCAATACCTGCCACATGTGTACCGTGGTC
>JAFSHG010000076.1 GCA_017440405.1 Clostridia bacterium
ACAGCGATAACGATGATGAGCTCTACGAGTGTGAAGCCTTTGTTTGTCTTTTTCATGTTTTAGTCTCCTTACAAAATTAGTTTTTATTTGAACTGCGTGTCCACGCACAGTTCCGTATTTTATTCTCGGTATTCTGCCACCGAGGGGGCGGTCCGCCTTGCTCATTCGGTCTGCGAATGAGAGTTCATCCTTGGTATTACCCTACACTTTCTCGTGGGTTATGAGTCTATTATACACGCAAGATTTATTTTGTCAAGCACTTTTTTGTGATTTAACAATTTTTGTCACAAAATTTTATTCGGTTGACAGTTACTTGTTTGCAAGTGTGGTACACATAAGATGAAAAAGCCTCATTATTGAGCCTTTTTCAGGGAATATAACTTAACATTTGACGCTATTTCATTCCCCGTATCTTCGTCTGCAGCATAGACTGCAAGCTCCATACCACTTAAAACTTCCAAGCCGTCCAATAATTTTATTTTCCCGTCTTTCTCCTGTATGGGTTCTTCGAGGAAAGGATATTCCAGACTCTTGCCCTCTGCCACATTTACGGGAAGTATATACTGTCCCGGGTCACTTATTTCCACCAGGTCCGCATATTTTGCAGAGTAGCCTTCGCCCTTCTTGCCCAAAATAGCTGCGCCCTGCTTATACCAGAACATATAGTATCTGCCGCCTCGTTCAATGACGAATATGGTATTATCCGCAATCCCTGTTTCCATACTGTTCTTCGTCATCGTCATCCTTGCATTATGTAAGTCCACGAGAGCATCCGTGTGACGCCTTACAATGACAGTCTCCGCTATTTTCGGAATAATGAGTGCCAGAACAAGCAGTGCCACAGAAACTATCATCACCGTCCAGACGTTGAGCATCTGACGCTGTTTTTCTTCCTTGCCGTCTCGGTCGTCAAGACCTCTTATTTTATCCAGCTTGAAATTATCCTCGGGAGCAAACCTGTACTTCCTGGACTTAAATTTTTTCTTGTACGGGTCCCATGCCATTTTCTATATCTTAACCTCCGATAGTAAGGTATGCGGGAACAACTTCGCCCGTGGACACAAAACCGTCTGCATTATCGAATATGAACACTTCACCTATGATGCTCATGCCCGTGGGCAAAGATGCTTCCTCCTCCGGAATCACGGCAGGGTTCACACGCTGCGGGTCATTCAGATACAGCCCCTCCACGGTGCTTTCGTCTCCTGCCAAATTAGTTGCCTTTATGAGCAACGCCTTTGCATCTTCCGCATCCTTGTGCTGAGCGAATACCAATTTCTTTGAGATATTTATCGGGCCCAGTTTAGAGCCGTGTACGCCGCCCTCATATTCTCCGTCTTTCATGTGCTGCGCCCATGCCACCACGGGTTCACGCTCAAAGTTCACGCCGTCATACATGAAGCTTACCTTCAAAGTTACGGCATACACCGAATCTTTGGTGGGATCTGCTTCCGTGAAAGTTTCGCTGCTCAAAAGTGCATCGTAATAATCACGAGCCACATGCAAAACACTCGGGTAACGGCAATCGTCCTCGGGGGTGGGGTCTTTTTCCACAAAATACCAGTCGCCGTCATTTACTACATTATCTTCTGCACCGTTTTTATATCTGTATTCCTCGGGGTATATTATGTCATCGTTTCGCAAATCAATCATCAGAATGGCATTCAAGCTCTTATCCCACACGAAGCAATATTTTTCATCCTCAGTGTCGCCCACATATTCCGGGCGAAGTGCTGCATCGCTGTAACCTGCCTTGTGCAGATGCGTGCGTACTTTCTCTAATGTGCTGAGGTCCTTTTTCAGCGCATCCGCCGACTGAAGCTGTGTATTCAAAACTGCCACGGTGTTCTCGTCCGCCTCGGATATCGCTCTGTCGTCCACGCCTAAGAATGCAGGTATAATGGCAGCCGCAAGTATTCCGATTACAGCCACTATAATAATGAGTTCCGTCAAAGAAAATCCTTTTTTACTCTTTATATATCGTTTTACCACACTGCGCATCATATAACAACTCTCCTTTTCTTTATACCTCAAAAACACAGCAGCCGAAAACAGGATTTAACAACCCGTTTTTTTGCAAGACACATAAACCTACCTTGCATTCTGTGTACTTATCTTATACCATACACAAAAAATCTTGTCAAGGGGATTTTTCCTTTTTTATAACATTTGGATTAAATTTTATAATATTTTTACAGCAAAATCATTCGTCATTATATTTAGCCAACACTGTTCTTTCCATGATTGTACGTACTGCCTTCTCCGCATCCTGCATTTTTGTGAATCTGAAAGACGTGCCGTTCTTTTTATACAGTATGATGTCATCGTTTTCACTTTCCGCTTTTTCTATTTCCGAGTATTTACAGGTGCAGGGAGAAAAAAAGAATGCAGAGGATTTATACCATCCCACCAAGCCGTCTTCATAGAGAAATATTCGCTGTGAGGCATGGGAAAAACACATCAGAAACATAACCACGCCCACAAATGTAGCAGCCATGCCCAGTATCATACTGCCTTGCACTATTATGATTTGAATCGCACGTTGCTCAAATATTTTTGCGCAAATAATGGTGCAGAGCTGAAAGATAATACCTATTCCGATTGTTAAGTTTGCAGCTATGGCAACTTTGCGCTTCGGCAAAATTTTCTCCGAGTTTTTCCGCATAATATCCCTCACGATTACTATTTTGTAAGAGTGTTGTGCAAAATTACAATAATTGCCTGTGCTGCATTGTCTCTTATATCAAATTATACTTAACCTTTTGAGCATAGTCAAGTATGAAATTATGCAAAAATATAAAAAGGTGATAAATAATGATTAGTTACAAGCCCTTTTACGAGACACTGTTCAAAAAAGGCATAACAGAATACCAGCTCATATTCAAACAGGGTTTTTCTGCAAACACGCTTCATCGGATAAAAAAGGGTGAGGCGATAAGCACCAAAACGCTTGATGCACTTTGCTATGCTTTAGACTGCAAGGTGGAAGATGTTATAGAATTTATACGAGAATAATTTTTTCTGAAAATACTCCCCGTAAAACGGGTGTTGAATCCAAACAATAATTAAAATAACTTTCTCATAAGTCATAACCCCCGATATTTTCGCATACTTTTTTACAAACAAGCTGTTTGGAGGGGAATTTATGGCGGATAACGATATTTACAGAGATATAGCAAGGCGCACGGGCGGCGATATTTACATCGGCGTGGTGGGAGCTGTGCGCACGGGAAAATCAACATTCATACGCAGGTTTACGGAGCTGCTTGTTTTGCCGAGCATCACTGACGAATATGACAAGGGGCGCATAACAGATGAGTTGCCCCAAAGCGGTTCGGGTCGCAGTGTAATGACCACGCAGCCGCATTTTGTACCCAATGAGGCGGTAAAAATTCCGATGAGCGATGCTGCACTTTCGCCCAATATACGCATGGTAGACTGTGTGGGTTACATGATAGACGGAGCGTTGGGGCAGAGTGAAGGGGATGCCTTACGCATGGTACACACGCCATGGTCGGATGAAGAAATGCCCTTTGAGCAGGCGGCGGAACTGGGGACATACAAGGTGATGACGGAACATTCCACCATAGGCGTACTTGTAACCACCGACGGCAGCATATGCGACTTGCCGCGTGAGGCATATGAAAGTGCGGAGGAGCGTGTGGCACAGGTGATGCGGGAGCAAAACAAACCTTTTCTTATTGTTCTCAACACCACATCGCCGGGGAGTGATTCCACCCTTGCATTGCGTGACAGATTGGAAGAAAAATACGGTGTAACCACCGTGGTGTTGGATATCATGAATATGACGGCGGAAGATTGCCGCACACTCATAGAAAGCCTGCTCATGGAATTTCCCATACGCACGGTGAACATTGAAGTCCCCGCATGGCTGAGCGCACTCGGGATAGAACATAAAATCTGCACCGAGCTTCGTGACTGCATAAGCAATGCACTTTGCGGTGTTACACGCATGAGGGACTATTCACTTTTATGTTCGGGGCTTCATGCGGACAGATTTTCGGATGCATTTGTAAAAGAGATAGATTGCGGAAGCGGAAATATCACACTCTCACTTCAACCCGATGAAAAACTTTTCTATGAAGTATTGAGCGATGAATGCGGTTTTGAGATAGAAGACGATTATCATCTCATATCCACTCTGCGAGATTTTGCCGTGGCAAAAGAGGCATACGACAGATTAAGCGGTGCATTGGAGGAAGCGGAGCGCACGGGATACGGGCTTGTACCGCCTGCAATGAACGAAATGACTTTGGAACAGCCCGAGATAGTAAAACAGGGTGCACGTTATGGTGTGAAACTCCGTGCAAACGCTTCCGGACTTCATCTCATAAAGGTGAATGTGGACTCTGAAATTGCGCCTCTCGTGGGAAGTGAGGAACAATCGGCAGAGCTTGTGGAATACCTCTTGGACACCATACGAAACAGCCCCGACATGATTTGGCAAACCAACATATTCGGAAAGTCGCTCTATGACTTGGTCTGCAACGGCATGATGGGAAAAATAAACAGTCTGCCCGATGATGTGAGGGTAAAGCTGCGTGAGGCGGTGCAGCGAATAGTTAATGAGGGATGTAATAACCTTATATGCGTCATGTTATAATCCATACATCAATATAATAATGCATCCCCACAAAAAGGACACACTGAAAAATACATCGGTGTGTCCTGTGTTGACTTAACATAAAATGCGGAGTAAAATGGTAAATGTATTCGATGCACAAAAAAGAGCACGGATAAGGAGTAAACTTTTCATGAAATAAGGAGGCAGAAAAATGAAACGAGTATCGGCATTTGTACTTTCCTTGATACTTTTACTTACAGTCGCCCTTGGGTCACTGCCTGTAAACGCACAAGAGACACGGGTATCAAACGCCCGAATCCGAAATTTTGAATCGGACACGTTCTCCGTAATACACGGAGAGGACAAGCAGGTCGTATTTACTGCAAGCGTGGAGTCGGAGCAAAATCTTCGCAAAACGGACGTTGCCGTGTATGATGAGAACGGCGAGTTTGTGACATATATGCTCGATGACGGTCGTGGTGCAGATAAAAAAGCAAACGACGGCATATTCACGGGAACGGCAACTCTTTCAAACCGTGAAAACACCACCGTGAATTATTATGCACAGGTGGGAAACAGAAAAAGTGCAAGTCACCCCATAAAATATCGCAACGAAATCACGGAAAAAGACTTTCAACGTGCATACAATATTTGGGACAGACTGGAAGCATATGAAAATGAACTGGCTGTTCGTGGCATGAGTGCAGAGGAAATAGCAGACGCCGTTTACGATTTTCTCGTACAAACTGCATCTTCGGAAATTTCTTCCATAAAGAGAGAAAATGAAAAAGCATTCAGCTTTGTGCTGAAATCCGGCATAGAGAACTATTTTGAGCATTATGAGGACATGAGTACGGGGACAGACTATGAGAAGCTGTCGGAAACGGTTAAATCTCTCAGTTACATCGAGTCAAACAAGATAGGTGTATGGTCCCCTTACTACGGTTTTGACTCAAACTTCACCACGAGCTATCGTGACCGTGCAAATGTGATGAAAGAAACGGCAGACTTTGCAGCGGTGGACGCATACTACGGCGAGGATGCAAGCATAGAGAGTTTCAAACACTTTGATGAATACGGTGTGGTAATGATAGACAGCCACGGTGCAGATTACAACGGCGGCGGCTACATATGCATACCCGCCCCCGGCGAATATGATATTCAGGATGCTGCAGACGGACATATCGTACTTTCGGGCGATATGGCATGTTTGCGAGGCACTTACATACAAAAGTATTGTGACCCTCTGCCCGGTACGGTGGTTTATGTAGGCATATGCTACGGCATGGCAGCTAATAATCTGTATCAACCCCTTTTAAACTGCGGAGCAGAATATGTATGCGGTTTTAATGACAGTGTAACTTTTTACTATGACAACATAATGATGAATTCATTCTGCGAGTATCTGGTATCGCAAAACCCGTCTGCAAGCAGACAATACACAGCAGGTGAAGCGTTTGATGCAGCAGTGATTGACCACGGTGATACCGACCCGTACGGAACGGCAGTATTCATAAATAAGGGCAATCCCGATGTTGTGGCTACGCCTAATAATGTTTCGGTGGAGGATGTGTACATACACGGTGCCGAGTTTGAAATGTACACGGGGAACACGCATCCGCTCACTTACTCCACATACCCTGTAAAGGCAAACCGTCACAGCGGAGTTTGGACTTCCGACAATCCCGACGTAATAAGCGTAACCGATGACGGAATGCTGACGGTTCACGAAAAGGGCAAGGCAACCATAACCCTCACGGTTACGGATAATTCATGTAATCCTCCTACGGTCTTTAAGAGAGTTGCACATGTGGAGGGCTTGGGCGAAATGCCCGTTTCGGGAATTTATGTGGGGCATCATGAGATGACTTTATACAAGGGCGTTTTCACATGGAAAATTGACGCACATGTGTTGCCAAAAAATGCAACCAATCAGAGCATCATATACACGTCGAAGAACGATTACATAGCAAGCGTAGACCAAAACGGTGTTGTCACACCTGTTTCCGTGGGACAAACGGAAATTACAGTTTCATCGGCAGACGAGAATTATAGCGACTCTGTAACCGTTACTGTTTTGCCCGATGACATAAACGGCGCACTGAATGTCACCGGCGGCAATCTCGAATTTGAAAGCACTTCATGGGACACGGAAGTTGTGGGCGGCCGTTTTGCGGCAAGAAGCACAAACCATGGACAGAGTTCCGAGGGAGTGTTGACCATGACCTGCACAATGAATGCGGGTGATACGCTTCTTTTTGATTACAAAACAAGCACCGAAAGAGATTATGATAAACTTCTCATATATGTGAGCGGAAGTCAGATAGGTGAGTTATCGGGCGAGATAGGCTGGTCCGTCGGCAGATGCAGATTCCCGTCTGCAGGAACATACACGGTGACGTGGAAGTATGTCAAGGATTCTTCCGTGGATGACGGTGATGACTGCGTGTGGTTGGATAATGTACGAGTAAGAAGTCAAGATATGTTCTACACCGTAACCTTCTTGGAATGGGACGGCAGTATCATATCCACACAAACAGTGGAACACGGCTATGGAGCAGAAGAACCCGCAAACCATACACATCTGGGTTATACATTCGTGGGTTGGGATAATGATTTTTCAGAGGTTACATCGAATATGACGGTTACGGCACAGTATGAAATAAACTCATACACCGTGAACTTCTGCTACCCCAACGGCGAAATAATAGCAACCGATGAAGTTACCCACGGTTCAGCGGCACAGGCCCCCGAAAATACCGAGCTTTTAGGCTACACATTCACAGGTTGGGATAAGGACTTTTCATGTGTCACGGGCGACATGACGGTCTGGGCACAGTATGACATAAATGTATACACGGTACTTTTTAAGGACTGGAACGGTTCTGTTATCGGCATGGATTATGTAAATCACGGAGATGCAGCAACAGCTCCCCAACCCCCAATGCGCACAGGTTACACCTTTACAGGCTGGGACAATGACTTCACAAACGTAACAGCAGACATGACCGTAACGGCTCAGTATGCAATCAACACATATACTGTTACATTCATAGACCATGACGGCGCAGTGCTTGCAACAGATGTAGTGGAACACGGCGAAGCCGCACAAGCCCCCGAAAATCCCACACGTGAGGGCTATACCTTCACAGGCTGGGATAAGGACTTCACAAGCGTAACAGAAGATATGACGGTAACGGCACAGTATACCGTAAATGTGTACACGCTTAGTTATTATGTGGACGGCGAACTGTATGAGGAAGTAGAGTATGCATACGGCGCAGAGATAACACCCATTGCAGAGCCCACACGAGAGGGTTACACATTCTCGGGTTGGAGTGAGATACCGGGAAACATGCCTGCAAACGATGTGGACGTATATGGTACATTTGTAATCAACACTTACACGGTAACATTCATAGACCATGACGGAACAGTCATAGCAACGCAGGAAGTGGAACACGGTGGAGATGCAGAAGCCCCCGAAAATCCCACACGAGAGGGCTATACCTTCACAGGCTGGGATAAGGACTTCACAAGCGTAACGGAGGATATGACCGTAACGGCGCAGTACACGGTGAATGTGTACACGCTTAGTTATTATGTGGACGGTGAACTGTATGAGGAAGTAGAGTACGCATATGGCGCAGCCATAACGCCCATAGCAGAACCTACACGAGAGGGTTACACATTCTCGGGTTGGAGCGCAATCCCAGAAAATATGCCTGCAAACGATGTGCGTATAGACGGTACTTTCGACGTAAGCATATATACGGTTACATTCGTTGACAGTATCACGGGCGAAACCATATCCACCGCAACGGTACAGCACGGAAGCGATGTTACACTCCCCGAAGCCCCTGTACATGAAGGATACACCTTTACAGGCTGGGATGCAGACGGCACAAATATTACAGCAGATACCACAATCACAGCACAGTATGAGGCTGATACACCCACGATAAAAATAGGTGATGTAACAGGCGACGGTAATGTGAATACGGGCGATGCTGTTATGATTCTCAAATATGCAGCAGGACTTGCAGAACTTGATGAAGAACAGGCGCAG
>JAFSHG010000077.1 GCA_017440405.1 Clostridia bacterium
GCCTTTGGCACGATAGCGGAACACTTAACTTCACTTCGTGCGATAGCACGATACTTCACAGCGGTATCGCCGCTGCTTCCCTTGGGTGAAGCCCAAACTTCACTTTTATCGAACAGAGCCGATATACTACTTTTGCTTACTTTTACCCCGTTCCTGCTCCGTTTGGTGACTTTTTTCGAACTAAGTGTTCCGCTTGCGCGGAACGTGAAGTATGCTTCGCAAGTGAAGCGCACTTTGTGCGTGAAGTGTGCCTTTGGCACGATAGCGGAACACTTAACTTCACTTCGTGCGATAGCACGATACTTCACAGCGGTATCGCCGCTGCTTCACTTGGGTGAAGCCCAAACTTCACCAAAGGCCGCGTATTGCAAGTATTTATTGTATAATATGCTTAAACAGGAGGCGTCACTATGTCCGAAAGCAAGTTGAGAACACAATCTATGGATTTTGCAGTATCCATCATTAATCTTGTAAAAACACTCAAAGAAAAAAGGGAGACCATCATATCTAACCAAATCGGCAGAAGCGGCACTTCTATCGGTGCGAACATACGGGAAGCACAATATGCTCATGGCAAAGCGGACTTTATCGCAAAACTCCAAATAGCTCTTAAAGAAGCAAATGAGACCGGATATTGGTTAGAATTGCTTTACAAGACAAGCTATATATCCGAGGGAGAATATAAACTTTTGGATTCTGCTTGCACAAGTATTCGTGTTATGCTCATTTCCTCCATTAACACCGCAAAGGAAAATAGAGATGACAAGCAGTAAAGAATATATGACGGTGGTTATAGAAAAAGACGGTTTTTTTCCCGCCTTTTTTTATCGCTCAAACATGTAAGTATAAAGAGTGCATTTTTTACCGCCGTTCGAGAGGTTGCGTCTTTTATCCGCACGTTTGCCGTATATGCGCTCAAAGTCGGGGTGTGATGTTATCACATTTTTAGACCAACCCTGCGGAAGTTTATCAAAAACCTTTCGCATATCCCGATACAGTTTTTCCGCATCCTTTTTCTCCAACATTCTCTCGCCATACGGTGGATTGCATACTAAAATACCCTTTTGATATTCTGACATGTCGAGTTTTTGTATGGGCATGACCTGCCAGTTCAGCATCACGCCTGCGTTTTTTGCGTGTTGTTTGGAAAGTGATATTGCACGCTCGTCTATATCGCTGCCGAATATGAGAAGCTTTTCGTTTTTTCGCACATCCCTTGCCTGTGTACGCATGAGTTCAAAACAGTCGTGCGGTATAAAATGCCATGTTTCGGCGGCAAAACTCCTCTGCAAGCCCACCGCCATGTTCTGTGCCATCATCGCCGCTTCAATGGGCATGGTTCCGCTTCCGCACATGGGGTCGCACAGCGGCATATCGGGCTTAAAGTGCGAAAGAATGAGCACCCCTGCCCCCAAACTTTCCGCTATGGGTGCGTCATAGTTCCGTATGCGGTATCCGCGTCGGGAAAGACCTGCGCCACACGCATCCAGAGCGAGAGTAACTTCGTCATGTAATATGCCCACTTCAATTATTATTCGCTCGCCTGTTTCGGGCAACGTCTGAGTGTTATAAGCCTCTTTCAGATTGTCCACAATGGCTTTTTTTACAATGCGCTGACAGTCGGACACGGAAAACAGTGTACTTTTTGCACTTTTACCCGTTACATGTATGAAAGTGTCACGCTTGAAGTATTGTGAAAGCGGAAGTCTGCGCACATTTTCAAAAAGTTCCTCAAAACTCTCTGCGTGGAATGTGGCAACCTGCAAAAGCAGCCGTTCTGCACATCGGAGCCAAAGGCAGGCTTGCGCCATGGTGTAGAAGTCGCCCTCAAAGATTACTCGTGCATCCTCTTTTTTTATGTTCTCTATACCCAGAAGTGACAGTTCTCTTGCCACCACGGATTCCAGTCCCATTTTACATGTTGCAATAAATATCATCTATGTAGCCTCTTTCACATATGTCCAGATATTCTGTTATATCCATAAGGTCATCATCGTTTACATCGGGGTAGTAGGTGTTCAAGACGGTTTCGGGGTTATCGCATCCGCACCTGAGGGCAGCCATTATGAGCATTTTAGCAGCCAGAGCCTCTGCGTCTTCTGCATCGAGTGCTGCAAAACCCGAACATACACGCATATAGTATTCATAGTATGAATTAAGCGCAAGTGCGCACATCATATTATAACTTCGCTTTGCGGTGTTGTAGCACTTTTTATATGCTTCGTACATTTCGGGATAGGTTTCAAAATCGGTATGCATGAGCGGATATGCTTCAATGAAGCTTCCCTCGCAACAACACGCAATACGTTTTTGTGCGCCGTGATGCATGAGTGTGCGCAATGCCAGATCCTTTGCAGAGCGGTCTGTAACCTTGTCCAACAACAGACGGCGTATGAGATGTGAAGCACGATCGCTTTTCTTTTCGGCAAACAGTTTTATGACATCGCATTGCATGGAGTTTTTCAGCATGGGGATGAATGTGGAAAGCATATCCTCATCGTCCAAACTCAAATCGGCATCGGGGTTATCTGCCGCATTGTCTAAGATTGCTTGCATCTTATCCGTGTAATACACGGCAGCAGATATTCTGTTATGGCAGTCAAACGGCATATGAAAATCCTTTGGGTCGGGGTTTATGCTGTTTGGGTTCTTGCTTGAACGAATGAGGCAATGTTGCTTATAGTATTCCACCGCCTTATCCCACGGCAGAAGTTTAGCCATTTTATCGTAGCACTCATAGCATTCTCCGTACTTCCCCAATGTGTATCCCGCAAAAGCGGCTTTTCTGTTTAACCCCACAGCATACGGCGATACTTTTAATTCCTGCTTGAAAAGCTTATACGCCGCTTCGTTTCTTTCAAGAAAAAGGTTTATGTGCGCAACGCATGAAAGCTCGTGCGGTGCGGGCAAAGGCACTGAATCAATGGTTTCAAGCAGTTTTTCGTCCTTTGTGCTGAGGTATGCTATGAGTGCAACAGAGCACATATTTGACACAGAGTGTATGGGTGTGTCGCCCGTGATTGTCTCTAAAAAGTACAATGCTCCGTCGCTGTCATCGTCAAACACGGATGCAGACATAAAATTACCTGCACTTTGCAAAACAAAACCGGTCGGAATGGATATTTCCTCCGATACAGCACTTTGGATAGCATGGCGCATACGTCTGCGAAGGGCCGAGGTTAAGCCGTCATGAAAAAGGCGCACAGAGCTTAATGCCACACTCATGCCCGTAACGGGACGAACGGTGATCCAGTCCGCATCTGCTGCTGAGGAGTCAACACCGTAAAAAAGGGTGTCGTTCAGAATCACATCGTATTCGCTTAAAGCGTAATCCAAATCTTCGGGGATATCGAGTTCTTGCGGTTTTGCGCCCATATCGTGCAGTTCGAGCATAACACGCCGTTCCTGTGTGTGCTCATAACTGTCACGGAAAGCATCACGCATTATTTCAAGAATCTTTTGCGGACGGTTTTCTGTGTCGGGATACTCTGCAAATATAAAACGCAACGCCTCGTCGGGATTGCCCGAAAGCAGAAGCGCGCGAGCAATGATGACGGTGCATTTTTCGCTCTGTTCACCGTTTTTCATGGCAGCGTATGCAAATTTAACTGCATCGGGGTACTCACCGTGGTTCAATTTATATTCCGCAAGGCTCATGAATCCCGTTTTTTCCGTGGGGAATTGCAGCGGTTTGGGTGTTTGAGTCATTTAGTGTGAGTCCTCCAAAACACAGATTATATCTCTCAGCTCCTGCTCTGAAAAGTCGTACTCCTTGTTGCAAAAATGACAGTGCATATGTGCGCCGTGATCCTCGTCTGCCATGGAACGCAGTTCTTTTACCCCCAGTGTGCTCAAAACTTCACAGAGTCTTTCCTTTGAACAGTCGCAAGCATAGTGCGGAGTTATGCAGTCGGTTTGCACAAAGTCACATCCTGCAAAGAAGTTGGGGAGAATTTCCGAGAGTTCTTTTTCTTTAAGTAAATCGGGCAGCGATGAAGTTGCAGGTGCAAGTGCTTCCAGTTTTTCTATTATATCGGTGGGACAGTTTGGCAGCGGTGCAATCATGAGTCCACCTGCTGAGAGAACTTCTCCCGTTTCCGTGTCTATGCGTTCCCCCAAGTAAATGAGCGTGGGTTGTTGTTCGCTCTGCATGTAGTAGTTTGCAAAATCTTCCGCTATCTCGCCCGAAACAATTTTGGTTTTTCCTATATACGGCTCTTTCATGGAAAGGTCACGAATGACGGTCATTTCACCAAACCAGCCTACCGCCATTGCCACATCCAATTTATCTGCATACAATGCAATTTCCGTCTTTGGGTTGTCCAAATATCCCTTTACATATCCGCCGGGGCGGGCAGTGCAGACTATGTTTCCCGCTTCTCCGCCGCCTTTCAGCACGCATGATAACCTGTCCTTTTCATTTTTGAGTCCTAAGCTCATCATGGCAACCTGCATAATGGTTCTGCCCAAGGCTGCCGTGCATACTCTCGATAATTCGTGAGTATCACGGGCGCAGGATAACATATCCGCACCTGAAATTGCGCATACATTAACTGTGTTTTGGAAAAGCATACCTTTTATCAGTTGGTCTTTCACTCTTATTCCTCCTCCTATTCCCTGACGGCAACAAACTGTATTCTTTCGCTGTCATCCGTGGGTGCATTATGTGTAAATGCGTCATATAATTCTATTTTTGAAAAGCCTGAGCTTTGCAATGCGTCTTTAATTTCGCATATGTTGTGCGCTCGCTGCACATGTCTCTCCGTGAATCGCTCATAGCCGTATTTGTTTCGCACAAAGAAAGTGAGATTCATCTCTATGAGTCGGGATTTCTCGTCATACATGTTTTTCCATATGTATGCACAGTCGTCTTCATCTTCTGCAAAGGTATTGCAGCCCAAGACGTTTGCAAGCTTATACTCCGTGGAAATGTCAAACATGAGCAAGCCGCCCAATTTTAAATTGGAGTATGCGCACGAAAAAAATCTCTGCATATCTTTCACGGAAGAGAGGTAATTCACGCCGTCACATGCAGACAGTATGACATCGTGGGGTCTGTGAAGCGTGAGGTTTTGCATATCCATACATACAAAAGGTATCTTCATACCCGATTGCCTTGCCTTTTCCGATGCGACTTCAAGCATTTCCCGGGAAATATCTGTGCCCGTAATGTCAAAACCGCATTTTTTCAGTTCAACCGTAACCGAACCCGTGCCGCACGCACATTCACAAATGCGCAAACCGTCTGTGCGGTTGCGGATGAGTTCTGCAAGGTATAAGCCCCATTTTTCATAATTCACATCGCGCATAAGCCTGTCGTAAACCGATGCGAATTTTTCGTACTGCATCTTTACATACTCCTCCCATTATAATGGGGATATTGTACCATGTTTATGTGGGCATTTCAAGTGAGCAAAACCTGCAAGGAGTGGTGAAAAAACAGCAAAAATGCCGTACTGCACATAAAGATAATGACGGGAAGGACATGCAGGGGGGGTTATTCTGCAAAAAAGGCGTTTTCTATATGGCGCACCACCTTGTTCAAAGTCAGGTCAACTTCCAGAACATCAAATCGCATTTTACATTCAAACAGTGAGTTTTCGCTGCAAAAGCCGTATGCACCTGAAACAAGCATCTTTTGTTTTCGAGCGTTCACCGCCTCAGCACCGCAACCGTATTTTTCGCTGCTTCTGGATTTCACTTCCAGAAAGACGAGAGTTTCACTCTCCCACGCTATGATATCTATTTCGCTTTTGCGGTATCTGTAATTGCGCTTTATAATGTTGTAGCCGAGGGCTTTTAGATATTCTGCCGCCAAAGCCTCACCGTACGCACCTTTTTTCACGGTATTCATTGCTTTTGCCCCAGTATTTTGCCTATGAAGCTGCGCCTGTGTATGGGACACGGGCCGTATTCTTTGAGCGCTTTTATGTGTTCTGCGGTGCCGTAGCCCTTGTTGCTTGCAAAGTTATACATGGGGTAGAGTTCGTGCATTTTTTGCATGTACGCATCACGTTCCACCTTTGCAATAATGGATGCTGCGCCTATGCTGTAACTCAGTGCGTCGCCGTGAACCAGCGGTATCTGCTCTGCCTGTATGGCGAGTCCGCTCACGTAGTCCACCAAAACATGAGTGCAGTCCACACCTATGTTTTCAAACGCCCGCTTGAACATCAGTTTTGTTGCCTCTGCAATGTTTATCTCGTCAATAAGCTCAGGCGGAGCAAATTCTATGCTGTATGCAAGTGCTGTTTCACGAATCAAAGGCGACAGTTTTTCACGCTTTTTCTCCGAAAGTTTTTTGGAATCGTTCACCCCTTCTATGAGCGGTTCGGGCGGCATTATCACGCACGCCACGGTGACAGGGCCTGCAAGCGGACCACGCCCCACCTCGTCCATGCCTGCGGGGAATATTCCCCGTTCCCAGAACTTGCGCTCATACTCGGTGATATTAAAAAGTCTTTCCTGTTCTGTTATTTTTATCTTTTTTTCCATACAACACCCCGTTTACATACTCGTCTGCGGTGCTTCAAATGTTATGCGTGCAATCTTGCCGCCCCGAAACTCGTCCAGCACCACTCTTGCCGCTCTTTCCGTGTTCGGAACTGCGCCGGGGAGTATGAACCCTCGGCTTTCACATACTGCGGTGAGCATGTCCTCTTTGGGTGTGTCGGGGGTCAGCTTAGAATATCTTTCCGCAACCTTTTCAGGGGCACGGGATACGAGTTCATACAAAAGCTCCGTAGCGATGTCCTCCGTGTCTAAAATTTCGTCATTCACAGAACCTATGTATGCTATTCTTTTTGCCACGGTCTGGTCCTCAAACTTGGGCCAAAGCATACCGGGAGTATCCATTATTTCAAAATACTGTGAGATTTTTACCCATTGCTTTCCCTGTGTAACACCCGGTCTGTCTCCTACCTTTGCCTTTAC
>JAFSHG010000078.1 GCA_017440405.1 Clostridia bacterium
CTCTTGCAATGCACATAGAAACAAATACCGAATATGCTCCTGAATGACCGATGGTACAAGAGAATAGTGCGAAGAGGAATAAAATCGGTGCAACTTGAGATTTTTCTTGTTTCTATCGGATATAACCTCTACAAATACTACAACAAACAACTGTGAAAGCAAAAAACAACTTAATAGAACAAAGCAATATAGTACAAACAAACCCCTCAACTGCGTGGGGAGGGGGGAGTTTACACAATTTTTAAGTTGTCCGCATATTCCATGTATAAAAAAGAGAGCGGCAACCCTACAAGCTACCGTGGCGACACCATGCAGTAGTCAAACAACCATGCTGCTCAATGCATACGGGCGTATCAACAAATGCGGCTGATTGTATATTGTTCAAAAAGTCCAAGAACAAGTTGAAGGTTCTTGACATATTATTACTTGTGTGTTAATATAAAAACAAAATAATAAAGGAGAAAAGCTACAATGAAAAGAGTTTTATCTGTTATGCTTGCAGTTATAATGCTTGTAAGCCTTGCACCCGCAGCACTTGCACAGGTGCTGACTCCTGCTGAAAACAGTCTCATATATTCAATCGACATATGGGACATCGACTATCCACCCGTAGCAGGCGAAAAGGCAGGCGATCACCGCAGCGTATCCATTTCCGAAGATGCACATTTTTCCGCCGACTCCCTCGTATGGATCAATGTGGATGAAAACTTTACTATGGACGACGACGACGTTTTCGTAGCCGGAGTAAACTATGCGTTCGGCGGACTTCTCTATGCCGATCCGGGTTATGAGTTTGACACGGACTGGACAATGTCGCTGAACTTCGGCGACATTGAATATGATTCGTTAATGACGCTTGTAATGCCCGACCACACCCAGTTCCGCATGTGGACAGCTCCCGTAAAGGCTGTTGAACAGAACGAGGAGCTTATTACTTCGGTAAGTCTTTCCGGCATAGAGTTTCCGCCTTATGTCGGTGAAAGTGTCGAAGATTATATGACAACGCCCACTGTTCCAACAGATGCACAGTATGCGGTTACGGCAGTATATTGGTATGACGATACCCACGGCGTTTATCTGGACAACACTGCTGAGTTCGGATCAGAGACTTATTATTCAATAGGCTTTGAGCTGAAATCCTTCTCGGGCTACAGATTCGGCGAAAGCGTTGCAGTCAGCCTGAATGACGGTGCGATTACCTATGATACCGCGGAAACGGGAGCAGATCCCTATAATACCACCATATTCAACGTATGGACAGTACCGAACAAAGCGGAAGATCCTTACATAGAGCCGGAGCCCACACCCGTATCTGTGCTTTCGGTTGTAAACGTACCGCTCAACGACGTTACAGCAGGCAACAAGCCGAGTGATTTTGATGAGCCGGAGATTGAAACCTACTACGGAGAGCTTGATGAAGTAGGCTGGTATAACGATACTACGGGATCATGGGTTGATAACGATGAAGAATTCAAGAGCGGCTTCAGCTACAGTATGTGTATGTGGATATCTGCAGGTCCGGGTAATGCTTTCACAGATGATATTGACATTACGATAAACGGCTCTGCAGACAATGTAAACTGGGACGCAACACTCGTAGAGCCCGATGAAATCGCACTATGGACAAAGGCTGTTCCCTGCTATGATGCAAGCGCATACGAGCTTATCGAAAGCATAAGCATAAGCGACGTAGATACTACGCCCGTAGCAGGCGAAACTCCCGAAACACACATTACCTACACATTACCTGCCGACGCTCACTACACCGTAGCAGAGGTATTCTGGTTCAACAATGATACAAACGAGCAGCTCAAGCTGACCGACGTATTCGAGGCAGGCGTAAGGTATCAGATAGTATTCCGCATTGTGCCGGATGAAGGCTACAGATTTGCTCCTTATGCTGTTATAACAATCAACGGCGGCGAGGTAGATCCCGAATCCGGTGTTCGTGAGGACGGCAGATATGCTATGGCAGGATCGCTGTGCGAGGAGGCAAAAGTCCCCGGCTCGGACATACTGATAGGTGATGTAACAGGCGACGGTAATGTGAATACGGGCGATGCTGTTATGATTCTCAAATATGCAGCAGGACTTGCAGAACTTGATGAAGAACAGGCGCAGGCAGCAGACACCACGGGTGACGGCACGGTAAATACAGGCGATGCTGTTGCAATATTAAAGTTTGCGGCAGGTATAATAAGCGAGTTTTGAACCGAAACATTATAACAATTCAGGGCAGCGGCTTTTAGGGCTTCTGCCCTTTTTCTTTGTGTTGAAAACAAAAATCATGTCATATTTGCACCGTCTCGAACATAAGAATTTATCAACAAATGTAAAGTATAAAGGAGGTGATTTTATGTGCAAAATGAGCGAAGAAGATGTGCAGCGCAAAATGGACGAATGCAGTACAAAGAGTGAGAGCGAACTTTTAGATGAGCTGTTAAATTCGGGAGTGAGCAACGATGACTTTATGAGTTTCAAGGAAACTATTTTGCCCATGCTGAGCAAGGAACAGGCGGAAAAGCTTGCCGAAATAGAGCGAGAGCTTGGTAAAAAACAGGATTCATGATTTTTTGCCTCAAAACCGACTTGCCAAGACGTCGTATAACATAGCTGTGCGGCGTCTTTTCTTTATTGCCACGGTGTCTTAAGCGTCTGTTGTGTTGCATTACAATTAGTTTTGCGTTATAATAACGGCATGTTGGACAGGGTGGAACAGACAATAAAAGAAAACGGACTTATAATGCCCGACGACCGAGTGCTTTGTGCAATAAGCGGAGGTGCCGATTCGGTGGTGCTTTTGCACTGCCTCCATTCTTTGCGCCAAAAACTCGGCTTCACACTCTATGCGGCACATTTCAATCACTGTATGCGCCCCGTGGCATCTGACGAGGACGAGCAGTTTGTACTGCAATTTTGTGGCACATTGGGAGTAGAATGCTACTTCGGCAGAGCCGATGTGTACGGTTTTGCCAAAGAAAAAGGTTACACACCCGAACAGGCAGGAAGAATACTTCGCTATGAGTTTTTGGAAAATCTCGGATTTGATAAAATAGCAGTGGCGCACCACATGGACGACCAGGCAGAGAGCATCATGTTGCACATCACCCGTGGCAGCGGAACAGCAGGACTGTGCGGAATGAGATACATGCGTGGAAATATAATCCGTCCGCTTTTGGATGTGAGGCGCAATGAGATTGAAGCGTACGCTTACACGGCAGGGCTTTCCTACTGCACCGACGCCACAAACTTCTTGGAGGACGGCACGAGAAACAAGTTGCGTCTTTCCGTAATCCCTCAGATAACAGAAAAAATCAATCCCTCTTTCACAGAGTCTCTGTGCAGCATGGCAAATATTGTACGCAAAGACGAGGACTATATGTGTGATATTGCCATGCGTGAGCTTGAAGCGGCAAAAAAAGACGACGGTTTTTTGCGTGAGAACATTGCAAGTCTGCCCGAGCCCATTCGCAGACGTGCCTTGCGTATCGCTATGCAGAGGGCGGGAGCATATGCCGACATCGAACTTCGTCATGTGGAGTTGGTGGAGCATCTCCTGTTTGGTCGCACGGGCGCCGTTATCTTCCTGCCACACATAGTCGCTTTTAATTCTTATGAAAAAATATGCTTTTCAAGCAGGGAAAAATATGCTAAAATAACGACTGTTGACGAATACTGTATGCCATTTTCCCCGGGACTTATAAAAACGCCGTACGGTGTTATGAAAGTGGAGAAAATCCACGGCAATAAATTCGTTTCGGATAAGTTCACAGCATACATGGACGCTGATAAAGTTCCGCCCGATTCAGTGATACGGAGCAGAAAAAGCGGCGACATGCTGCATCCTGTGGGAAGCACGGGAAGAAAAAAGCTAAAAGATTTTTTTATTGATAAAAAAGTGGAACGGCATAAGCGAAACTTACCCCTGATATGCAGCGGCAGCAATGTTTTATGCATTGTGGGCATGGCAGTATCTAAACAGGTTATGGTGTCGGAGAGTACAACCGCCATGATAAAAATAACATTTAAGTCGGAGGAGCAAGATGAGTAACATTTACAATGACATTGACAGCACCCTTTTATCGCAGGAAGAAATAGAGAAAAAGGTAGCCGAATTAGCTCAAATAATAAATACTGAATATTCAGATAAAAATCCCATAATGGTATGTATCTTAAAAGGTTCTGCCATATTCTATTCCGACTTATGCAAACAGATAACATGCAAAATGCAGATGGATTTCATGCAGGCATCCAGTTACGGAAACGGGACAGAAACTACGGGCATGGTAATAATAAAAAAAGAGCTTGACAACGACATAAAAGGAAGGCATGTAGTTCTCATTGAAGACATCATAGATTCGGGAGTCACTCTTTCAAATCTGAAAATAGAGCTTCAAAAGCGTGAACCTGCATCACTTAAAATAATGACTCTTCTGAGCAAGCGTGCAAGACGCGAGTCCGATATAGAAGCCGATTACTGTGGTTTTGAGATTGACGACTACTTCGTAGTGGGATACGGACTGGACTTTGCGGAACAGTACAGAAACATGCCGTATGTTGGTGTTTTGAAGAAAGAAGTATACGAGCAGCATCTAAAAGCAATGAAAGCTTAACTTTTCCTTACAGATACAGGTGGGAATACTCTTTGTATTGAGCTCCCACCTTTTATCTTCACCGTTTTATTTTTCGGAGATAACTTTTTCCAGTTTTTTCAATGCCTTTTTTTCAAGCCGTGACACGTATGAACGTGAAACGCCGAGTTTTTCCGCCACCTCACGCTGTGCAAGCGGCTTATCTCCCCAGAGGCTGTATCGCAGTTCTATGACGGTCTTTTCTCTGTCGTCCAGAACCGTATTTATCGCATTTTCAAGTCTTTCACGGAAAATATGCCTGAATGCACAGTCCTGCACATCCTCATCGTCCGTGCCTATCCTGTCGCCTATGGTAACTTCATTTCCGTCCGAATCACGCCCCACGGGTTCTTCCAATGACACTTCTGCATTTGTATGCTTGCGTTCTGTACGAAGAAACATGCGTATTTCGTTTTCTATGCAACACGAAGCGTATGTGGTGAGAGTACCCTTTTGAGACTTGTATGTTCCCACAGCTTTCACAAGACCCAGTGCGCCTATGGATATAAGCTCATCTTGTTCAACACCGGTTTTCAGATATTTCTTTGTTATATGAGAAACCAATCGCAGATTATGTTCGATGAGTTTTACCCTTGCAGCGTCATCATTATGCTCACAATACAGAGTTATCAGTTCGGCTTCTTCTTCCTTTGACAGCGGTTCGGGGAAAGAGTTTCCCGTACTCATGTAACCTGCAAGCAACAGTATTTCCCGTATGAAATCTACAAATGGAATCATAATATCCTCCCGACTTTACCTTTTTTTCTTTTATTTTCTCAAAACAGTATATGCCCTCTCCGCCTGTCCTCATGTTTTTGCGGTTCAGCGGTTTTTGCTTTTTGGGTTTTGTATCCGTGTGGCAGGTGTTTTGTCGGCATAAAGGATACAAGAACATATTTTGCCGAATTTAACTCTCTTTCACATGTTGAAATCATGGGGCTTCATGTGTATAATCAATTTATACTATACGAAAAGAGGATAATGATTTGGAAAAAAGATTAAACTCAATACCCGTGGTACCTATGAGAGGCATTGTGGCACTCCCGGGCGAAAGCATAAGATTTGAAGTAGGCAGAGAGGTGAGCCTCCGAGCTGTTGACACCGCTATGGAATCGGGCAGCGGCATACTCCTTCTGTGCCAAAAGGACGCATCACGCACCATGGTAAACCGTGACAGCATGTACTCGGTGGGTGCTTATTGCGAAATAACAAACATGAAAAATACAGACAACGGCATAAGGCTCATAATAGCAAAGGCCGTTGCCCGTGCAAGCGTCATAGACTTTTTGGATAACAACGGCTACTTTTCGGCAGACATCATACGTCACGAAGATGACCTCCCCTGTGAGGAACAGCAACAGTCGTTGAAAAACATACTCATGATGCAGGTAAATGCCCTACTTAGTGTGAAGCAGGTAGAGCGCAGTATGGCGGACAGGATTCGTGAAACAGCATATGAGGACTGTACACGCTATCCCGATGCCCTGGCATGTTTTTTCACACGCACCTATGAGACGAAACAGGCGATACTGGAGTGCATCGACTTAAATGCGAGGTATGACGCTGTTTGCAAGTTGATTATTGATGAAAGAAAATTCTGTGAGTTGGAACAGAGCGTGGAGCAGCGCACCCGTGAACAGATAGACAAGAACCAGAAAGAATACTACCTGCGTGAGAAAATTGTTGCCATAAAAAAAGAATTGGGCGATGACTCGGATGCAGAACTCATAGCTCTGCGTGAGAGAGCAAAAAATAAGAACTTGCCCGATTTTGCCCGTGAACGCTTGGAAAAAGAATTGCGCAGATTGGAAAGTCTGCCCATGGGTTCACATGAAGCTCCCACCACACGAGGACTTATTGAGTGTATTTTGGACTTGCCGTGGAGTGAAAAGTCAGAAGATACCCCCGATACCGTCCGTGCAAAGGAGATTTTGGACCGAGACCATTACGGTTTGGATAAGGTGAAAAAACGTATCATAGAATACATTGCAGTGGGCGCACGCACGGGAAATCTGAGTGGACAAATAATATGTCTTGTAGGACCTCCCGGTGTTGGTAAAACTTCTATATCTTCATGTATAGCAGAGGCCGTGGGCAGGAACTTTGTCCGAATGAGTCTGGGCGGCATAGACGACGAGGCGGAAATAAGGGGACACAGGCGCACATACATAGGTGCAATGCCCGGCAGAATAATCACTGCCATGCGTCAGGCAAAGACGGTAAACCCGGTGATACTCTTTGACGAAATAGATAAACTGAATAAGAATGTACACGGCGACCCCGCCGCTGCAATGCTGGAAGTTTTAGACAGCGCACAGAACAGTACATTCCGTGACCACTACCTGGAAATACCGTATGATTTGTCACAAGTAATGTTCATAACCACCGCAAACTCCACGGACACTATACCCAGACCGCTTCTGGACCGCATGGAAGTCATAGAAGTACCCGGATATTTAGAATATGAAAAGGTACAGATTGCCGAAAAGCATCTCATACCGAAGCAGTTCCAAAAGCACGGAATAAAACCTCGTGAGCTTACTTTCAGTGAGGATTCAATAGTAAACATAGTGAGGCATTACACCCGAGAATCGGGCGTGCGTAATTTGGAGCGTACCATTGCCGCTGTATGCAGGAATGCAGCTTGCGAGTTGTCCGAGGGCAAAAAAGCTCTTTCCATGACTCAAAACCGAATAGTGAAGTATTTGGGCGCACCCAAGTACAGTTTTGAAAAGTCAACGGGTGAAGCACTCGTGGGCGTGGTAAACGGACTGGCATGGACGTCGGTAGGCGGCGAAACCCTCACGGTGGAAGTGCTTACCATACCGGAGGGCAGCGGCAAGTTAGAGCTTACGGGAAAACTGGGCGATGTGATGCAGGAGAGCGCACATGCAGCTTACACATATGTACGTGCAAATGCACATGCATACGGCGTGAACAGTGACTTTTTCAAGACACACGATATACACGTGCACGTTCCCGAAGGAGCTGTGCCAAAGGA
>JAFSHG010000002.1 GCA_017440405.1 Clostridia bacterium
AAATCATCTATTCTGTTTTGCCAAACAAAAAAGCAGGCACAAGACCTGCTTTTTTGTTTGGAGCCAATGCGGGGATTCGAACCCCGGACCTGAGCATTACGAATGCACTGCTCTACCAGCTGAGCCACATTGGCATTTTTTATGATTATAGCACGTGGATACGGTTTTGTCTAATATATTATTTTGCAATTGCAGTCGGTATGGTGTATAATGAAAAGAGAGTATTATTTTAGGAGTGTGCAATGAAAGAATTGGTTTTTGCGGTTATAGGCAATGCAATGCCCATAGAGTTTGCATTTTCAGAACTTGAACGCTATCTGCACGAGATGGACAACAGTGTTATTATCGGTTGCAGACAGTATGACACATATTCGGAGGACGAAAAAGGTGTTATATGGCTCGGTGAGTGCTTGGGCATGGCAGCAGACGACGATGACGCAATTTTGATTGATGTGAAAGGCGGCGAGGGCGTCATCACGGGCAGTAATGCACGTTCTATGTTGATTGCAGCATATAGATTTCTGTATGAACTGGGGTGCAGATTTTATCGCTACGGCACAGAGGGCGACGATAGCGGAGAGTACATACCCTGCAAGGATATAGTGCCGAAGTGCCTCAACACAAAAGTGTCCGAAAAAGCCTCTTACAGACACAGGACAGTATGCATAGAGGGGGCGGTGTCATATGAGCATGTGAAAGCCATAATAAACTGGCTTCCGAAAGTGGGGATGAACGGATATTACATACAATTCAAAGTGCCGCATACTTTTTTTAATTCGTGGTCGGAACATGAGAAAAATCCCAATATGCAAGGCGAAAAGCTCAGTCGCTCCGCAGTGCAGGCGATTGAACGCAGGCTCAGAAAGGACATAAAAAAGCGTGGGCTTATGCTGCATTCAGTGGGACATGGTTGGACATGCGAACCTCTTGGTTTGGATGGCAGCGGTTGGTATGAAACGGATGAAATTCTCACGGATGATAAAAAAATGCTGCTTGCAAAAGTGGGTGGAAAGCGTGAACTTTTCGGGAAAGTGCCGCTCAATACAAATCTTTGTTACTCAAACCCTGTGGCACGCAATCTTATAACGGATGCCATTTTGAAATATTGCAAAGAAAATCCCGAAACGGACTACTTACACTTTTGGCTTGCCGACAGCAAAAATGCACAGTGCGAATGTGATGAATGCGTGAAGATGCGACCCGCCGATTATTACATAATGATGCTCAATGAGTTGGACGAAAAGTTGACGGCACACGGCATAAATACAAAAATTGTTTTTCTTATATACTATGACCTGCTGTGGCGAGGCATGGAAAAGTCGTTAAAAAATCAAGACAGATTCGTACTCATGTTTGCCCCCATAACCCGCACATACTCTGCTTCATTCACGGATACCGACATGCAGAGTGTTCCGTCTGAGCCTGAATATAAGAGAAATGAATTTACTTTGCCGCGCTCCGTTGAGGGAAATTTGGCATTTCTGAAAAGCTGGCAGGGAGATTTTGCGGGTGACAGTTTTGATTTTGATTACCATCTCATGTGGGACCATGTGCGTGATGCAGGCTACTTTGAATGTGCAAAAATTTTGCATCGTGACGTGTGCAATCTGGACAGGATAGGTCTAAACGGTCTTGTGAGTTGTCAAGTCCAGCGTGCCGCTTTTCCGAGCAATCTGCCCATGTATGCCATGGCAAAAGGGCTTTGGAATAAAAAATCAGATTTTGGTGACATAGCCAATGAGTATTTTGAAGCTGAGTTTGGCACGGAGGGCAGGGCAGTGCGTGAATATTTGGCATCGCTTTCCAATCTCGTAAACTTACAGTACATGCGGCGTGAGAGTGAAACTGTGACCGATGAAATGTTGAAAAACTTAGATGCGACATTGCAGCTCATTGCTGAGTTTGACTCAAAACCGTATGCAGCTTTTCGTCCGTGCAGCAGATTATACTTGCATCATCATGCAGTGTTGACTACAAAAGTCATAAATATGTTGAAGGCTAAATCATGCGGTGATACGGAAGAAGTGAACTCCATTTTTGAGTCGCTTGCAGAATATGCCTATGCCCACGAACATGAATTGCACAAGGTGTTGGATGTGGATAACTATCTGTATGTGTTGAAAGCGTCCATGCGACCCGGGACGGTGGGCTAAATCAGTCACGGTGATAAATCCGCCTCAGCTCGTCTGTTTCTGAGCCGTCGGGATTCATGAGGACGAGGTCGGGCTCATATGAGAGAGATTTCCCTGCATCTTTTCGCCCCTTTACGAGGACGAGATACGGGGATTTTTCTTTTTGTGTGCGAACAAAGCGCAAGACTTTGGGTTCGAGTTTATTCATGCACATGGAACTGAGAATTTCGGGCAAGCGCACGGCAGGATAGCATATGAATATATCACCGCCGCTTTTGAGCACTTTGTTTGCGGCGCACAGCGTGTCGTCCAAACTGCAAGAGAGTTGTGTGCGTGATAGAGCTCTTGCGCTATCGGGAGCAGAAAAGCCCGATTTTTCGTCAAAATACGGTGGGTTGCATACCACTGCGGAAAAAGCTCCGTTGTATTTTTTGTATGCCGATGTGTAGTCTGCGTTTTCGGCAGAGAGAAAATCCGAAAGTCCGTTTAATTCAATACTGTGCTGTGCCATATTACAAAGCTCGCTTTGCAATTCAAAACCTATGGCACGCATTCCGTATCTGCCATGCATGAGCAGCGGCAAGATACCCGTGCCCGTGCCGAAGTCTGCCACAAAGTCCGTGCGCTTTACCCGTGCAAAATCGGCAAGCAGCACGGCGTCCGTGGTAAAAGAAGGGAGGGACTTATCTAATATTATGAAAAGTCCCTTGTATTGTAAATCTTCTATGTATTCTGTGGATTTTATGCTGTTCACTTTGTTATGACTGGATGAGGAATGAGTTTATGAAAGCGTCCAAATCACCGTCCATTACGGCTTGGATGTTTCCCGTTTCCGTTCCCGTTCTGTGGTCTTTCACCATGGTGTAGGGCTGGAAAACATATGAGCGAATCTGGCTTCCCCACTCAATCTTTTTCATTTCACCCTTTATCTCCGCCATCTGTTCCATACGTGCTCTGTCTTGGAGTTCTAAGAGTTTACCGTAGAGCATACGCATTGCGGTCTCACGGTTTTGAATCTGGCTGCGCTCATTCTGGCACTGAACCACTATACCTGTGGGAATATGTGTTATTCGGATTGCGGAGGACGTCTTGTTTACATGCTGTCCGCCTGCACCGCTTGCCCTGTATGTGTCCACACGTATTTCATCGGGGCTTATCTTCACCTCTGCGGATTCGTCCAAAATGGGGGCTACATCGAGTGATGCAAACGAAGTGTGTCTTCTGCCCGATGCATCAAAAGGCGATATGCGTACCAGTCTGTGTACACCTTTTTCCGACTTCAAAAAGCCGTATGCATTATCTCCGTCCACCTCAAAAGTGACGCTCTTTATACCTGCCTCGTCGCCGTCCAAAAGGTCAAGCTCTTTTACCGAGAAACCTTTTCTTTCGCAATATCTGGTGTACATGCGGTACAGGAGAGAAACCCAATCCTGAGCTTCCGTGCCGCCTGCACCTGCGTGAAGTGAGAGTACAGCGTTTGACGAGTCATACTCACCTTTTAAGAGTGTTTCCAATTTCAGTGTTTCAATCTTTGGTGTGTATGCTTCTATCTCCGAGTTAATCTCGCCTATGTATGCCTCGTCGTCAGCTTCAATCGCCATTTCAATCAGCGTTTCCAAGTCCTCAAACTGTGAATACATGCGGTCATACGACTCCACTCTGCCTGTAATCTGTTTAAGCCTGGAAGTGATTTTATTTGCAGCGTCCACATCGTCCCAGAAAGTATCGCTGCCCATCTGTTCTTCCAAATCCGCTTTTTCCTTGCGCAAATCATCGAGTTTCAATGATTCTTTGGCATCTGCAAGTATTCTTCTGAACTTTTCTATCAAATTGCGTTGTTCGTCCAGTATCAACATATATATAAATCCTCCGAAATAATTTACTCGTTAATATTTTTGCCGCAACACTGCTTGTATTTTTTACCGCTACCGCAAGGGCAGGGGTCATTGCGTCCTACTTTGGTTTCGGTCTTGTGCGGCTTTTTCTTTTCCGTACCTGCATTTTGCGCATTCATTCTGTGTGTTGCGCCCTCATGGGTTTCACGTGTAACCTGTTTGCGCTGTATGGTAGCACCTCTGTAATGGAAAAGCCTTCTTACCGTGGTAGTACGGATGTCTGCAATCATGGAGTCAAAGAGCGCAAAACCTTCCTCTCTGTACGCCACAATGGGCTCAGTATTTGCATATGCACGCAAGCCTATTCCCTGTCTGAGCTGGTCCATGATGTCTATGTGTTCCATCCAATTGCTGTCTACGGCACGCAAGAGCGTGGTTCTTTCCACTTCGCTCATGGTCAAATCCGTTTCGCCCAGTTCGGCAAACTGGCGGTTCATGTCCTCCACGAGTTTATCATAAACATCGTATGCCTGCTCCGTTATTTTGTTGATGATTACATCAAGAGTTGTCTTTTGCGTTATTTCACTCAAATCGGGCTCAAAACAAAATGCCGAGTTTATAGCACCTTTGAGTGCGTCATGGTCGAGCAGAGAGGTATCGCCGTTACATAGGTCAAAAACAGTAGAACTTACGGTTTCGCTTATCATGGAACAGATATCCTCGTGCAAATCCGCACCTTTCAATACCTTGCTGCGCTGGCTGTATATGATGGTACGCATGTGGTTCATTACATCGTCAAATTCAAGCACATGCTTACGCATATCGAAGTTATAAGCCTCAATGCGCTTCTGTGCCGATTCAATGAGTTTTGTGGTGATTCCCGTTTCCAGACCGCCTATTTCACCTGCCGCTTTGAGTCTTGCCACTGTGCGTTCCATGGTTTCGCCGCCGAAACGTACCATAACCTCGTCTTGGAAAGAGATGAAGAAGCGTGTTTTTCCGGGGTCACCCTGTCGTCCCGCTCTGCCTCGCAACTGGTTATCAATTCGTCTGGACTCGTGACGCTCCGTACCCAATATGTACAAGCCGCCCACAGATACCACTCTGTCATGCTCTGCGTCCGTGGTGACTTTATGCATATCGTGGAGTTCTTTGTACTTTCTGCGTGCTTCCAAAATCTCGGGGTCGTCGGTTTCAAAAAATGCAGTTGCATTCTCTATCATCGCATCGTCCATGCCCGAATTTCTCAGATCTCGTTTTGCCAAAAAGTCGGGGTTGCCGCCCAAGAGAATATCCGTACCTCTGCCCGCCATGTTGGTTGCAATGGTGACGTTGCCAAACTTGCCTGCCTGCGCCACAATCTCAGCCTCACGCATATGATGCTTTGCGTTCAAAACCTCGTGCTTTATGCCCTCACGGGTAATGAGGCGACTTACTATTTCACTCATTTCCACGGAAGCAGTACCCACCAAAATGGGCTGGCCGCTTTCATGCACCTGTTTTATTTCCTCAACAATGCCTTTTAATTTCTCGTCAAGCGTAATGAATATGACGTCTTTCATATCTTCACGGATAAGCGGACGGTTTGTGGGGATTTCCACCACGTCAAGAGCGTATATGCTGCGGAATTCGTCCTCCTCCGTCATAGCAGTACCCGTCATGCCGGCGAGTTTTGAGAACATACGGAAGTAGTTCTGATATGTTATGGTCGCAATGGTCTTATCTTCTTCCTTTATGCTCACGCCCTCTTTGGCTTCAATTGCCTGATGCAAACCGTCGCTGTAACGGCGTCCCGGCATGATACGACCCGTGAACTGGTCCACTATCATGACCTGCTCATCGTCGGTAACTATGTATTCTTTGTCACGGGTAAAGAGTGAATGAGCAGTGAGAGCCTGTTTTATATAGTGGTTCAGTTCCGTCATGTCGGGAGCAGATAAGTCCTCCACACCGAAATAGGATTCTGCCTTCCTTATACCCTCAGCGGTCAAAAGTACGGAGCGTGATTTCTGGTCAACCATGAAGTCGCCGCTTTCTTCCTGTATTTCACCCACCAT
>JAFSHG010000015.1 GCA_017440405.1 Clostridia bacterium
CAATTCAATGCCCGTGTTTTTTCCATGCGTACAGTGACATCTTTTATCATGTCGTCCGTGGACTTCACCGCCCTGGTATAAAAAGGCATTCTGTTGTAAATATCCACCACGCACTCGGCTATGACACGCTTTTGCGCATCCAAATCAAACGCATAGTACACCGTGGAAAACTTGCTGCGGCTGATTACTTTTCCCAGTACATATCTTTCATTGAGAACGGTACGGGGGCGCATTGCCTTTGTACAGATGTATTCGGGTTTGTCATCTATAATGTATCCGCATTCCATGCACAGACCGTCATCCATGGCACACGCCATGCACTCGGGGCAAAGTTTTGCGAGTATATCACGTCTTTTCATACATACACCTCTCAGTATTTTTCGCGGAGCTTGCGCTCCATCTCACGCTCTGCATCACGCTTTGCGAGCGTGCTGCGCTTATCATATAATTTTTTACCTTTTGCAACGGCTATTTCCATTTTTACAAGTCCGTTTTTCAGGTACAGGGACAAGGGGACAATGCTGTACCCCTCCACCTGTGATGCCTGTCTTAATTTTCGTATTTCGCTTTTATGCAGGAGAAGTTTTCTCACACGGAAAGGGTCACGGTTGAATATGTTTCCCTGCTCATACGGGCTTACATGCATACCTACCACGAACGCTTCTGAGTCTTTCACCTTCACATAAGCGTCTTTCAGGTTCACCTTGCCTGCACGGATGCTCTTCACTTCCGTTCCCACAAGGGCAAGACCGCACTCGTACTTATCATCAATGAAATATTCATGATATGCTTTTTTATTCTGTGCAAGCGGTTTTATACCGAGTTTTTTCGGCATTTTCTTATCTCCTTTATGCTTTGCCAAAGGGCAAATTATCGCACATTGTACTTTTTCCGTACAACAGTGGCTTATACATTATAATGCATAGCGTTGAATTTTGCAAGTGAGATGTATTTATCAGTATTTGGGTAAAATACCGCTTCGTATTTTTTCCGTATAAAGCCATTTTGCCGCACTGTGGAGCAAATCAAAGATGAAAAAACCCGCCTCTGCAATGAGTACGCACACACCCATGGGTATGGGCAAATCGGTGGGCAGGGGTATTTTCATGGCGAATATGACTATCAAAAGTGCTGCAATAACCCATGCATTACAGTACAGGAGCTTTATACACATGGCTGCGATTTTATTTTTCGTGTTGGAGTCAACATAAGTCTTAAAAAGCGGATAATGCCCGAAAAAGGCGAGAAAAGCAATGGCACTGATTTTATCGGGGGATATTAAAATACCCGCAACTCCGGCTGTTATGTATGTAAAAAAGGCGATGCCGTACAGTCCCTCACATGTGAGAGTGTAAGCTGCCGCAGAGGAAATGAGCAAAATGGCGTACCCCGGCAAACCAAACATTCCCGACGCATATATGAATACCAGTTCAAGAGCTATTACCATGACGGCAAGCATTATTTTCTGACTACCCGAGATTCTCATATCAACAACAACTCCTGCACATAGTATTCATACACCAAATGGTGGACAGCATGGTGCAACAATCGCAAAGACATCCGCTCGTATCCGAATATGAGGCGCCCCTACCGTATGTGCGGTTATAATCCCCCCTGTTCATGTGGGTGAATTGGTAGGAGTTTCTGTACTGCACATTATCGGGTTCCATTCTGTATGCCGTTTCAAAGTGGCTTGAAGCCTCAGCGTGTCTGCCCGTGTTCATGCAAAGTGTGCCGTACAGGTAATGCCACCTTGCATTATGTATGCTTATGGCGTCTAAAATTGCCATAGCTTCCATGTATCTGCCCGTATTTATGAGCTGTTCCACCTTTGCAAACTCACTCGCATATGCGCCCGAATAGCCGCCGCTGTAATTCCTTTTATGTGAATCGGAAGTGCCGCTGCCCTTTGTAATCTCATCATATGCCCTGTTTATCTCTTTTATTTTTTCGGTTGCACGGGCTTTCATGACTTCATCCGTGTATTTATCGGGATGATATTTTTTTACTAAATTGCGGTATGCGGCCTTTATTTCCTCATCCGTTGCATCTCTGCTCACACCTAAAACTGTGTATGCGTCCATGTTTCCTCCGTATCAGTTTTTATTCTTATAAGAATCGGTTAATATGCTCTCTGTAACTTTCACGCATCCTGCCGTGAATACGTTATCCGCCACGGGCGCAAATTCCGAGTTGAAGTCTATATTCAAAAGGTCAAACGCATCCTTTGCACAAGCAAGTGCCGTATACATCAGATGCATTACCTGCTCACGGGTCAGGTTTTGCAGATTTACGGGGTTGTAGCTGTGTTTTTTCTTATCCTTTTCACGGTCACACCATGCGTCTGCAATGTATATCCATCTGCCCAAATTGTGAGACATTACCTTCATTATATGCATATCGGTATCATCTGTAAAGTCATATGCACAGACCGCCTCGGAAAGTATGGCGGCAGAGTCATTGGCAGCCCTGTCCACATCTTTTGCATTTTCATCCTCCGTGGCGTGCAACCTTGCCAAACCCGATTTTACCGCTTCTTCCGCATTCGGAAAGTCACGCCGTGCTTTTTTAAGCGCACTCTTGCAAAAAAGCATTGCCGCCCATGCAAGCACATTTCTGTCGTCCAGCCACTTATCTTCCAAACTGTAATAGCCCAAAATGACATTCAATGCCGCTGCAAAATGAAGCTCTTTGCAGTCCCGAATTTGCGGCTCGGCTTTTCGGAAAGGATGAACGGGGCATCTGCCGTTTTCTATCCAAGTGCGATTTGCTCCCTCCGTGAGCGACAAAACAAGGGCTAAAAAGGTACAGTCGTAATTTAAAAGGAACTTTGCAAAAGCACCGTATTTTTTTCGCAACACATGACACAGACCGCAATAATACGCCCTGTAAATCTTATGTTCACGCAGTTTTAATTCTTCTTTATCGGGTTGAACATAACCAAACATATGTCACACCATGCACCTTTCTTAAAATAAACGTTCATCGCCTCATGCACTCCAAACTTTATTATACCACACAATGCATTTTTTGAGAGACGAGTTTTTTTCATGCACTTTTTATGTACATAATTCAAACAGGGTATATTTGCCCAAAATGCGTGAAACCATAATAAAAGTAAAGCAAACGGAGGTTTCTATGCGTGTTCTTATACTCAGTTGCAACACGGGCGAGGGGCATAATTCATGTGCTCATGCCATAGCGGACGCATTCTGTGAGTGTGGCGATACATGTGATATACGTGATGCGCTGTGGTTTATATCGCCCTACTTTTCAAAGTTTGTATCGGACGCACACACGGCGGTTTATAGATTTTCACCGTATTTTTTTAGGGCATTGTATGCGTACTCCAAAAAGAACGCCAAACTTTTTACGGAAACTTCGCTTCCGTATCGACTTCTTTCTGAGGGTAAAGCCGCACTGTATGACTTCATAACACTCGGCGAATATGAAGCGGTGATATGTGTGCATGTGTTTGCAGGATTGCTTTTAACTTCGGTGTTGAGGACATACGGAACGGATATTAAAACGGGGTTTGTGGCAACAGATTACACATGCAGCCCCGGAGTAACGAGCACCGAACTCAATATCTGTTTTATACCTCACCTTTCGCTCAAAGACGAGTTTGAATTTCCCAAAGGGTCAAAGACTCAAATCATATCCAGCGGAATCCCCGTGAGAAAGGGTTTTGAGTCCCAAAAAGAAAAAACGTCCGCAAAGGCAAAATTCGGCATACCTTTGCACAAATTGCACGTACTTATAATGTGCGGAAGTATGGGTTGCGGCCCTGTGACAGGGCTTATGCGCAAACTCGTCAGACAGGATATGAGCGGCGTTGAAATCACCGTGGTGTGCGGCAGGAATGCCTCGCTTTTCAGACGGCTCAAAAGTGCTTGCGGTAACATGCCGCAAATTCATATACGAAGTTACGAATCCGATATTTCGGGGCTTTTGGACAGTGCCGACATCTTGGTGTCAAAACCGGGAGGGCTGTGTGTTACAGAAGCTGCCGTAAAAGGGGTGCCCATGATAAGCATGGATACCGTGGGGGCTTATGAAACCTGCAACAGTCGCTTCTTTGCATCGGCAGGCGGTGCCATAGAGTGTAAATCGACGCACGATGCCGCAAAAATTTGCGAACAGCTTTCCAAAGACGCAAATATGCGTACACATATGCGAAAAATGCTTTTGAACACAAAGACGGATAACTCGGCAAATATTATCTGTGACGCAATGAAAAATCTTTTGTGATATTGAAAACGGAACCCAGAATTTAACA
>JAFSHG010000079.1 GCA_017440405.1 Clostridia bacterium
AACGGAAAAAGCTAAAATACAATTCAATAGAATAAGCCCCCTCGGAGTCCAAGGACGAAACCGAGAGGGCTATTTTTTTGCATAACTATGGGCATACGGTGTTGAGAACATTCAGTAAAAAGATGTTCTGCATCAAAGTTTTATGCTCAAAGTCTCCTTTTTCGTTTTATAAAACTCCTCGAATGTGCCGCACAGTATATTCTGTCTTATATTGCGCATGAGTTCGTTGTAAAAGTACAGATTGTGCAACACGCACAGGCGCATACCGAGTCTTTCGTCGGCTTTCAGCAAATGCCGTATGTACGCACGGCTGTAACTTCTGCACGCAGGACATGCGCAAGTTTCCGATATGGGGCGTGCATCGTACTTGAATTTCTCATTTAAAATGCTCATTCTGCCCTCATTGGTAAAAACATTTCCGTGTTGTGCCATGCGCAACGGCAGCACACAATCAAAAAAATCTACGCCCATGCGTACCGCTTCCAAAATGTTTACGGGAGTACCCACGCCCATGAGGTATCTCGGCTTGTCTTGGGGCATAAACGGCTCTGTGACGTCGATTATCTCGTACATCACATCTGCACTTTCACCCACGGCAAGTCCACCGATTGCAAAACCGTCCAGAGGATATTGTGCTATCTCCTGCATATGCTGCACTCGTAAATCTTTATATGTACCGCCTTGATTTATTCCGAAAAGGAGTTGTTGTCTGTTTATGGTTTGGGGCAGTTCACTCAACCTCTTTTTTTCTTCAACACACCGTTTAAGCCAGCGTGTAGTCCTTTCCACCGATTGAGATACGTACTCATAGGGCGACGGATTCTCCACACATTCATCAAACGCCATTGCTATGGTAGATGCCAAATGTGATTGTATCTGCATGGACTGTTCGGGACCCATGAAAATGCGTCTGCCGTCCAGATACGATGTGAAACTCACACCTTCTTCACGTATCTTTCTTATTTTAGACAGTGAAAACACTTGAAATCCTCCGCTATCTGTGAGGAGAGGCCCGTCCCAATTCATAAACTTGCGTAAACCGCCCATGTGGTGTATGAGTTCATCACCAGGTCGCAGGTGCAAGTGATATGTGTTTGAAAGCTCCACCTCACAGCCTATCTCTCTCAAATCATCCGTGGACGCACCGCCGCGTATAGCTCCCGTAGTTCCTACATTCATAAATACGGGCGTATGTATATCGCCGTGTACTGTATGCAACACACCTGCCCTTGCACGATTATCCCGTCTTTCTATCTCAAACATATCTTTCTCCAAAATATCGCAAAACTCTATATCTGAATTTTAGCAGGAAAACTCAACACCTGCAATAAAAATATTCGTCTCACAAGAACCTAAATGCCTTTACGGTGTTGAAAACAGAAGCTGTGAATGTTATAATGACAAAAAAACGGAGGATAATATGAAAAACATACATAAGATTGTACTCACGGGCGGACCGTGTGCAGGAAAGACTACGGCACTTCGTTCCTTGCAAAAGCATTTCAGTGAAAAAGGTTTCCGTGTGCTTTGCGTGGGGGAGACGGCATCGGATTATTTGTCGGGCGGTATGTCGCCTTTTAACATGGACAATGTCACTTTTCAATTCATGATAACTTCCACCATGATTTTCAAAGAATCTATGGTGCAGCTTGCGGCGGAAACAGTCCCCGAGGAAAATGTGCTTATAGTTTGCGACCGTGGACAAATGGATAATTTGGCATACATGACACAGGACGAATTTGTTCGTCTGCAAGAGCGCATGGACACCAACATCGTAAAGATGCGTGATGAATATGAGGCTGTATTCCATTTGGAAACGTTGGCAAAGGCAAGCCCCGATTTGTATGAAAAAAATGTTAATACAAATGCTGCAAGGTATGAGACCGCACAAGATGCCATAGATACCGACAATAAAACCCTCTCCGCTTGGGTAGGTCAGCCGCATCTGCGCATAGTGGGCGGCAGCGTTGATTTTGATACCAAGATAAACAGGCTGCTGAATGAGGTGGAGAGTTTCATCATGGGCGGATTGGAAATAGAACGCAAATTTCTCATAAAAAAGCCCGACACGGAAAAACTTAAATCAATGGAACTTTGTGAGCTTATAGACATCGAGCAGTCCTACTTTGAAGATGCAAACGGCTCATACAGGATAAGAAAGCGTGGTCAATACGGCCACAACATATACATACGCACTCAAAAACAAGCGGTAGGCGGTGCGGTGCGTGAGGAGATTGAAACACGCATCAGCGAGGATGAAGCCATAAAGTATATGGAACTTCCTCACACCACACTCCATAAAACAAGGGCTTGTATTGCCCACGGCGGCAAATACTTTGAGCTTGATATGTATCCGTACAGCGACGAATATGCACTGCTTGAAATAGAACTTTTAAGTGAAGATGAGGACTTTACATTGCCCGAATTTTGTGAAGTGGTGCGTGAGGTCACGGACGATAAAAGATACTCAAACCACAGTATAGCACAAACTCACAAGTTGGATTTATAACAAAAACCAAAAATATCAATAGAAGATTTATTCTTCGGAGGGATATATGAAACAGAAAAAAACAGCATTAACACAAGGCGATTCAGAAGCACTCAACGCTATAACCGAACCTGCCACACGAGGCGAAAAACTCATTCGTGCGCTTATAATCTTCTGCATTATCGCCGTGGTGGGGACGATCCTCTTTTTCGGCATTCGTTTTATCACTTTTACCTCAAACTTGGGTAAAGCACACGCCCTTTTATCATCCGTTGTTGAGGCCGAAAACTTCAAGTTTGACGCCGTCATTGCAGACGAGTTGCGTTCTGCAAAAATTTCGGGAAAACTCCAAAACGACAAATCCGCACATACGCATAAGGCAAAATGCGAGATTGACTACGGCGACAGAAAAGCAGAACTGCTGCTCAGGACAAAGGGCGACAATGCATACATCTTAGTAAATTCGGGTACGGACTCCATGCACATGGCAACGGACATAAGCCTTCTTCGCATTCTCACGGGCGGCGATGTCACACCCTCCGACTGTGAAACGCTTTTGCAAGGCATTTCGGGTGCAGAAGCTGATTTTTCAAAGATGTATGACTATTCGGCTTTTGTTCCTGCAATGGAAAAGTTACGCAACAAACTCTCATCTCCTGCCACTCTCTCCGGCATAATAACGCTGAAAGTCAATGGCGACAATGTCATCATGAAGATTGATTCATATGAGCTTACCATGTGCATTGTAAAATCCATGAAAGCTGTTTTCTTATCGGATGATGCATATAAAAATGTAATAGAAAGCATTAAGTCGGAAAAGGACGTACTCAAAACCGAATCCATAACCGCAGTCCTCACGGGCAAAGGCGGCCTGATGCAATCGCTGTCATTCAAAATAAACGGTGAAAGCACTTTTTCTCTGAATATCTCTCTTTCGGAACTGAATACTCAAAGCGGTTCGGTGACAGGTGAAATAAACATCGAATTGTGCAAAGAGGTAAAGGCGGATGTGGCACTCATACGCATATTGCGAGCAGGACTCGATACCGAATCGGCATATACGGAAGCGGCAAAGAGTTTGAATGCGTTTGCGGAGTTTTTCTCGTATGATATAAAGACGGGAACGCTTGTGGTGGTGTATGACGAGCACGGAAACGACTTCCAGTATGTGTACGGTGAACAATACTCACTCACAGAGGTGGAGTACGGCGACGAGCTTTACAACGCTTGGACGGTGGGCGGATATGTAGCACTTGATACGGGCAATCTGGACTCCGGCAAATATTCCGTTGCAATGTACGAACCTGCAAAGGGCAAATCGGACGATGATACAGACAGCTATAACAATGCCTATCTGTCTGCCTTGGAAGCTTTCAACGCCATAACAACAGCGGGCTATGCCATGACGGAGGACGCCATATTCGTGGTAACAGAAAACAACACCGAATTTCAATTCATATATCAAAACGGCGACCTGTACGATGTGTACGAGCAGTATTACTACTATGTCCACTCAAACTACGGCACGGCGGATATGTCGTCCGTCCGGGGCATTCCCGACAATGTTACCCTGTACATACCGAATGTGGAAGTAAGCGATAAGTAATTAGAAATGGGAATGACTTTTTCAAGGGGGAAACCTTTCTTTTCACGAGAAAAGAAAGGTTTCCCCCTTTGACCCCCTTCCAAAGAAAAGCGGAAAGAGGGGGAGTATGCAGAAATGAAGCGGTGTGTGCGTTGCTCTGTTGGTTGTTTGTGGTGATATATTGTATATCTGTTGTGCGGAGTTGAACAAATAAGAGCTTCTGGGTAAACCTACTTCGCTTTTCACAGGAAAAAACAGGTTTCCCTCTTTGACCCCTTCCAAAGAAAAGCGGAAAGAGGAGCAATAGCGCAGCAATTCGGCTGTACTCCGTTTGAGGCTTGCGGTAACATGTTCTATGCCTGTTGTGTAGGTTTGGTGAGTTGACTGCAGACGGTACATTATATACTTGCATCTATTTGCGTCCACCAGTCTAACAGG
>JAFSHG010000080.1 GCA_017440405.1 Clostridia bacterium
ACAAAAGCTGCGCCTTTTCCGGGCTTTACATGCAAAAAGTCTGATATTGACCAAACTTGTCCGTCTATCTCTACTGTAATTCCCTTTCTGAATTCACCTGCTGTGATCATGTAAAAAGTACCTCCATAAAATAAATAAATTGCTTACATACTACTATTCTAACTCATTATTCAATAATAATCAAGTCCTTTGTTGTGGTTACGGGATTAAAATGTCCTTTTTCGGTGACGATAACGCAATCTTCAATGCGCACGCCGCCCAATCCTTCCACATAAATGCCGGGTTCTACTGTAACTGTCATACCCGGACGCAAAACCGTGGTGGAAGTTTTGCTTGCGGACGGAGCCTCATGCACTTCCAGTCCGAATCCGTGACCCAAGCTATGTCCGAAACAATCGCCGTACCCTCTTGCCGTTATGCACTCCCTTGCAATGGCATCGAGCTGTGCGCCCGTGATACCGGGTTTTACAGCGTGGAGAGTGAGTGCTTGCGCTTCACGCACGATTTTATAAATCTTCATGAGTTCCGCTGAGGGTTCTCCTATTGCCACGGTCCTTGTCATATCGGAACAGTATCCCATATACCTTGCGCCAAAGTCCATTACCACCAAATCGCCTTTTGTGAGGCATCTGTCGGACGGAATGGCATGGCAGAGTGCGCCGTTTGGCCCAGATGCTATTATGGTGTCAAATGACGGTTCTTCCGCCCCTGCCTTTTTCATGAAGTAGTCAAGTTCAATTGCCACTTCTTTTTCCGTCATACCGGGACACATCATTTCAATAACTTGATTGAATGCGGTCTCGGCTATGGACTGTGCCTTTATTATTTTATCTATCTCATCCTGCGATTTTATGCATCGTATGCTCGAAATAAGTGCGGATGCAGAACCCAAGGGGCACTTTATTCTGGAATAATCCGTAAATTCCGCCACCGTCATGGTGTTGTCCTCATAGCCGCAATATCTGCACCCCTGCTTTTCCAATTCTTCGCTCACTATCTGCCAAAGCGGCATATTATATTTCTTAAAGTCACGAATTATAAACTTGCCCTCTGTCTGTTCTTTCGCTTGAATGGTATAGCGAAAATCGGTGTACAGTATGCGTGCATTTTTTGTTATAAGCAAGCAGCCCGAATCACCTGTGAAACCGCTGAAATATCGCATGTTCACGGGCGATGTTATAAGGGCTGAGTCAAATGCCATTCTTTGTCCTGCGTCCAGCAATTTCTTGCATCTGGTTTCTGTCACGGGTATCACTCCTTTATTTTTACTCGAAAATCATTATATCACAGCAGCCATTTTTTTACAAGGTGTTGACTATAACGAAAAAAGCACGAAAAAAGGGAAAAGTTTCATGTTTTATGATAGCTTTTCCCATTATAACTTGCATTATTTTATGTATTCGCAACCCATGTACGGTACGAGTACATCCGGCACTTTCACCGAGCCGTCTGCCTGCTGATAGTTCTCCAATATTGCAGCCACGGTTCTTCCGACTGCCAGCCCCGAACCGTTTAATGTGTGTACAAGCTCCGCTTTGGAGTTTTTATCACGCTTGAATCTTATCTGCATTCTGCGTGCTTGGAAGTCCTCAAAGTTTGAACATGAGCTTATCTCCACATACCTGTCGTAACTGGGCATGTACACCTCCAAATCGTATGTCTTTGCAGATGAGAAGCCTAAGTCGCCCGTGGAGAGTGTGACCACTCTGTACGGCAATTTCAACAGTTGCAGAAGTCTTTCCGCATCGCCCGTCAGTTTTTCCAATTCGTCGTATGAATCCTCGGGACGTACAAACTTCACAAGCTCCACCTTATTGAACTGATGCTGTCTGATAAGTCCTCTCGTGTCCCTGCCTGCACTGCCCGCTTCTGCTCTGAAACATGCGCTGTATGCACAGAACGACATGGGAAGCTGCTCGTTTGTGAGTATATCGCCTCGGTACATATTTGTGACGGGAACCTCGGCAGTGGGTATGAGGAAATAGTCGGTATCCGTGACCTTGAATGCGTCATCCTCAAACTTGGGCAACTGCCCCGTACCCGTCATGGACGCTCTGTTTACCATGTATGGCGGCAAAATCTCCGTGTAACCGTGAGCTGCATGTGTGTCCATGAAAAAGTTTATGACAGCGCGTTCGAGTCTTGCGCCGTAACCTCTGTACACCGTGAACCTTGCGCCCGTAATCTTACCCGCCGTCTGCGAATCGAGTATCCCCAGAGCCTCGCCTATATCCCAGTGCGCCTTTGGTTCAAAATCAAACACGGTAGGTTCTAAGAACCTTCGTTTTTCCACATTCTCCGTATCATCAGCACCCTCGGGTACGGATTCATGCGGTATGTTCGGTATTCTCAACAGCATTTGCGACAGCTTTTCATCTATCACGGACAGCTCATCGTCATACGCTTTTATCTGTGCCGAAACGCCCTTCATCTCCTCCATAACGGCGGTAGTATCTTCACCGTTTTTCTTCATCTTAGGAATGAGGGCGGAAACCTCGTTTTTACGAGCCTTCAACTTGTCCGCCGCCGTCATGAGTTCACGACGTTTCATGTCCAATTCCAGCAAACCGGAAACGTCTGCGCCCTTATTTCTGCGCTTTCGCATTGCCTCTTTCAGCTCATCGTAATTCTGTCTTATTCTCTTTATGTCCAACATAGAGTCTTGCCTCCTTATCTGACCTTAAAGTAGTAATCCCAGAAAAGTTCCACCGTGTCTGCATGGTTATCGGTGAGTTTCACCACAAAATACAGCCTCTTTCCGTCATACTCCTTTTCGGCATTATCCAAAAAATATTCCAGTGTTGTATCCTGATTATAGAGGTCGAATGCCTCTCCTTTGTAGTTCATGATATCGCCCATGAGTATATTCGTCTTTTCATCCACAATGATATCCTCATGCTTTTCTTCCGATTCTCTGAACTCAAAATCCTGCTTATTGGTGTATGTACATACCCAGTGTGTAACTTTGCACTTGCCGTTTGCACGCACCTTATCAAATGTGTACACACGCTTTACGGTCTTTATGACTTTCTGCGTAACCACATCGGATTTTGTGAGGATAGTTACATTGGCTGAGCCGTTCACATCCTCTTTTTCCGCCTTGCAAGCGCATATTGCGAACATGCACATCATAGCGAGTAATACACAAATCGCTCTTTTCATACAAACCTCCATAGAATTAAATTTTACATTTGTTCGGGAGCTTCAACACCCAAAAGATACAGTCCCACGGATACAGCCTTTGCCGTTGCAGCCACCAGCGCAAGCCGTGAACGCATTACATTTTCGCTCTCGCCTATGATGCGGCTTTCGGTGTAGAACTTATTGAACTTGCCGCATATATCGGTAACTCGTCTTGCTATGATATAGGGTTCATTCTTGTCTGCTGCCTGTTTTATGGAATCGGGCAGTGCTGAAATACTCTTTATAAGCTCCACAGCATTTGACGATGTAATGGGTTCTGTGTCCAAAGCGTCCAAAAGCTCTGCTTCTTTTCCGAACACACCCGCTTTTTTCAAAAGTGAACAACACCGTGCATGTGTGTACTGTGCATACGGTGCTGTTTCGCCTTCAAAATTAAGCACCTTGTCCAGTGAGAACACTATATCCTTTATCCTGTTGTTATAAAGCGGACTCCATACCACGGCACCCACGCCCACCTGACGGGCAACTTCGTCCTTTTTTTCCAGACTCGGGTTCTTTTCCGTGATTATCTCCTTTGCCTTTGATATTGCCGCATTCAACACATCTTCAAGCAATATGTACTTGCCCTTTCGAGTGGACATCGCACCGTCTTCCAAACTCACCATGCCGTAATTCACATGCTCACAATCTTTCACCCAATCATAGCCCATGAGTTCCAACACTTTGAAAAACTGTTTGAAGTGCAAATCCTGCTGATATGCCACCACGTACAAGAGTTTGCAGAAGTCGTACGTGTTTTTTCTGTATATGGCGGTGGTTATATCACGGGTTGCATACAGTGTTGCACCGTCGCTTTTGAGTATCAGACACGGCGGCATATTGTATTCGGAAAGGTCCACAATGGAAGCACCGTCATCCACGGTGAGAAGATTCTTCTTGCGCAATTCATCCACCGTTGCAGGCATAAACGGCGTATAAAAACTTTCGCCTGCATATGAGTCGAACTTCACACCCAACATGTCATACACCTTGTTTGCAGATGCAAGAGTAAGCTCCTTGAACCAGTTAAAGAGTGAAAGTGCCTCGCCGTCACCGTCCTCTATCTTCTTGAACCAAGCCCTTGCTTCATCGTCCATTTCGGGATGCTGTTCCGCTTCCTCATGATATTTCACATACAAGCGCAAAAGCTCCATGACGGACTTTTCATTCACGGCAGCCTCATCACCCCACAGCTTGTACGCCACAATGAGTTTGCCAAACTGAGTACCCCAATCACCCAAGTGATTTATACTCACCGTGTTGTACCCGAGATGCTTGTATATCCTGCTGAGCGCATTGCCTATTACCGTGGTGCTCAAATGTCCTATGTGGAAAGGCTTTGCAATATTAGGAGCAGAGTAGTCTATAACAATAGTTTTTCCGTTCCCAATTTCGCTACTTCCATAAGCTTCACCCTTTTTATAAATATCTTCAAGAGTTGATCTTACCAAACCTTCTTTATTTATATAAAAATTCAAATAACCTCCAACAACATCCACTCTGTCTATTACATTATCTAATTCCATTTTCTCCTTGATTTCTGCTGCAATCATTGGAGGTGCTTTTTTTAATTCTTTTGCAAGCCTAAAACATGGAAAAGCGTAATCTCCCAGTTCTGGATTTGGCGGAATTTCAATATATTCTTTTAATTCATTTAAATCCATATTAACTAAACCTGCAATTTTAGTTGCTAATATTTCTTTATAATCCATAACCAATCTCCTTTTTGGAACTTATTTTAAAACTTTAGGAAGGTCCAAAAGTTTTAAAGACATTATAACATAAA
>JAFSHG010000081.1 GCA_017440405.1 Clostridia bacterium
AATACAAAAAAAGGAGATATGAGTTTATGAAAGAAATCATGAAACAAACCACTAAGAATGTTAAAGCTATAGGCCCGTACAACCTCTGTGTTAAGGCAGGAGGCTTCCTTTTCACATCGGGAATGATAGGATTGGACCCCGAAACAAACGAGCTGCGTGAGGGCATTGTGGCACAGACCGAACAGGTACTCGTAAACTTGGAAAACCTGCTCGCCGATGCAGGCGCAAACCTTGATAATGTGGTCAAGTCAACCGTTTTCGTGCAGAGCTTGAATGATTTTGCAACGGTAAATGAAATTTACTCAAAACACTTCACCTCAGACTATCCCGCTCGTTCATGCGTTGAAGTGGCAAAACTGCCCAAGGGCGCACTGGTTGAAATAGAACTCGTGGTTGCTCTGTAATTCGTTTTTTAGGTTTATAAATAGGTTTATAAAAGCGGATGTCAACAGTGCCGTCCGCTTTTTTGTGTCTGAATATGAGGATGTGGTTTAGAGTGGCTTATGTGATAGCAGGTTGATACGGTGTTGGCAAAACAAAGAAAGTCAGTCTCAGTTATCGTTCTATGTCCCAAAAAACAACAAGTGTGCTGCTCGCTCATGTTCTTACCTCTCAAATAGTACTATAAGCACGAAAATAATTATTTCTGATAATCATAGTATATACCACTGAATTATAAATATCAATAGGCTGTGGAATAACTAAAACAATATCAATAGACTCTAATACAGAGGTGATTTAATGAGTGGTTTAGCAAAAGTCATTGGTCAGCGCATCCGCAATTATAGAACGCAACTCGGTTTAAGTCAAGAAAAGTTAGCTGAACTTGCTGGTTGCCACCCGACTTATATCGGTCAGTTGGAACGAGGAGAAAAGAATGCTACATTGGAAAGCATTGATAAAGTTGCTTCATCGCTGAAAATATCACTATCCGAACTTTTCGAGAATCTCGGGGGCGAAAACGCTTCTGAGCGCAATTTACCTCTTGAATGCTATGAATTTCTATTAACCAAAAGTCGAGAAGAACAAGAGCAGATTATTAAGATTATCATGGAGATAGACAAATATAAGGGTAACTGATTTGTTGTTTGAATGATAACAAAAACGATGTTTAGCATCATGTAGCTTGATTTATTTGGCGCATATAACTGTGGCACCTTCCTTGTGTGGAGGGTGCCACATGCGGCTTTTATGATATTTGCCGTCAACCGTTCTTTTTTGCGTCCAACTTGTTCTGCCTGCGATTTTTGACGCTCTCCGACTGAGGCTGAATGTCGCCCACACGAATGAGGGCATCTTTTGTGAGCACAGGACCTATAAGCTCATACACGAGTATTGCAAACAACACAATGTTTCTGATGAGTGAAGCATCCTCCAAAATGCCGTCTGCGGCAACGGTTACACACATGCCGAGTGCAACGCCTGCCTGTGGCAGAAGTGTGATACCTAAGTTATTTACCACGCCCTTGCTGCAATGTACAGCCTTTGCAGAAAACCTTGTACCGAAGTATTTTCCGGCAGAGCGCACAAAAACATAGACTATACCTATTACAACCACTGCGGGGATTTTGAACACCGTAAGGTCGAGTTCTGCGCCCGAAACCACAAAGAAGAACACGAGAAGCGGAGCAGTCCATTTATCCGATGCGTCCATAAGTTCTTCAGACAGCGGACACATGTTGCAAAATACAGTGCCCATCATCATGCACACCAGAAGTGCAGAAAAGCTGAGAGTGACATTGCCAATCTCTATTCGGAGCATGGAAAGTGCAACGGTGAGAAATACAAATGTAATGGTCATTATAAGGCGGTTTGTGTTGGAGTGGAAGATTTTTTCTATTTGAGTCAACACAAAACCTGCCAAAGCACCCAGTGAAAGTGAGGCTACTATCTCCACGAGCGGATTTACAAGCACAGTAAACATGTCGATTACGCTGCTGTCCAGTGCCTTTGCAACACCGTATGACACTGCAAATAACACAAGTCCCACAGCGTCATCCAGTGCAACAATGGGCAGGAGTAAATCTGTAAGTTCGCCCTTTGCTTTGTACTGGCGGACTACCATGAGAGTTGCGGCAGGGGCAGTAGCAGAGGCAATGGCACCCAGAGTTATTGCAGCGGAGAGTGACAGAACCTCGGGGAATAAAAGATGCATGACGATGAGTGCGGCATCAACCGCAATAGTAGCGGCAAGTGCTTGAAAAATACCGATTATGAGTGCTTGTTTTCCTGTTTTTTTGAGTTGTGACAGACGGAATTCGCTGCCGATGGAAAAGGCAATGAAGCCCAAAGCAATCTGTGAAAACAGGCTGAGTGAGTCGATTTGCTCCATGTTTTGGAATCCAAGCCCGGGGATTCCGAGCCGCCCCAAAACACAAGGCCCTATTATAACGCCCATCACGAGGTATGATGTGACATCGGGCAGATTAAATCTCTTGAAAAGTCGGGTCATCATAAGCCCGGCAAAGAGAGCAAGCGTTATTGATAAAATAGTTTCCATTTTAGCTCCTTTTGCGATTCCCGGAGAGATTCTTTTTTTCCACAACACCGTATGGCAGAAAAGTCCCAGGAGAATTTTCGGTGTAGCGCAAAGCACACCAAATATCATTGTAACTCACAGGAGTGCATAAAACAACAGCAAAATAATAGTATATAATGACGGTATATGCAGAATATGTGAAGATAAATTTTTCTATCATCGCAGCAGCGAACATATATGAAAATGGTAGCAGTATGGAAAGAAAAGATGAAGAAATCGGTGTTGAAGTTATTGTTGAAAAAAATTCGGGTTTTTCGTGCAAATTCGCATATGTGGATAAGTATATCCTCTTGCAATCGGGATAATAAAGTGATAATATGTATGTGTATGATTATTGCAAATGATACACATGCTCTGCCAATGACCCGTGCTGAGATGAAAGCGGCGGGGATAGAGCAGTTTGATTTTATTTACATCACAGGTGATGCGTATGTTGACCACCCCTCATTCGGATGTGCGATAATAACCCGTATGCTTCAAAGTCATGGATATACGGTAGGAATTATAGCACAGCCCGACTGGCATGATACGCACGATTTTGAGAGATTCGGAAGCCCGAAATATGCTTTTTTGGTTTCGTCGGGGAATATGGACTCAATGGTAAATCACTACACGGTTTCGGGCAAACGCAGGGGTGAGGACAGCTTTTCAGAAGGCGCAAGGACGGGGAAAAGACCTGACCGTGCCGTTATTGTGTACTGTAACCGTCTGAAACAGGCGTATAAAAACGTCCCCGTTGTAATAGGCGGTTTGGAAGCCAGTCTGAGGCGTTTTGCGCATTATGATTACTGGGATAATAAAGTCCGTGCAAGCATACTGTTTGATTCGGGAGCAGACCTCTTGCTTTATGGCATGGGAGAACATTCCATAATAGAATTGGCAGAAGCATTAGAGGGCGGACTTCGAATACAGGACATTACATATATTGCAGGTTCGTGTTATAAGACTGCATCGCTTGATAAGGTATATGACTACGAGCTTTTAGACGGTTTTGAAGAAGTAGCATCGGATAAAAAGGCCTATGCCAAGGCTTTTATGCGACAGTACCAAGAGCAGGACCCCATACGGGGGAAAACATTGGTACAGCCTCATGGTGCGTCATATTTGGTGGCGAATCCGCCGTCTATGCCGCTTACCTCACAGGAGCTGGACGCAGTGTACGAACTGCCGTATACCCGACGACCGCATCCTATGTACAAGGAGCATATTCCCGCTATTGATGAAGTAGAGTTCTCTCTCACATCGTGCAGGGGATGTTACGGAGCATGTTCTTTTTGTGCACTGACATTTCATCAGGGGCGCATAGTACAGGCGAGAAGTCATGAGTCACTTATCCGTGAAGCAAAGCTTCTGACACAGCTTCGTGGGTTCAAGGGCTACATACATGACGTGGGTGGCCCCACGGCGAATTTCAGAAAACCGTCATGTAAAAAGCAGCTTAAAAACGGTACATGCAAGGACAGGCAGTGCTTAGGTTTTTCTCCGTGTCCAAACCTTGAAGTTGACCACAGAGATTATGTGGAGCTTTTGAGAAAACTGAGAAATCTCCCGGGCGTGAAGAAAGTTTTTGTGAGAAGCGGCATCAGGTATGACTACTTAATGTACGATAAGGAAGATACTTTTTTCAGAGAACTGGTGAAGTACCATGTAAGCGGACACTTAAAGGTGGCACCCGAACATATTGATGATGAAGTGTTGAAGAAAATGGGAAAGCCGGGCGGTGACCTGTACAGACGGTTTTCGCAGAAGTTCAATCAGCTCACACGCAATGTCGGGTTGGAGCAGTATTTGGTGCCATACATGATATCGTCGCATCCGGGGTGCGATATCAATGCAGCTATAAGACTTGCTGAGTTTATAGCAGAATCGGGACAGCATCCGAAACAAGTACAGGACTTTTATCCCACACCGGGGACTTTGTCCACGTGCATGTACTACACGGGGCTGGACCCACGTACAATGGAAAAAATTTATGTACCTCGAAGCCCGAGGGAAAAAGAAAAACAACGTGCGCTCATGCAGTTTTTCATTCCGCAGTATGCGAAATCAGCAAGACGCGCATTAGTGGAGGCGGGGCGTGAAGACCTTATTCCCAAGTTATTTGGCAGATGAATAAATACCTTGGTGGAGAATAAACTATAAAAAAGGTATTAAGGAAGCTGTTTCCATGCGCACCCTTTCACCTGAGATAGCATTTAGGAGGAAAAATTAAATGTCACAGATACCTGAAGAAAACAATGTCATTACATTGTCCGGCACGGTGGTAACTGAACCTGAGCTTGACCATGTACTGTACGGTGAAGAATTTTACTCATTTTCCATAAGCATTCCCCGACTTTCTGGGGCTGCCGACTGTGTACCTCTTACAGTGTCAGACAGGCTTATGACGGGAAGAATGCCCAAGGTGGGCGACCACATAACCATGAGAGGACAGCTACGCTCATACAATAAACAGATAGACGGTGTGAGCAGGCTCATAATCACTGCATTTGCAAAGATGTTCAAGTATGAGGATGTGGAGTATGACAGAGAGTTCATAAACGACATTTGTTTAACGGGATTCATATGTAAGCCCGTCATATACCGTACCACACCGTTTATGCGTGAGATTGCCGACATACTCATTGCAGTAAACAGGCAGTATGGCAAGTCGGATTATCTGCCCTGCATAGCATGGGGACGCAATGCCAGATTTGCAGGCAACATGCCCGTGGGCGAGCAGATAAAATTAGAGGGCAGAATACAGAGCCGAAAGTATCAAAAGAGCATTGGTGCAGACGAAGTGGTGGAGAGAGTGGCATACGAGATTTCATGTTCTCTCATTGAATTGGCATCAAAACGCGATGCAGTTTCGGATGAGCATGAGCATGAGCGTGAACACGTGGCAGGGACAGAACAACAGTCGGGCGACTACATGGAAGAACCGGTGAACATGCGATAACGCAAAATCCGCCTTTTCCGAGTTAACTATTGTATTATTATAGGGAACTTTTGCGCATTTTTCAGACTTTATTATGACCGCAAGAAACGGATAAGTTTTTTGCGGTTCTTTATTTTAGGGGGACAGTAAAAACTCTTCCGATTATAATCCTGTTAAAAAAAGCGAGAGCCGAAACTCTCGCTTTTCGTATGTGGTTTAGTAAAATTACTCGATGATTTCTGCAACAGCACCTGAACCTACTGTACGGCCGCCCTCACGGATAGCGAAGCGGAGACCCTTTTCAATAGCGATCGGGGAGATGAGTTCGATTTCCATATCGATGTTGTCGCCGGGCATAACCATTTCTACGCCTGCGGGCAGCTTGATAACGCCTGTAACGTCAGTTGTACGGAAGTAGAACTGAGGTCTGTAACCGGGGAAGAAGGGAGTATGACGACCGCCTTCGTCCTTTGTCAGAACGTAAACCTGGCTGTTGAAGTGAGTGTGGGGGTTGATGGAACCGGGCTTAGCCAGAACCTGTCCACGCTCTATCTCTGTACGCTGTACGCCACGGAGAAGAAGACCTACGTTATCGCCTGCGATAGCCTTATCGAGGAGCTTACGGAACATTTCAACGCCTGTTACAACGATCTTGCGCTTTTCGTCTGTGAGACCTACGAGCTCAACTTCGTCAGATGTCTTAACTGTACCACGCTCTACACGGCCTGTAGCAACTGTACCACGACCTGTGATGGAGAATACGTCCTCAACGGGCATCAAGAAGGGCAGATCCTCAGCACGCTCGGGTGTGGGGATGTAGCTGTCAACAGCGTCCATGAGCTCGAAAATGCACTGGCATTCGGGAGTTTCCTTTGCAATTTTGCCGTTTGAAACAGCATCAAGTGCCTGGAAAGCTGAACCCTTAACGATCGGGATATCGTCTCCCGGGAAACCGTACTCTGAGAGAAGGTCACGGATTTCCATTTCAACGAGATCGAGAAGCTCGGGGTCGTCAACTTGGTCAGTCTTGTTCATGAATACGATGATGTAAGGAACGCCTACCTGACGAGCGAGAAGGATATGCTCTCTGGTCTGGGGCATGGGACCGTCTGCTGATGAAACAACGAGGATTGCGCCGTCCATCTGAGCTGCACCTGTGATCATGTTCTTAACATAGTCAGCGTGACCGGGACAGTCAACGTGTGCATAGTGACG
>JAFSHG010000082.1 GCA_017440405.1 Clostridia bacterium
GCTTCCCAGTGACGACATGAAGGGCAGAATAATAGGTCGTGAGGGCAGAAATATCCGCACATTGGAAACCACAACGGGTGTTGACCTCATAATAGATGATACCCCCGAAGCTGTCATACTGTCCGGTTTTGACCCCGTAAGGCGTGAGGTTGCAAGAATTGCTCTCGAAAAACTCATACTGGACGGCCGTATACATCCTGCACGCATAGAGGAAATGGTGGCAAAGGCTCGCAAGGAAGTGGAAGTTCAGATTCGTGATGCCGGTGAACAGGCAGTCTTTGATGTGGGTATACACGGATTGCACCCCGAACTTGTGAAACTCCTCGGCAGACTGAAATATCGCACAAGCTATGGACAGAATGTGCTGAAACATTCCATAGAAGTTGCGCATCTTGCAGGCATAATGGCAGCGGAGATAGGTGCAAATGTGCCCCTTGCAAAGCGCAGTGGACTTTTGCACGACATAGGTAAGGCGATAGACCATGAGGTGGAGGGAACGCATACTCAGATAGGTGCAGACGCAGCAAAGAAATACCGTGAGAGCAATGCGGTGGTTCATGCCATTGCAGCACATCATAACGACATTGAACCCAATTCCGTGGAAGCTGTGCTCGTTCAGGCGGCAGATGCAATTTCAGCTGCAAGACCCGCTGCAAGGCGTGAAACTTTGGAGAATTACATAAAACGTCTGGAGCGTCTGGAAGAAATTGCAAACTCGTTTGACGGCGTTGAGCGTTCGTTTGCTATACAGGCAGGGCGTGAGGTTCGCATCATAGTGAAACCCGAAAGCGTGGGCGATGGAGACCTTGTGATGGTGGCAAAGCAGATTGTGAAGCGCATCGAGGATGAACTGGAATATCCGGGTCAGATAAAGATAAACGTGATTCGTGAAACAAGGGCTACTGAATTTGCAAAGTAATCTTTGAACGAAAAAGCGAAGCGGTAAAGGGACGTACTTTTTAGGACAGTTTTTGAAATTGAATAAGATGTTACCTACCGACAGGAAGGCAGAGCGTGTTTTACGTTCTCTGCCTTCTTTGTTTGCCTATCGGGGGGAGAAAGAAACTCCCTTGTGTAAAGGGAGTTGGCTCGCGTAAGCGAGACGGATTGTCAATTTTCCTGACAAGCACTGCATTTAATGATGCTCAGAGAGCCGCTTCTCTTTTTTGTATATGTGCGCATATTTCCCGAGAAATATTACGGATTTCTTTTGTTGTCAAAACCGGACTTCATCACATCGTCTCCTCCGAAAAAGGAATAAGGCGTGTCGCTCAACACCTTAACCGATTGCACAGTGTCGCCCGAAAGTGTGATTTCCAAAACGCTGTCTTTTTCAATATCCGAAACAGCTTCTCCGTCAGAACCCGTGATATTTGCAGATTTAGTGTTGAAACTGAGTATTACACCACAGCCCGTGAACATGCCGCCACGGTTTGCCGCATCATTTGGGACAAAACCGTTTTCCCTGTTGTCTTCTTCTATGAAGACTTGAGTCTCACCCGAAGAATCTGTGACATCACTTTCCGGCATCAGTCCCATGGGCGGCTGCATGTCGGACGGCTTCATGTCATCCATGGGTGAGTTGAAACGGTTATGCGCACCCTGCATAATTCCCCGTCCTGCATATGTGCCTATCTCCACGGTGAGAGTATCAGCGTCAAGCGATATAAATCGGCCATACAGGGTTTTAGATGTAAACGCTACGTCAGCTTTACCCGAACAGCTCACAAATAATGCACACAACATGATGAGTGCTGTGATAAAAGAAAGTTTCTTCATATATAACCTCCAAGCTTTTTATGAATTATAGCCCCGATACCGAAAAATAACAAGCCAAAGTTTGCATAAACACATATTTGTAGTGAAGAACAAATATGCTTGTACAGTGTTGAGCAAAAAAGAATATTTGCGCAATAAAGCGACATGGCAGTGACTTTATATATGCACGAAACCATATGGTACGATTGTGTGAATGGTGATTGTGTATATTTAATAATTGAGATAACACAAAAACACAATCGGAAAGAAACTTTTTACATAAAAGTCACAACAAATGCTTGAAAGCCTTTATGAACTTAGTGTAAACTGGTAGCATGAACTCAATGTGAACTGGGCAGGGAGGGTTGTGCCCATATTTGCCTGTACATTGAGTTGTAAAAAATATGAAAGGCGGAAAGAAGATGAAAAGGACAAAGCACGGCTTTACCCTCGTTGAGCTTATCATTGTTATTGCAGTAATCGGCGTTTTGGCTGCAATACTCATACCGGTATTCTCAAACGTGATAGATAAAGCTAACGCA
>JAFSHG010000083.1 GCA_017440405.1 Clostridia bacterium
GGTGTCGGTTCCTCACTCACGGGCGGAGTAGGTGTCGGTTCCTCGCTCTCGGGCGGCGTGGGTGTCGGTTCCGCGCTCACGGGCGGCGTGGGTGTCGGTTCCTCACTCTCGGGCGGCGTGGGTGTTGGTTCCTCGCTCACGGGCGGAGTGGGTGTCGGTTCCTCACTCTCAGGCGGTGTGGGTGTCGGTTCCTCGCTCACGGGCGGAGTGGGTGTCGGTTCCTCGCTCTCGGGCGGTGTGGGTGTCGGTTCCTCACTCTCGGGCGGTGTGGGTGTTGGTTCCTCACTCTCGGGCGGTGCAGGTGTGCCATACAGTGCTGTTATTGTAATATCTCCTGTGATAGGCTCACCGTCATAGTCCCAACCTGTGAATGCTTCTGCACCCTCATGATACGGGGGTTCGGGCAGGTTTACAAGCACCGTGCCGTCTTTTATGTAGCTTGTCAGATATTCCCTTCCGTCATATGCGTCTATGTATGTTACTTCGTGACAGTTTTCGGGGTCAAACTCCTGTGACGGATATCCCGTGTAATTCCTGCACTCAGTACCGCGTGCATAGTACAGGGTGAAGTCATCGGGACACCCCTCAAACATAATTCCATCCAAATTCCGCATATCGGAGTAGAAGTACACCCCTTTAAGCTGTGAACAATATGCCAATGCATACTTTTCAAAATCCACCGCATGGAAAAACGATATTGAAGTTAAAGAATCACAGTTATCGAATGCACTCTCACCAACGAAAAGAACCTGTGACACATCCACCTCGGCAAGCGCAGTGCAGTGACAAAGTGCCAAATCGCCTATGTACGCTACCTTCGGAAATGATAGGGTTTCAATCTTTGAGCAAGAGTAAAGTGCATTTTCATCTAATCTTCTGACATTCGGTGCCGTGAAGTTGCTGATCTGCTCACAGCCGTAGAACGCCTCTTCACCTATGACCTCAACACCGGGCATACTTACGGATGTGATATTATTATTTCTCCAAAATGCCCCGGCTGCAATTTCCGTTACAAGGGGTGACACCGCAATTTCGCCTTGTGCAGATGGGTATGATTCCAGTTTCGTCTTGTCCTTGTTGTACAGAAAGCCTGACTCTGCTGCATAGTGCGTATTTTCATCTGCAACGGTTATATTTGTAAGCAACACACAGCTTGCAAACGCTCCTGCACCTATCATCTCTGTGGCAGCAGGTATTTCTACGGAAGCAAGCGCAGTACATTCATAAAATGCCATATCGTCAATCGTCCGAACAAGCGGCATGGAAACGCTTTGAAGTGATGTGCAGTACCTGAATGCCCCATAACCTATATTTATCACATTCGGCATTTCCAAGTTCTGTATATCTTCGCACCAAGTGAAAGCACATTCTTCCACATCGGTTACAAGCGGCATGGACACATCTGTAAGAGCAGACGGCATGAATCCGTCGCTTGACACGTTGAATGCAAATGCACCTATGCGTGTTGCATGGGGCATTTCCACCGTACGCAGATTTTCGCAGCCGTAAAAAGCGGAGTCGGCAATAATCGTTGCCTTATTTGTGTTCACGGACTCAACCGTTGTATTATAGCGAAATCCCGCAACACATTTCACTTCATCGGATAGTACCACACTTTCTGACCTACCCTGATAGTACACCAAAACGCCGTCTCCGAGCATAACATATTCGTCGGAGATATTATCAAGCCACTGTGTGCCTAAAAAATTTCCGCCTGCTGCTTCCTTTAACTTGGGTGCGGAAACATCTGCAAGTGCATATGACCTAGCAAAAACGCCCTCATCCAAAGTTAAAAGTTCGGGCATATCTATGGATGTAAGCGCAGCACAATCCATAAATGCCATAGAGCCGATATGTGTAACTTTCGGCAAAACCACATTTTCAAGACCTGTGCTTTCAAATGCGCTGAGACCGATATATTTCACAGACGGCATTTGTATACTTTTCAGACCCGTCCTGGATAAAAAAGCGTACTCGCCTATTGCGGTTACGGGATAACCGTTTATGGTTTCGGGGATAACAAGCGATTCGGGAACATCACTTATACATCCCGTAATCGTGATTTCTCCGTCTTCCAACGAGTATAGAAACCCGTCATATTCGAAATTTACCGCTGCGTCACCTGAGGCGAACTCGGCAGCAAAAGTGGGTATCACAATGGATATCAGCATCCCCACTGCACATATGAGTGCAAAAATTTTTCTTTTCATTAAAAAGCAAACTCCTTTTCTTTTATTTTGCAAATGATATCACATTGGGTTCATAAAATCAAACCGCCGTATTTTCCTGCTGTGTTCATTGTGTCGGGAGCTTGGGTATAAAAATCTCCCTTTACACTTTACAAAAGCTGTGTTTTGAAATATAATATTGAGTATGGATAGTTGTAATTTAAATGCAGATAAATGTGCCGAAAATTCACTGTACGAAACAGTAAAACAGTCTTTTTCCGAAGCGGATAAAAAAGACCCCGCACAAATCGCCCCGTTGACGCTGGCATACATAGGTGACACCGTGTATGACCTGTATGTGCGCTCATACCTTATAAGCACGAGTTCTTTCCCGGTGAATCGGCTGCATGTTATGAGTACAAAGCTGGTTTGTTCATCGTCGCAAGCGGATTCTTTTCACCGCATTGAGGACATGCTCACGGAACAAGAGCTTGCTGTTTTCAAGCGGGGACGGAACACTCACTCTGCCGTACCGAAAAACTCCGACTGTGTAAAATACCGTATTGCAACGGGTTTGGAAGCACTTTTGGGATTTTTATACTTATCTGGAGACGATGACAGACTTTCACAGATTATGCAAAAAATACTCATCGAAGGAGGACAAATACAATGCCCGAAAGAAAACTGAATGTAGCACTGCTTCAATACACCCCCGCACCTGCCGAAACCATAGCACTTGCAGGCCGACTTTGTTATTCCGCCAGCGACATATCCTCACTTAACGATAAGTCCAAAGGGACAGCGGATAAATTCGTGCAAAAACTACTTGATTTAGGGCATCTCTCACCCATAGAACATGCATCCTTTACTTTTGGCGCAGAGGGTGTGTCACGTGCACTTTTAGCTCAGATAACACGCCACAGGATTGCCAGCTTTTCCGTGCAATCACAGCGTTATGTGCAACAGACCGAGATGAATTACGTGATACCGAAGTCCGTACACGCACTCGGCACGGATGCAGTGGAGGAGTTTGAAAACCAAATGTCACAGATACACGAGTGGTACAATTCATGGCTCAGCAAAGGTATCCCTGCCGAGGACGCACGTTTTGTGTTGCCCAACGCCGCCGAAACACGCATGGTATTCACCATGAACGCCAGAGAGCTTCTGCTCTTTTTCAAACTGCGCTGCTGCCAAAGAGCACAGTGGGAAATTCGTGCCCTTGCATGGGTAATGCTCGGCATAGTACGCCGTGAAGCTCCGCAATTGTTTGAACAGGCAGGCGGCCCTTCTTGTGTAAGTCAGGGCGCTTGCAGCGAGGGTAAAATGACATGCAAAATGGCTGCTCAAGTACGGGAGTTTGATCAAAAACTGAATGCAATTTGCAGGAACGGAGCAAGCGATGAAGAAATTCTCAGTTTTGTTGAAGAAAATCTTATATAATTCAAAGCACGTCTCGGCACTTGTCTTTGCCTTGTGCTTCGTGTTTCTTGCCGCTTCATGCAGCGTTTTTTCGGGGATAGAGGCAAACCCGGACGGAGCGGATAATACGCTGCCGCTTGACCCGCGTGACGGCATTGGGTATATTTCGTCTGCGAATCTCTATTACAGGTTCTCCGATACAGATTTTTTGATACCGTACAGTGCCGACATAGAATTTACCTCCAACGAACGCCCCGAATACGCCATATTGCGTGAGCTTTTATCACGCACACATTCAGATTCCGTGTACACCACGGCAATCCCCCGTGAGGTGGAAGTGGTGGACATGGCAGAGAGCGGCAATGTTCTGTTTGTCACTTTGAACGCTGCTTTTTTAAATGACGAATTGTATTCAGGCCGTGACGAACGCCGCATTGCCGTTTGTCAGATTGTGAACACCCTCACCGAGTACAGGAATACTCCCGTGCAAATTCTCATTGACCGCAGTGAAAACAGTATGGGTGAACGTGTGAGTTATACGGACTTGGGGTTTGAATCACAGTACGATTTATCCACGGATTATGCAGCTCCTTTCACTTTCACAAAGAGCATCGTCACAACCCCCGAAGTAATATTGAAACACTCCGTTGAATGCTTGAAAGCGGGCTATTACGATAAGGCGGCGCACTTTTTTGTAAGCAACACCAAAAAGCGTAATATAACAGCCGATGACCTCATGAAATTCAACTCACTTTGTACCGTCCAGTCGCTTGAAGTGATAAGCGTTGATACGGGATTTAACTCTGCCGATGTTTTGTGTAAAATCATAACGGTAAATGCAGATTCCGAGGAATACGTTTTTGAGGGGAAAATAACCATGTCGGCTTTTGACTCCCTGTATAAAGTAGTATATGAAAGTTTCATGGACTGTGCAGGAGGTGTGGGATGAAAACACTGTGTGCTTTAACGTCTGTTTTGCTCTGTGCGTGCATTTTGCTTTCTGCGTGCGGAAAAAACAACACCAAAGATAATACGGATTACGTTGCGCCCGATAAATTTACATTTGAACAAAAAGCCGAAACAGGCAGTTTTAATGCCAAACTATACACTGTCTCGGGCAAAGAATTAAAAAGCAGCACCGCAAAAATAGAGCTTTTCGGTGAGCTGTCTGCCATAGATGCGCTCATGGAAGCCCTGTTTTCGCAAACATCTCTTTCTCAGGGGATTGCCTCGGAAATACGCTTTACCGGCGCACTTTTATCGTATGATGTATGTGTGGTATCATTGGAAGGGAAGATGCATGAGAACATAAACGACTGGTTTTTATTGGAACTTGTAATCACCAACACTCTTCACGACTTTTGCGGTGCAGAAACCGTCACATTCCTGCTCAATGGCTCTGCTCCCGAGTACAACGGTATTCCGCTCGGTGCATCTCTTGTGAGTGAATATCCGCCCGATGAATATATAACACACCGAAAAGAAGAACACGACATGGACACACAGGAAAAAGGACAGATTTCCGGTAATACAGTCCACTTTATTCCCATTCACGGTGAGAATTACATGAAGGCTCAGGTGAAAGCCGACAAGATTTTTTCATACGGTGACAGCTTAAAAAATCGCATTGAAACCCTCTTGCATCAGCATGACAAGGAGCTTACACGCTCACATAATAAGAGTGAATCGCCTCTTTTGGAAAGTTGTTATTCACACACTCTCCGAAAGACCAAGGAGCTTACATCGGGAAAAGTCTACATAAACCTCAGAAAAACAACGGCGTGCAGTATAGACAGTAAAGTATTTGCAGACTGTGTTGCATTCACACTCATAAGCAATATACCGGGTATACAAGAGGTGAGCATAACCATTGATGAATCCGTCTACACATGCTCATATCCGAATTGCACACTCAGTTTGGGAACTGACTTTACCGCCTTTTACCCCATGCGTGACGAAAGCACATTGGAGAGCGTGGAAATAGTGGTGCCCAGCGAAAAACGCCACGATGCAAAGACTATACTGGATAATCTGCTTCTGTCAAAGAACACAAGAGGCACTCTCTTCCCCGACTATCTTTATTCGCAAATTACGGTTATTGGCCTGTCTGACGGTGTTTTGGCGGTTTCTTTCCCGGATAATGTGCGGGATAGAGTTATGGAAAATTTCATTGAATCCGACGCTCATTACAAGGACAGCAATATGCGTGAGAGACTTTTCATATACACCATTGTAAACAGTCTTACGCAGCTGCCCGATGTGAAGCGAGTGCTTTTCATGAACAGCAGTGAAAGCGCATGTGATAAGCTCATAAATATTTATTTGGGCGTACCGCTTTATCGAAACCCGGGACTGGAAGCAGATTGATTTTTACAACACCACGGAGAACATAACATATATGAAAACAGATTTATTGATAGCAGAGATAGGTTCAACTACCACGCTTGTAAACGCATTCAACGGAATACATACAGGCGACGTGCGTTTTATCGGTCAGGGCTGTGCGCCCACCACCGTTGCCGAGGGCGATGTGCGAGTGGGTCTTTCCGCTGCCGTAAAAGATTTGGAATCAAGACTGGGAGAGGATATAGATCCCCTTGAAATGTTTGCCACATCCTCAGCGGCAGGCGGACTTCGCATGAGTGTTCACGGGCTCGTGTACGACATGACGGTGAAGGCGGCACACGCAGCAGCACTTGGTGCAGGAGCCATTGTAAAGCTTGCAACGGCAGGCGTCTTATCGGAGTACGATTTGGAGGACATAATGGCCACCAACCCCAATCTCATACTCTTGGCAGGCGGCACGGATTACGGTGAGAGAGAAACGGCGGTAAAGAATGCCCGTGCGCTCGCATCGTGCGGAATAAAAGTTCCCGTGATATACGCAGGTAATATTCAGAATCAAACCATTATAAAGCGAATTTTTGATGAAGCGGATATACCGTGCTACATAACGGATAATGTGTATCCAAAGCTGGACATGCTCACCATAGAACCCGCACGACGCATAATACACAAGGTTTTTGAGGAACACATAACAAAGGCGCAGGGCATGTCGCATGTGCGTGATATGGTGACGGGTGCCATAATCCCCACCCCGGGAGCTGTCATGGAAGCGGCACAACTTCTCTATGCCGATATAGGCGACCTCATGGTTATGGATATAGGCGGAGCAACAACGGATGTACACTCGGTGACGCAGGGTTCAGCCGAAATTGCCGTAATACAAACCACACCCGAACCATTTGCAAAACGCACCGTGGAGGGCGATTTGGGGCTGTATGTGAATGCCTCTCATGTAATAGACATAATAGGCGCAGACGTGTTGTCACAAAAACTGCAATGTGACTTATCGGAGGAGATGAAAAACTATCTCCCCATTCCGAAGACAAAAATGCAGTTTGACATAGCCCATGCGCTTTGCCTGTGTGCAGGTAAGACGGCTTTTGAAAGGCATTGCGGTCGTTTGCGCTACATATACGGACCTTCCGGGCGACAGACCATTGCCGAGGGAAAGGATTTAACTCAGATAAAGTACATCATAGCAACGGGCGGAGCTCTCACCAGACTTCCCGAACACAAGAGCATACTCCGTTCCATCGCAGACTGCAATGCAAACGGTATGTTGCTTGCACCACCCCCGGGGCGAATCAAGCTCCTATACGACCAAGACTACATACTCGCCTCTTTGGGCGTCATGAGCAAAAAATATCCCGAAGCGGCACTCGCGCTCATGAAAAAAAGTATGGGATTTGATGAATACTTGAAACCTTGATTGTAATATGTTAAAATAGAATTGCAGGAGTGTACTCATATTACTTTATCGCACTTTTGCCGTGATGCAAAACAAAACGGTTACACGGTGTTGCCGTTTTTTAGGAGATTAGCTGAAAGGAATGAAAGATATGAAGTTATTATTTGCCGTGGTTCAGAACGAAGATGCAAAAAAACTCATACGGGCACTGAATGATGACGGCTTTGCAGTAACTAAAATTGCCTCATCGGGCGGTTTTCTGCAAGGCGGTAATACCACCGTCATGATGGGAATGGACGATGAGCGTGTGGAACAGGCACTGGAAATCATAAGGCGTGAGTCCAAGGTGCGAAAGAGATACACCGTAGCACCGCAGGCTACCATGATAGGCTACACCATGTCGAACCCTACCCCCATTGAAATTACAGTGGGCGGTGCAGTGGTATTCATGTGCGATGTATGGAGGTATGAGCACTTTTGATAAGCATTGCAGAGGACGGAAAGAGGAGGTTACGGTATGCCGTGGAAAACGGCAGGCTTTCACACGTCACCCTCATCTCGGGTGATCCGTATGTGTGCAAAATGCTTACAGATTACGCCGCTTCCCTCATTTTTCACAAAACCGAATCAAAAGTTTGTGACGTTCCCGATTATTTGCACTTTGACGGCTCCGAGCTTCGTGTGGAAAGCTGTGAACAGATGTTGGGAGAGCTGAATGTTATACCCACATCGGGTCAGAGGCTCATTTCCATTGCAAACGCAGGCAAAATGTCCGATATAGTGCAAAACATGCTTTTGAAGACCATTGAGGAACCTCCCGATGGAAATTACTTTTTTCTGTACGGGAATGAAAGGGCACTGCTTCCTACCATACTCTCACGCTGCTCAGTGCTTACACTCGGCAATCTGTCACATGAGGATGTGCAAAACGCCATACTGCCTCTTTGTGCAAACGAGAGCGATGCTGCATATATCGCCCGTTTGGGTGGCAGCATAGAAACGGCCATGCGACTTTGTACGGACGAACAGTTCATGAAATTTTACTCGGATTGTGCAGAGTACATGTGCAGCGTTGGAAAATCAACACCAAAATGGGAAAAGTTAAAGGAGCTTGCCGCATATGACGCAAAGACGGCGGCGGCTGTGTTTGACATGGTGATTTCCGATATGCAGCGAATAAAACTCGGCACCGAACCCGTGTATTTCACACGTCAACCGGAAAATGCGCTTATAAGAAGCCGTGCGGATTCACTTTCGGACAAGCAGATAAACTCTTTGGCAGAGCTTTTGTGCGATATGCACAGGAAACTTTCATCCAATACGCCTGCCAAACAGACATTTGATAATTTTGCAGCAAAAACAGAACAGGTGATTTATTATGGAAGATATGAATAAAAATGAACTCAACACAGAACCTATCACGGATGCGGAAGAAAAATGTGCCGTTGTGGGTGTGAGGTTTAAGGACTTCGGCAAGGTGTATTACTTTGACCCTAACGGAATAGCATTGGAGCGAGGCGACGGCGTAATCGTGGAAACGGTGCGAGGCGTGGAATTTGCCACAGTGACTGCAATGGTGACAGAGATTGCAGTTTCAAAACTCACTCTGCCGCTGAAAGCCGTCATAAGAAAAGCCACGGAAGCTGACTATGAAAAACTCAAACGTGATAAGGAAAGCGAAAAGCACTACCTCAAAGTATGTGAGAATGAAGTAAAAAACTTGGGGCTTGAAATGGAGCTCATCGAATGTGAACGCAGTTTTGACGACAGCAGAGTAACATTCTACTTCACGGCAGACGGCAGGGTGGATTTTAGGGAGTTGGTGCGCAAACTTGCCTCTGCACTCCGCACCAGAATAGAGTTGCGCCAGATAGGAGTGCGTGACAAGGCAAAGCTTTTGGGCGGCGTGGGCACATGCGGCAGAGTCATATGCTGTGCGGCACACCTCTCGTCATTTGACCCCGTATCCATAAAAATGGCAAAGGACCAAGGCATAGCGCTCAGCCCAACAAAGATATCGGGCGTGTGTGGCAGACTCATGTGTTGCCTAAAATATGAGCAGGAATCATACGAGAGCATGAGAGACCGTATGCCTCCCGTAAACAGCGATGTAAAAACACCCGACGGTCCTGGTGTAATCTTTGAAAATAATGTCCTCACCGAGCGTTGCAAGGTGAAGATAACACTGCAAGACGGCACACCCGAATTGCGTGAATATCCTCTCTCGGATATCGTGGTAACTCGCTATCACCGACCTGCCAAGAAACAGGTTCAAGCGGATAATGACAACACAATAACGGACGAGCTTCCGCAGGACTGAAAAAATGCGACGCATCAGACTCATAGCAGAATATGACGGCACAAACTATGTGGGCTGGCAAATTCAACCGAACGGCGAATCCGTACAGGGCGTTATAGAACGGGAACTTTGCTCACTCACACACGAGGACATACGCATTCACGGCTCAGGCCGCACGGACAGCGGTGTTCACTCCATGGCACAAGTTCTGCACTTTGATACGGAATCTCGCATACCGGCCGATAAGTTTCCGTATGCGCTGAATGTTTCATTGCCGCATGACATACGGATAAAATACGGCGACGAACCGCCCGCAGGGTTTCATTCCCGCTTTGATGTACGAAAAAAACATTACCGCTACACATTATACTGTGCGCCTCATGCGAGTGCTTTTTGTGCCAAAACCGCATTGCATGTGCATCAGAAGTTGGACTTTGAGAAGATGTGCAAGGCAGCGTCTTTTATATTGGGAGAACATGACTTTGCAGCTTTCAAAAGCGAAGGCACGGAACTTTCATCCACCGTTCGCACCATGTATGAATCTCAGTGGACACGGGACGGCAAATTCATGTACTATGACATATGCGGAAGCGGTTTCATGTATAACATGGTTCGCATACTGGTGGGTACAATGCTTGAAATAGGCAAGGGTTATCTGGACGAGGACGCTATGGAAAATGCGCTCAAAACCTGCTCACGCAATGCAGCAGGTGCCACAGCCCCATGCCATGGACTCATGATGACCCGAGTGGAATATGATGGGTTTGACACGCAAGACTATGTTTGACAATACGGTTTTGACACCAAAAAATAAAAAATGCTGACACCATATAAGACTGTACGTGAAAACTCCGAAGTGGAGATAATAATAAATAAGTCACGCTTCATAGGCAGGGCTTTTCCCGTGGAGAGCGAAGAAGAAGCCCTCTCCTTATTAAGCTCCATACGCAAGCAGCACTATGACGCCACACACAACTGCTATGCATACGTGATACGAAACGGAGCGGCTCGTTTTTCCGATGACGGAGAACCGTCAGGGACTGCGGGTATGCCCATGATGGAAGTTTTAAAGCACAACGACATACAAAACGTACTCGTAATTGTCACACGCTATTTTGGCGGCATACTCCTTGGAGCAGGCGGACTTGTGCGAGCATATTCACGCTCGGCATCGGAGGCGGTGAAAGCTTCCGTACCCGTCTGTGTAACGCCCGGAACCATGCTAAAAATAGTGCTTGATTACAGCAGATACAACGCCCTCTGTGATTTCATCCGTGCAAATGCAGTCGTAGATAACATAGAATACGCCGAAAACATAACTCTCGATATCATTTTGGAATCCGACCGAGTGGAAAAGTTTTCCGCCGACCTCACCGAAAAGACCGATGGACGTGTTGTGCCGCAAATTTTGGGCGAAAGATATATGTCCATTGAAGAAAAACTCGATTAAACCCCTTGCAAAACGTCAGATATTGTGCAAGTCAAAAATGTCGTCGTAGTCCGTTTTTCCCAAGCGTCTGTACTTGCAGCCCAACGCTTCGTCAAACATGCACACGCTCTTATAATCGCAATGCGTACATGCGCTCCAATCACCACTCTTGAAGGGGCTTATGTCTATGTTTCCCGAGAGAATCCGCTCTGCCGTTTCCTTTGCCTTTCGCATTGCAAAAGCTCGCACGGCATCTAACTGTTCTTTGGGCATCGCCGTTTTCAGCTCACCCGTAATTTTCGTCACACTCACTACATCGGAGCGACTTGAAAGTTTTTCACTCCCGTCCGTGGCATGAATAATCTCCACATCGCTCAGCATAAGGCCTCGGAGCTTAAAGTCCGATATTATGCTCTTTATCATTTTTTCGTAATCTTGTGTACCTGCACTCGCCTTTTGTATAGGCATGTAGTACATGCCGCAGCCGTGTACCGCCCTGCCTATGTGCATGGATGCTTCCAAATAGATGGGCAACTGCAATTTTACGCCCTCGTAGAGTTTTTCAAAGTCTATCTTTTCGCCGTTCATCTTATAGTCGATTACACGGAAATTGTCTGTACCCGTTTCCGACTTGTAGCTGTCTATTCTGTCTATCTTGCCCGAGATGTACAGCATTCCGCCGTCACGCAGCGGCACACTCAGCGGCGGAAACACAGAGTCTGTGCCCAAACCGAACTGAATCTCTGAACCGAAAAATTCAAAATCGCCCTTGCTCATGTGATACACTATGGCATACACAGTATCCCGTAAAACCGCCATAAGATAATAGCCGTGAGCCTCATTCCGTGGGGTTTTGGTAAAAATACCGTTGCCGAAACTTTCCAAAATTGGCTTTGCCACCATATCCGTTATATAGTCGCATTCATCACGGCACAAGCTCTTATAATCTATGTTATTCTTCTTCACGTATTTCACGAAAGCGTCTATGACCTCGTGACAAAACGACCCCTCATCCACCGCTTTTGCACGGAAAACTTTTCGGGGCTTTGCACGCAGTCCGTACTTCATGAAATGGGAAAATGGGCATGAATTGTATTTTTCAAGTCGTGTAGCCGTGCCATACACTCTGTTTTCATATAATTTAGTGGCGAACTCCCTGTCAAGGGGTGTTGGCTCAGGGCTGAAAAAAACAGCGTCCGTGAGTTTCTTTGCCGCATCCGAACGTGATTTGTCTTGCAAAAACCATGCCACAAGCCGTTCATCCTCACAAGACAGTTCCTTTTTATCCGCAAGCTCACGAATCTTAGATGCAAACCATTTTTCCGTGTGCAAGTCGTACTTTCCCTTTTCACAAGTCCTGCCCGTCATATTGCAAATGCGTTGTAATATGGGCGCAGGCTGCATGTACTCGCCGTCATACATGGTGGGATAGCTGATATACAGCCCCTTTTTGGGTGATGTGAGGAGCTTGTATATATTTATTTCGTCCTGTTCACGCTTGCCTTGCACTCCCATCCAAACATTCAGGCCTGTATCCTGTATGCACCTGAGTTCCTCATCGTCTATTATGCCCTCATCCTTTCGCACGGTGGGGAAATCGTCCGCCTGTGCGCCTAAAACAAACAGGTAGTCCACCCCGTTTGGAATCTGTGTTCCCACATCGCTGTAACTGAGCATATCCACACCGGCAGGGATAATTCCTATGATATCGGCAGTGAAACCTTCTTCAACTATGTTCATGAGCTTTTCATTGCTTATATGTATGTCGCCCATTATGGACTTCAGCTGGAAAAGCACATCCGATATTAAGTCCCACACCTGTGAATACTGCTTTGCCGCTGCCAATTCGCCCTCATCCGTGAGGCGTTCGACAATACTCACCAGTTTTTCCTGCACGTTCATTTCAGACAGATAATCCGAGATGGCATCCACTTTATCTGCCACGGTAGCTCGTGACATCTTGCTCTGCATCGCACGCAGAGGTTCTATTATTTTCTTTCGGGTGTCCTCGCAGGTTACGGGCACATCGCCCAAGACAAACACGCTGAAAAAGTCGCTGCCTGTTATTCCGTACTCCGTAATATAATTCTCAAAGACTTCACTCTCTGCATTTTCCACCCCCACAAGCTCCGTCTTCATGAGAGATATTACATCCCGTGTCTTATAACCGCCCGTAACGCAGCGCAGAGCCGCTTTTATGAGCCTCACGGCGTTTGTGGATGAAAGGTTCAGCTTATTATCGGAAAATACGGGTATGCCCAATTCTGAAAATAAGCTCTTTACCGCCAAATCATACTTCTCTGGGGCAGCTGCCACCACCGCCATATCCCTATATCTCACACCGTTGTATGCCAGTTCCAAAACATGCGCCGCCATCTGTTGCACTTCCTCGGATATGTCTTTCGACACGGCAAGTACTATATCACTGCTGTCTTGCGTATACTCCGCAACGGGAAATTGCCAAAGCTCCCTTTCTAAATGACTCAACACTGCACTGTCATAGCGGTTCTCTCTCACCTTATGCTGCACGTTCACAGCAAAGCCTTCTTCCTTTGCCATGGTGCGCAACCTTGCATATATCTTATTTTCACGCTCAAAACATCGTTGTGCAGAACCGTTGTCGCATGTTATGGCAAATGTAACGCTCTTTGCCGCATACATAAGCTCACGGATAATTCTGTATGTCTGTTCACCCGGGTTTTCTATGCCATCTATGTATAAATGGGCGTCACATATGTAAGATTGAGGAATAAGCTCACACAGGGCATCGTTTGCGGCATAGAGTTCTTGACCCGTGCCTTCCAGGTATTCCTCCGCAATCCTGTATATCTCGGCCAAGTCAAGCAGTTTTGCACGCAATATGCTGTCCTTTGGCATACACTCTGCTGCACCTTTTACATCGGCTGCAAAGAGTCCGCATGTGACAAAGTTTGCTATCACCTCATCGCACATGAGGGCAAAACCTATCTGACTTGCCACGCCACGGAATATGTTGAGTTCCGCCGTTTCTATTGCACGCCTTATGACCATTGCCCTACCCTGTTTGGTTATAAACGTGCCGCCTAAACCCGCCTCGTCCAACACACGCATACTGAGCCTGTAAAATCCGCATACGTTGGTGTGCATGAATCCGCCGCCGCAAACCTCGGCAAGCATTTTTTCATATTCAAAGCTGCTTCCCGAAGGCACAATAAAGAGCGACTTTTCACCCCGTCGCTCATTTTCTTTTATTCGGCACAAAAGCTCATGCGTCTTACCCGACTTTGCTCTGCCCGTTATGAAATCTATTCTCTCGCCCTGTTTCATCAGTTCAAAGTCTCCCTGTGAAGTGGAACATAGACCATATCTCTGCCTCGTCTCACACTTTGGAACAACACTATTGCATTCACGCTCATGGACGCATTAAGCGGCGGTTCTATGCTTTTTAGTGCAGCTTCTGTAATCTCGTCACAGACCACGGACCTTCCGAGAGTGATGTGGGGAACATATCTCTTTTTTGTGGTTTTCAAGCCCTCGTCCGCAAGTGCTGCATTCAAAGATTCATACAGTGAATTTAATTCTTTTAAGTCGCCTTTCACCGTGATATGCGATGTCACGGAGTCACCGTCACCTTTGGAGAAGCTGTCGTATTCGCCCAGATGCAAGGGAAAAGAGCGTATCCCCTCCACAGCACGCTGCATGGCACGCACAGCACCCGTGAGGTCTTCTGTTTCCCCCAGAAAGCTCAGCGTGATGTGCATATTTTCAGCAGGCACAAACCGTCCGTCCACAGATTGACGTTTCAGTTCGTCCAGCACCCTTACCGCTTCTTTTTTTACATTCTTTGGCAGTTCAATAGCTATAAAAAGTCTCATTTTTTCACTCTCTGTATTTTAATTTAACCCGAATACTGTATGTTTGAAAGACAACCCGACTCTGCTCCCACATCTTCCAATAAGAATCCGCCGTGGCCGTCACTTTCCACGTACACCTTGTACAGTATTTCACTCTCTATGTCACGCAAAACCGCATAATCACGGTCGTCTGCAATGTACACCATGGCAAGCACAGAACCCTCCAATATAGCGGTGTTGTCTCCGCTCTCATAATCCCTTGCACGCAAATCACAAAGTGCAGTCATATGCCTATCCTCCGTGGCAGTTACTTCCCAAAGAGTGTTGTCGCCGTCTTTCATCTTGAATTTATTAGTCAGCTCATACGTCCTCACCGCATACCAAGTGCCGAACAAATCCACAGAACGTGATATACGCACCTGTCTGTCTCTTATGCTCTCCAAAACGCCTGTTGTTGCATCCGTCTTTATGAACAACTTTTCTTTTTTTCTGTCGAGCCTGTAAAATACCACCGAGTACATCTCTTGATTCATTGTACACAACACCAGTCCCGTTGAGCCCGTCTCCCTGCCGCAGAGGTATGCTTTTTCAAAGTAACCCTCGGCAAGCAGATAATTTTTACCGTCCACCACGGCCAAAACCTGTTCGCCGTTTTCCGTTTCTGCCGTAACAAGCGTGACAGTATATCCGTTTACACTTGATTCCTCACCTATTGTGAGTTCGTTATTCTTTTTCTCTTTGAGGATTGTTGCCTCGGGAGTTTCATCCGTTTCCGCCTCCACCAAATCAGACCCCACTGCCTGTATGGGAGCTTTGGTGGCAGTGCCTTCCACATCAAGCGGCGTCCCCGAACCCGTCTTATTTGCGGGCGCACCGTTCACGCAGCCGCCAAGTACTGCAAGCATACATGCAAGTACAAAAACAGTAATTCTTTTCACATTCATCTTATGCTTCCTCCTCTTTCCTCTTATAAACAGTTTTTTTCGTGCGAGTGTTTGCAACGGCTATATTGAAAACCTCGTCCAAATCCACATCCAGCTCCACAGAAATCATTTCAAAGAGAACATCGAAAAACTCTGCATGTTCCGAGTCCATTTTAAGCGTTGCATTCTCCGTTTCCAAGCAGAAACAAACATATGCACCCGTCTTTGCCGACATATCACTTTCAAGTTCAATGCATATAACATCGTCGTAGGCAATCCTTATCTCATCTTCGCCGTGGTGAAAAATAAGTGTGTCATCCTTGCTGCAAAAGCCTGTAAGCCCTGCACTGTACATAATCCTCTCCATAACTATCCCCTCTGTGTTTTTTCAATTATTCCGCCGCCTAAGCATACGTCACCGTCATACAGCACCGCCCACTGTCCGGGTGTGACCGCCCTTTGCAGCTCGTCAAAATCTACATGCATTCCGTCCTCTGTCATCGTGACCGTGACGGGGGTATCGGGCTGTCTGTACCTGAACTTTGCCATGCATCTGAACCTCTCGCAGGGAGCCTCTCCCGATATGAAGCTCACACGCTTTGCGTCCAGTGATACGGAGTATAACTCCCTGCCTTCGCCCTGACGTACAAGAAGCCTGTTATGCGCCATATCCTTATCCACCACAAACCAGCTATCACCGCTGCTGCCCTGTATGCCGCCTATCCCAAGTCCCTTTCTCTGTCCTAATGTGTAGTACATAAGTCCGTCATGACGTCCTACCACATTTCCCGATAAATCCACAATATCGCCCGGCTGTGCAGGCAGATACTGCATGAGAAACTTCTTAAAGTTACGTTCACCTATGAAGCAGACGCCCGTGGAATCCTTTTTTGCGGCATTTGAAAATCCGTTTTTTGCGGCTATTTCACGCACTTTGGTCTTTTGCAAATCGCCTATGGGAAAAATTGCATTTTCAAGCTGTTGCGCGCTTAATCCCGCTAAAAAGTAGGTTTGGTCTTTGGATAAGTCGGCGGCTTTTTTCAGTTTCACACCGTCACAGCACTTTTCGAGTCTCGCATAATGACCCGTGGCAATGCCGCAACTGCCTACTCCCATTGCAAAGTCAAGGAATGCTTTAAACTTTATCTCGCAGTTACAAAGCACATCGGGATTGGGAGTTCTTCCGCTTTTGTACTCGTCCAAGAAGTATGTGAAAACCCTGTCGTAATACTCACGGGCAAAATTCACCGTGTAGTACGGTATGCCTATCGTATCTGCCGTGCGGCGAACATCGTCATAGTCATCCACGGCGGTACAAACGCCTGTGTCCTCATCTTCCTCTTCCCAATTTTTCATGAACACGCCTACCACATCGTAGCCCTGTTCTTTTAAAAGTAAGGCTGCCACCGATGAGTCCACCCCACCCGACATACCAACAATAATCTTCTCTCTCATAGTACACCTATTATACCACGATATTTATTATGTGTAAAGTTACAGTATTTCAAATATAAAGCCGACTGCATGAGCAGTCGGCAAGGTTTAAATCATTGTTTTTCAGTCGAAGTGCTTTTCAGACTCATACACCGAAAGACGTGTCTCGGACTCAAGCACCGTGAGCTTCACATATATACCTTTTCCCGTGCTTGCGGTGTATTCCAGTCCGTCCACCTTTTCATCGGTACGGAAACCTTTTGCTCTCAGTACCTCAATGTATCCTGCAAAGGCTTCTTCATCAATGACGCTGAACACCACCGTCACACCGTAATCCGTATTTATTACATCCATTACGTACTCATTTATGGCAGGGAGGTATTTGGAGTATTTTTCCTCCACCATTTCACCTTCATCGTCACGTATTCTGGATTCTGCTTTTCTTCTGTCCTGCTTATCAATTACTACATCACCGATTTTGAGTATGCCAGAACCACCGTCCTCATTTTTCGGATTTTCATCGTCGTTATCGTTTTTTTCAGGTTCTATGGGTTTATTCTCCTGTTTTCCTCCGCCATCACCTTTGTTTGAAGATTGACCTACGAGTTCCGCATCATACGGAATCTTGTCCTTGGTATCATTTTTCCTGCTGCCTGCTGCCGACTTATTGTTGTTTTCTTTTCCATCGGACGGCTCATTCGCATTATCCCATTCATCCCAATCTTCCCAAGCGTCGCTCACGTCGTTTGCGTCGCCGGCGGTTTTACCCACCCTGAGCAGGGCATCATATTTCTCCATGTTTACGGTTTTCAGCGTACTCTTTGGTTTATTACTATGGCACGAACACAGGAGTGCACAAAGTATAACTCCGACTGTAATCAGTAATGTAAAGCTCTTTATTTTCATAGTCTTACCTCCCGTGAAGTTATGGGGCGGACATACCGCCCCTTATTTTAATCATCAGAAAGTCCAATCTGTGGTGTAAGCGTTGTTTATAAGCGTAGGTCCGTTTGAGTGGCTTGCAAAATATGTGCTGCTCAGACCAAGGCTTGACAGCGATGCATTTGAAAGTGTAGTCTTGTTGGTTACGCCGGACGGAATTGTTTCCGGGTATACGGCACCCCATATGAAGCACTTTGTAATGCTGCATGAACCGCCTACGCAATTTACCGAAACTGCATCGCCTACATATGATGGATACGGTGTTGTTGCACCACCAAAGGAAACCCAACACTCAGTCATACTTCCGCCCTCTGTGAGCATTCCTACAAGACCACCGCCCGATATGCCCACAGTTATTCTGCTTCCTCGTACCCAACAATACTGAATCCTTCCGCCGTATTCAAGTCCCACAAGACCGCCTACCGCTTGCAAGCCGCCAAGTGACTGGGAATCACCTTCTTCATAGAGCCTGTTGAGGTCAGTATTGTAAACCCAGCACTGGTCTATTGTGCCGTTTACATCAGCACCAACCAAGCCACCTATACCGATACTCGTCCATGCGTCGGTTGCTGCAGTACAGTTTACACCCACTCTGCCGCTGCCGCCGCCTACGCTGCACTTTGTTATAGTACCACCGTCATTTGCGCCTGCCAAGCCGCCTATGAATACACCGTTCAAGTCTATTGAGTACGCACCTTGCGGGCCTGTGCATGTTGTTTCAGCGGGGTTTGTTGCATTCATATGATATACGGAACTTGTGGTTGCATACACATGGCAGTTTTCCAGTGTTCCGTCATTTATACCCGTTATACCGCCCACACAGTTAAATGCCTGCAAGATAACTGCATTCTGATCAAAGCATACGGAAACATTCTTTATGGTTCCCGAATTGTATCCTGCCACAGCACCCACATAGTGAGCTGCCGATACAGAACCCAGTGCCGTCATTTTGAGATTTCTGATTTCACCTGTATTGCAGGAGAACAGGCCTACGTTTTCGTTGCCGCCTTCACTTACGCCCGAGTGGTATCCCCACCCCGATATGGTGTAGCCCAATCCGTCAAACTTGCCTTCAAAGTCCCAACGCGGATATGTTGTGCCGGGGAAGTTTATACCCGTATAGCCTATGGGGTGAGGATTACCGCCGTTTAAGCTTGACAGGTTCAGGCCGTTTGCAAGTGCAAAGTTGCCTGCAAGCGAGATGTTGTACAGATAACCGTCAATCTCCACATAACCTCTGTCTATATTCTTCCAACCCGTGACAGTTTCCACCACCACAAAGTTTTTATCAGAACCTATGTCAATCATCTTGTATGTGGGAACATAGAACACAGTGCCATCGGGTGTTGATGAAGTAACTTCCAAGGGCTGGAACGGAGCTGTTCCCTGCACTGCACCGTAGCACGGGTCAAATATTGCTTCATAGCCAAACTCGTAATTGCCCGTGTACACAGTGCCGTTTGCAGCAGTTACATTAAATGTACCTGTGAGCATGTTGATAGGTTCACCGATCTCGTCAAAGAACATGTTCTCATCTATCACAGTGCCCACGGGAACATCAAATACCTGTGTTCCGAATACTTTGCTCTTATCGTCATAGTTTTGATAATCGTAATATGTGAAAGTTATGGACTTAGTCTGCATTACCTCATCTTTGAAAAGTGCAAGGAATGTGACTGTCACGCCGTCCAATTCTTCCGTAACCTCATATTTGGGCATACCTTCTGCGCCGCCGTAGTATGTTCCTTCTTCACCTGTGGAAGGTGACGCTGCATCCACCCAACCTATGAATTCAAAGTGCTCTGCACAAGCCATTATGGAAGGATTCACTATGTAGCCGTCCTTTATATCTATTAGCTCATATGTCTTTGGCGATTCGGGCATATCCTCATCGGCTATGGAGTATCCGCCCTTTTTATACTCAAAGGTAGCTTCCATGGCGTCAAAACCGGGTGTTATGACGATTGTACCGGAAGTCACGCCCGTGGTATCGAGTATATCGCCCTCAGCCAATATAACGCTTGAACCCGACGGCATAATCACCGTATAGTTTGTAACATTATACCAATTCAGCGATGCACCACCCACCGTTACGGGTGTTTCGGGAGCATAATCTTCATCTTCGGGCAGGAATACGGAAACGCCTGCATCTGTTGCCTTTGCAGGTACTGCACTGTCATCGTACACCACCTTAAATCCTGCATCCACCCACTGTGCGGTGAATGTGACATCCTCGATTATATTTGTTATCTCGGCATTTGAACCATAGTGATTGGTGTCTGCCGTCACACTTGAAGTGTAGTGCGAGAATGCTTTGCCATCGGGGGCTGTGAAGGTGGAAGCATCGGGCAGGATTACGGAGCCACCCATTGCAATGTTTGTTTCGATATTTGCATCAACACCGCCGTTATTGGGATTCACCGTTACCGTGATACCCTCTGCATCTGCAAACATTGCAGTGAATGTCATGTTGCTGTTTCCCACAACCACGTTTTCTGCATATCCGCTGTCATACAGCACGCCGCCACGCAACCAACCTGCAAATGTTTTACTTGCATGGTGTGCCTGTGACTGTCTCAAAAGTGCGGTGATATCCGTACCGTTCCTGAAACCTTCAATCTTCACCTTTGCAGGTTCTGCACCTTCCGCATCAATGTTTGTGTAAGTATATCCTGCAGACTCGGGGAAAAGCGTATCATCCACGGTGAGCGATTCGCCCTCACCTGCGCTGAATGTAAGCGTATACGTAGTATCTTCCATGGGTATCCACTGTGCAGTCAAAACCGTATCGGCATACACGGCAAAAGCGGTGCCTCTGCCCCAACCGTCAAACTGCCATGCGCCACTGCCCGAGGTATCCACGGCATAATACGCATTGGGATATATCCATGTGCCTTCTTCCACCACTATGGTGTGGGGAAGAGTACCCTCTGTGGCAGCACCCTTTACAAGGTCAGCAGCAGAAGGACCTGTACCCAGCTCAAATGTTACACTATGCTTCGGAAGTTCAATTGCACTGTCTTCCACATCGTCTGACAGATTATGACTGTCCGTATCATATGTTCCAGGAAGAAGGATTCCGTGGTAAGCCAGGATTTCGCCTTCCTTACCAAGCTGATTTTCCATGTAGGTTTCTCCGCTGTTTGCATTTGAGTCATCTGAAGCTGCAGATTTGTCTGCATTCAACAACATGTACTTCTCCTCTGCATATGACGGTACAGCGGGGTCACGCACTGAGCGCATATCATACACCTTGTCACCGTTTTCGTGGTATGGAACGAGCCAGAAAGTACCGTCCTCATCCGGGTCCACGGGGTCGCCGCTTAAATACGGAGTTACATCTTCACCGTCATGTTTGGAGTTCAAGGACCAATTATCCATAACATCCTTAAAATCCTCGTAATTATACGGGTTCTCATTTGATATGAGCAGCCTGTTATCGTTTTTTGAAGAGTCTTTGTCATAACCGTACAGCCAGAAAACACCGCCCTTGAACACTGCTATTACCATTTGTTGCGGAGATTTTTTATCCCCGAATGTGTCCATTACATACTGTGCAGCAATATTACGGGCATCCGAAAGTGCAGACTTTGCGTTTGCATTCCGTACAACCGTGGAAAACACAGGTACCAGTATGGCAGCCAAAATTCCTATGACTACCAGTACCACTACCAGCTCTACAGTAGTAAAACCTCTCTTTGTTCTGCGCATATTTTACCTCCTGCAAAATAATGTAAGCTATTATCTAACATGCAAAAAGCCAATCCCGGCACAGCTTTATGCCCGTGTGCTATCACATGCCACCACCTTAATTATAGTTGATATATAATTTATATGCAAGTGCTTTTTTAAAAATTTATATTATTGTAATGTTTTATTCTGTTACCGCCTGAAAAACCGTTCTATTTTATTACACGCAATATGTATGTATGCATCTGCTCGGCTGCCTGTTCCAGTTGCGACTTGGAAGTTTTGGGGGCTTTCCCCTGCGCAAAACCTACTCTGCCGCCGCCTTTTGCGCCGAGTGCAGCGTTTACGGCGGGACACAACTCATTTGCAGACGGCGACACGCCCTCGCTGCTTGCAACCGTGTACGACACGGCATTTTCCGAGTGTGACATGAGCAAGCACAGAGTTTTGCCCTTTTGCACTAATTTTTCAGCCAGTGTTTTATGCTCAAACATGTCGGCGTTTTCATCAATTATCGTGATTACGCTCACACCGTTTTGCACTTTCGCACTTTGGAGAAGTGTATCTGCTCTGAGTTCGCACAGCTCCGTGATTTTCTGTTTCAGTGCGTGCTTTGTGCTTGCGAGTTCATCGCCCTGCTTTATTGCAAGCGCAAGCACTTCCTCTTGTTTTGTGCTGAATCTCTTTGCAAGCGTATCTGTTATGGTCTGTTTTTCTTGGTAGTCTGAAAGTGCCCTTTCGCCGCACAAGAACCAGATACGCATTCCCGACTTATACTTTTGCCACGCCGTGAGTTTTATAACGCCCACTTCGCCCGTGTAATTGCAATGTGACCCGCAGCATGTGCATGAATCCACTCCGTCGATGTAGACGATGCGAAATTCATCGGCTCTGTTTTCAATCCCGTCCGTTTTTTTGCGCAGTTCCAGTGAATGCAGGACATCGGCATCCACCATTTCGGTGTATATGCGCCTGTTTTCACGCAATCTCTTGTTTGTTTCACTTTCCAGTTTTCTTATCTGTTCATCCGTGAGCATGATATCAAAGTCCAAAGTGGAATAATCCTCTGCCATGTGGAATCCAACATTCACCGCACCATAGAGCGACTTTGCAATTCCTGAAATCATGTGTTCACCCGTGTGTTGTGCACAATGGTCCTTTCGTCTTTCTATGTCCACATGCATGTGAACTTGTGACCCTACCTCCAAGGCTTTATCCGTAATGTGATACAGCACTCCGTCCTTTTCCCGTACATCACATACTCGTGCGCCCGATATATCACCGTAATCGGACGGTTGACCGCCGCCGCACGGAAAAAAGCAGCTTCTATCTGTAATCACCTTGAATTTATCTCCATCTGCCGTGCATTCCACTACTTGTGCGCTGCATTCGTACATGAACGGATCCGTATAGTACAGTTTTTCGGTTTTGTTCATATTGATTTACTCCAATCTCATGTAATTGTCTGTTATGTACACACACCAATTATACCGCAAATCACATCGCATTACCATGTTTTTTTGCACAAAAAAAAATGCTCCCTTGCGGGAGCATTTAATTTCGGTTAATCCGAATTATTCCTTGCGGAGTGCGATTGCACCGAGACCAGCTACAACGCTGATAACTGCTACTGCTGCGAGTGAAGCTGCACCAGTCTTACCAGGTGTTGTGGGCTCTTCTGTATCCTCAGACTCATTGGGCTTAGGATCGTCGTTGCCGTCATCTGTGGGCTTAGGATCGTCGTTGCCGTCATCTGTGGGCTTGGGATCTTCTGACTCAATGGGCTCAGCTGCCTTGAATGTGTACTCAGCACCTTCGCACTTGTTCTCGAGTGCTGCTGCATTCTCGTCGAGGAGCTCTGTGCAAGCTACGTCAACCTTAACTGTTTTGCCAGCCATAGCATCTGCATCGTATGTGAATGCTACTGCAGCGATTTCGCCAGCTTCGAGTGCTCCGCTGTGTGCGAATGCGAATGTTACCTTACCAGCTTCTTTGTCGTTGATAGCTGCCATACCCATGTCGAGGCCTTCTGCATTGTAAACAGAACCAACATATGTGAGCTCAGCGGGATATGAAATCTCGAGCTTTCCGGAGAAAGCAGCGTCGCCAGCGTATGTTACAACTGCTACGAGAAGATCTTCGGGAAGAGTCTCAACCTTTTTGCCATCAAGCTTGAACTTACGGCCTGCTTCGTTGTTTGTTTCGAATGTTGTTGTGAATGCTTCGCCAGCTGCGAAAGCGGGAGCTGCAATTGCGAATACGAGTGCGAGCACAATTGCGAATACGATTGTCTTTTTCATGGTTTTTTCTCCTTTTTAATTTTTTACACCTCATACCCATGACGATACTTTGGTGCTTGTTCTCCTGTATTTTACACCAAAGTCTTTGCCGTGTCAAGTATTCTTTTAGCGATTTACCGATATTTTTTATTCTAATTCTTCTTGAAATGTAAATTTTTTGTATCCGTTTGTATTTCTGACGCTTTTCAACCACTACATGTATAACCAGCATATAATCGGTCAATACTATGACTTGTATGAGAGTATTCGGTCTCTCGCACAATAAAATCTAAATCCATGGAGGTTTATTTTATGTCAACAACATTAACAAGACTTCTGTTTGCGACCGTTACGGCATGTTTGCTCTTTACCGTGTGTTCATGCGATATGGTCAACGAAACTCCCGGGACTTCCGGCATCATTCCTTCCGCATCGCCTTCGGTGAGCCCTTCCATACTCCCCGGCAACAGTGAAGCTATGGACGGCAGTGCCACCGCACTGCCCATTGAATCGGCATTAAGCGAGGCGGGTGATACCATTCGTGATTTTGTAGAGGGTACCATTGTGGATATTGAATCTGTCCCTCACATTGTAAAAGCGGTAACGGACAAGTATGAAAAGTCAAAAGTCACCGGCATCACTCATGCCACCCACTTGGACAAACAGGTGTACGAGGTAACATACACCGACGAACAGGGTACCACCCACACCGTGTATGTTTCTCCCGACGGCAAGACAGTAACCGAAGCTGTTGAACCGTCCGCTTCAACTCAGCCCTCACCCTCTGAGTCCGCTCCCGAAGCAGGTTAAAAAATCGTCTGCACTTTGAGCGGGCGCATAACTTAAGTTTGTCTCATGGGCAAAAAAGAGAGAACTCTGCGGACTCAACCGTTTTGTTCTCTCTTTCTTTATAAGACTTATATTGTACAAATTACTTTTTGCTGTACTTAGTTTTGAGCTTGCTTATCTCTCTTTCCAGATCGGAAGTACTTTCAATCAAAGCATCAGCCGCCTGCTTCTTTGCAACAGCGGTCATCTCTGCGCACTTTTTATCAGCCGCCTTTATGATTTCATCCGCTTTCTGCTGTGCTTCATGAGTCATGTTTTCGCACTCTCTTTTTGCTTCATTTATTATGGTGTCCGCTTTCTGCTGTGCCTCACGTGTCATGTTTATACACTTTTCACGGGTCTTTGCCATTACGGCAGCCGCTTTTTCTTCCAGTGCTGCTGCTATGGCTGCGCCTGCCTTTTCTTCCACTGCTGCACGGAGTTCAGGTGTTACTTCCGTCTTTGTGTCTGTGCTTTCCGAAGCTGAAACCTGCTCACCGCCACGCTCTCTGTGCTTGGTTTCTTCCACATGTGCGTTCTTGCCGAAGTGTGCAAGTGCGCCCTGCTGACACAGGCTGAGGTTCATCTTTTCCAAAACCCTGTCCATCTTCATTTTCATTATGCCCTGTCGCATAATGTACGGACTGAAAAGTCTGTCGTAAATCTGTGTGAATTTTTCGTCTTTTTCGCATTCTGCGCATTCCACCTTCATGGAAATCATCTCCAAAAGTATCATGGCATCCGTTCCGCTCATGCCCATATCCACAGGTTTTACACGTATTTCCGCCATGGTCTTTTTATCCTGTGCGGGAAAATATGCATACTGCATACAGGAAGTGTACAGTCTGTTTACAAAAATCGATGTCTTTTTTGTTTTCAGTTCAGCAACCGTTGTGTCCAAAAGCTCAGATAATATTTCCTTATCCACTTTTCCCGTAGCAACAACTTTGTTCTTCAATTCGCCGTACAAAGCGAGTGAGTCTTTTTTCATTTTTTATCCTCCTTGCAATCTGCATATATGCACTCCGTACACGTCGCACGACAGTTTTCGTCCAACGTCCACACAGCATGATACCACACATGTATTTTTTTGTCAAACAACAGTTTTTTTGTCAACACCCACTGTACTTTCTATTTTATTTCAGAACAAAAATTGCGTTATGCATTTCTGAATTTTGTACGTATCCTGTACAGTGTATTTTCCACCGACTTTGCGGAGCAACCCAGTTTTGATGCAATATCCTGCACTCTCATATTTTTCATATAAAAGAGTCTGAAAACCGCAAGTTCAAACATGGAGAGTTTCTTTTTTGCATCCCTAATTATCATCTCCGTTATTTCCGCCCGCACCGCACTCTCTTCAAAGTCGGATTCGGTGGAAAGTGTATCAATGAGGCGTACATCGGGGTTATCGGCATTCACGGGTTCATACAGAGAAACCAATGTGCCGTTCTTTGCGGTGCTGTTTTCCTTTTTTGCCAGATTCAAAAGGTGTGATCGGACGCATATCCACAAGTATGTACGGAAACGAGCATTTTTATCGGGGTTATATCCCGAAACCGCACGCACAAAGGCATGTGATGCCTCTTGCAACAAGTCATCTGCATCATACCCGTCTATACCTCTTTCGGCAAAAGGGGCAATAAGCCTGTACAGAATCGGAAGCATACGCAAATACAAGACATTTTTTGCGTCCTCACTGTCCCACATGAGCACAAGCTCTTCATCGGTCTTTTTTTCCAAATAATCTTCCATTCACTGCGGCAGTAGTTACTTGTTCCTGCACACTCCGTCATATTTTTTCAAAAGCGGCTCTGCTATGTACTGCGCCTTTGCTTTTATATCTTCTCGGTCTGCACCTTCAAGCATTATCCTAATAAGCGGTTCCGTGCCCGAGGCTCTCACAAGCACTCGTCCCGAATCGCCAAGCTGTTCTTTTACCGTTTCTATGCGTTTTTGCATATCGCCATCTTTTTTTGCCGTTTCCATGAGGGCTCTGTCGACCTGTACGTTCAAGAGGTGTTGAGGCAAAATGGGAATACCCGCTGCAAGGTGCGAAAGTTTTTTGCCACTCTGCATCAATGTGTCCAGAAGCATGATAGCCGAGAGCATTCCGTCTCCCGAGGTGTTGTGGTCAAAGAAAATGATATGCCCCGACTGTTCACCGCCCAAGTTATATCCGTTTTCTCTTATGCACTGCAAAACATACTTATCGCCCACTGCGGTTTCTTCTACCTTTATACCTGCCTCCTGCATACGCTTTTTGAGTCCGAGATTTGACATCACGGTTATCACCAGCGTGTCTTTTTTCAGTTTTCCCTGTGCGTACATGGCGAGTGCGCATATGCCCATTATGGTGTCGCCGTTTACTTCGTTGCCGTTTTCGTCCGCTGCAATGAGTCTGTCCGCATCACCGTCAAAGGCAAATCCCACATCGGCACCCTTGTCTTTCATGAACTCGGTGAGGTTTTCTATGTGAGTAGAACCGCAACTTGCGTTTATATTGCAGCCGTCGGGCTCGTTTGATGTCACGGACACCCGTGCGCCCAATCGCCTGAATACTTCGGGCGCAAACTCAGACGACGCTCCGTTTGCACAATCCAGTGCCACATGCACTCCCGAAAAATCTCCGTCACAAGCCGAGCATAAGAACGAAATGTAATCCTCTTTTGCACTTTTAAGCTCTGTAATCGTGCCTATCTCGCCGCCGAGCGGTCTTTCCGTCACACAGCCCTGCTTTATCACGGCTTCAATCTCGTCCTCAATCTCGTTTGAAATCTTATAGCCACAGTTGTCAAACCACTTTATGCCGTTGTCCTGCATGGGGTTATGCGATGCGCTTATCATCACGGCAGCATTTGCATTGTACTTTCTCGTGAGATATGCCAAGGCGGGAGTGGGAATCACACCTGCATCCAACACGCATCCGCCTGCCGAGCATATTCCGGCTTCCAAGGCGCATTTCAACATATCCTTTGATTTTCTGGTATCTGTACCTATTATTATACGGGGATGCTTTTCATTTTTAGACAACACATATGCGCCTGCAAGTCCTATCTGCATTGCAAGTTCACATGAAAGCGCATCGTTTGCCACGCCTCTCACACCGTCTGTTCCAAACATTCTTGACATTTTTTATTTCCTTTCAGCTTGTGATAAATTGCTCACGGCAGCACCAATGTCTGCCCACATTATGTACCCGTCCTCGCCCGTGTCGCTGTAATATTTTTTCCTCACGCCTTCCGTCACAAAGCCCAACGACTTGTACAGATTCTGCGCCACGGTGTTGTGTTCTCTCACTTCAAGCGTCATCCGTGACGCCCCTTTGTTTGCGGCGGTATTCATCATGTGCTGCATGAGAAAACGGCCGAGTCCTTTTCCTCTTTCCGATTTTTTTATTGCAACATTCGTGATGTGCGCCTCATCATATAAGACCCACATTCCCGCATATCCTATGACCTTATCCTCATCATGTAATACGCCGTAATAGGCTAAGTTATTTTTCAGCTCATCCATGAGGGATTTTCTTGACCAGGGGGTACGAAAACTCTCACACTCTATGGCGTACACCGAATCAATGTCCCTTTTCAGCATTGGTGCAACAGTATAAATTCCCATGACACAAAACCGATAATTCCGTATTATTCCTCTTTTTTGGCGTTACGCTCCGCCTGTGATAATTTGAGGTAGGTGGGCAAGACTATACCGCTTGATGCAGCTTCCACACTTCCGCAATCCTCTATCCTATCCCATGCCGCCAATCCCACGCACGATGCTTTTATGATGCCGCTTTCTTCCGATGAAAACTTTGCGGTGGGTTGAAGTTCTGATATGAGCGCATGATGCGCATTTGCACCGTCGCCCAAACACAGAGTATTTGCAGGTATTTTTTCTATTAAGTCGTGTATGGTGGTAGCACACGGCGCAAGTGTTGCCGACTTATTGAAATAAATTGCTGCATACACATTGTCATTGTGAGCATCTATTATGGATGCCACGGGCGATATCTCTAATTGATAATATCGCAGTGCCAGCAGTGAACTTATGCCAATAATCGGTTTTCCCGAACCCATTGCAAGCCCGTTTGCGGTAGCTACACCTATCCGAACTCCCGTAAATGAGCCAGGGCCTGTGTCCACTGCAAAACAGTCTATGTCATTACAGCTTATGGCAAAAGACGAAAATAATTCGTCTATCATGGGCATAAGCGTCTTTGTATGAGATAAATTATTATGCATTACAAGCGGCTCAGCAAGTACCGAACCGCTCTTTATAAGTGAAATTGAAGCAGATTGCGATGATGTGGAAATTGCAAGTATAAGGCTCATATTATATTACCGTCTCCTTGAGTATATCTGTGTATGATGAACCGTGCGGCACAAAAAGCATGGTTCTGAACTGTGTTCCGCTTCCTATAATGTGTATGTCCAGCCTGTCTCTGGGCAAAGCCTTTGATACTTTATTCGCCCATTCCATGACCACCACACCGCCGCCGTAGCAGTAATCAACAAAGCCTATTTCCATAAGCTCCGATACATCCTCCAACCTGTATGCGTCAAAGTGGTACAAAGGCAGACGTCCCTCTCCGTATTCTGCCACTATGTTGTACGATGGGCTGCATATGTTATCCTGTATACCCAGCCCCGCTGCCAACGCACGGGTAAACGTGGTTTTTCCCGACCCCAAATCACCGTACAGGGCAATAAACGCTCCCGGGAAAAGGAGAGCACCTATCTTCCTGCCCAGCGATATTGTGTCCGATTCTTGCAGATATGGTAATCTGTATTCTGACAAAACTGTCACACCCTTCATTCATTTTTATCTATGTTTCCACAGCAGCTAAAAAGCCGCTCGCACCTCCTGATAATAGTCCAAAAGTCTATCCTGTGCTATCGCCTGTCTTACATTCTCCATAAGCCTGAGCGTGAAACGCAGGTTATGCAAGGTGATAAGGTGAGCTGCCAAAATCTCCCCTGCTTTCACCAAATGGCGAATATATGCCCGTGTAAAATTCTTGCACGCATAACAGTCACAGCCCTCCTCTATGGGTCGGAAATCATGCGCATACTCTGCATTTCTGAGCATATGTTTTCCGTCCATAGTGAGTGCAAGACCGTTTCTGGCTATGCGTGTTTGAAGCACACAGTCAAACATGTCTACGCCTCTCATGACACCTTCGAGCAAGCAGTCGGGACTGCCCACGCCCATGAGATACCTCGGTTTTTCCTTCGGCATGTGCGGCTCTATTTGCTCCAACATGTCATACATTATCTCCTTTGGTTCCCCAACACTGAGGCCGCCAATACCGTAACCTATAAAGTCCATATCCGCCAGCGTCTTTGCACTCTCTATGCGCAAATCACCGTACATGCCGCCTTGCACTATGCCAAACAGCGCACGGTCATTCCGCTTCTGTGCCGCCTGACACTGTGCTGCCCAACGATGTGTGCGTTCCATGGCATCACGAGTGTATCTTCTGTCAGCAGGATAAGGAGCGCATTCGTCAAAACACATCATGATATCAGCACCCAGAGCTTCCTCAATCTCTATCGCCTTTTCCGGGGTAAAGATATGCTTTGAGCCGTCTATGTGTGAACGAAATACCACGCCTTCATCCGTTATCTTGTTCATGGACGAAAGGCTGAATACCTGAAAACCGCCGCTATCGGTTAAAATGGGCTTGTCCCAATGCATAAATTCATGCAGACCGCCTGCTTCACGCACCGTTTCATGTCCGGGACGCATGTACAGATGATATGTGTTGGATAAGATTATGGATGCTCCCACCTCATCCAAATCACGGGGCGTCATCGCTTTCACCGTGGCCTGAGTACCTACGGGCATAAAACACGGCGTCTGTATGTCCCCGTGCGGCGTATGCAATCTGCCAAGACGTGCACCCGTCTGTTTGCATGTATGTATAAGCTCAAATTCAAACCCGTTTCTCATCTGCTTTTTTACCAATAAACTGTACGGTTATAACTCCCTATCATAATTTTATGGTCCATTATAACATATATTAGTTTCAAATTCAATACGCTAAACCAAAAAAGTTTTGTATTTTTTCCATTTTTATTTACTATGAATTATAAAAGTAAATTATGGGGTCGGCTAAATTGTAAATGAGCTTATTTGTTTTTGTGTTACAGCGACGCACATGATGACATTGTGTTTTTTCAATGTGTTTGACAAGGAAATAAAATATGCTATAATAAATGTATAGTAAATTTAAGGAGGAACATTATGAATTGTCCAAATTGCGGAAGACCGCTTTCCGAAACAGCCAATATTTGTCCCAAGTGTAAAACAAAGATTTATCACAACACTCAGGGAGACAGCAACTATAACGAGGATGGCACAAGAAAAACAGTATCGTTGGATGACCGTCCGCTCAAGCGCAAGGGTTCTGCACTGAAAAGCATACTGCTGGTTCTCCTCATGATAATCGTAATCATTGCACTTGTCATGATACTTATCCCCGATAAAGTCATTGACTTCTGTGAAAATATATCATGGCTTGAATGGCTTGCAGATTTATTGAAAAGCATAGTAAACTCATAAAACTTTCTGTATTTTGCCCCTGCAAACGAGTATAACTTGCAGGGGTTATTTTTTTATGCAACACCAATAGGCGGATCAGTGTTGTTGTGCTTGCAAAAGACAAAAAATGTGCTATAATCTCATAGTGTAACATGGGACAGCAATGTCCGACTTTAACAGGAAAATTAACTATGGAAAATATATTAACTCAAATAGCTGAAGCGATAGCGGCATTTAAGCCCGGTTTTTCAACGGTGTACTCCATATGGGGAACTGTTTTAACCGTGCTCATGTTCTATAAGAACATATACATCATAATAGGTGCTCTTTGCACACGCAAGTTTGCACCCGCAAAGAATTTCCACAAATACGGTATAGTCATTGCCGCACGAAACGAAAAAACCGTAATAGGCAATCTTTTGGACAGCATCTCCAAACAGGACTACCCCATGGAGAATGTCACCGTCTTTGTTGTTGCGGATAACTGCACCGATGACGGTGAAACAGCAAGGATAGCCCGTAACCACGGTGCGGTGGTATATGAAAGGTTTGATAAAGAACACGCCACCAAGGGCTTTGCTTTGCAATTCCTCTTTCAGAACATAGAAAAAGACTACGGCACGGACAGTTTTGAAGCATACATAATTTTTGATGCGGACAACCTCTTAAAGTCCGACTACATCTCTCGCATGAACGACGCCTTTGATTCGGGTGAAAAGATTGTAACCTCATTCAGAAACTCCAAAAACTTCGATGAAAACTGGGTTTCCTCCACATACGCCATACACTGGTTGCGTTCTGCACGCCAGTCGCACAGAGCAAGAAGTGTGTTTCGCCTTGCTACCAATATACAGGGTACAGGCGTGCTTTTCACAAACGAAATAGTCAAAAACGGTTGGAAATACACATCCCTCACCGAAGACCGCGCCCTCACCGCCGACGCCGTGGTGCAAGGTTATCAGATAACCTACAACGATGCGGCGGAGTTTTATGACGAGCAGCCCACAAAGATAAAAATAGCACTCCGACAAAGATTGCGTTGGGCAAAAGGTCACATCATGGCTTTTCAAGAGTCGGGTTGGGGACTTTTCAAAAACATATTCACATACAAGGGCAAGAATTTCTGGGATACCGTAAGACAGCGATTTGCCTCATACGATATGTTCTTCCTGGTACTCCCACGCCCGCTGTTTTCACTGCTCAAACAGATAATAAAGGGACTGGTATTCATCATCGCATACACAATATCACCCAATTTCTGGGCGCTCACGCTTGCATATTTCTTCAACATTTTCGCATACCGAGTGAAAAGTTGGGTAAAGAGTATGATGGTTGCCGTGTACATATTCGTATTTGAAAATAAGCGCATAAAGAAAATATCGCTTTGGAATAAGATAAAGTTCACCCTCACATGGCCTATCTTTGATTTCATAGGTAAGTATTCCATGTACTTTGCTCTCTTTATGAAAGTAACGTGGAAACCCATTCCGCACGACAGCAAAGTCACCATTGATGATGTATCAAAACCCAAGGAAGTAAGCATTCCGCCTTTCCTCAAAAAAGCAGGAGAAAACGGGCTTATAAGATTTACCGCACATTGCGCATTTGCAGCGGTATCATGTGCATACTCGTTTTTCATGTTGAGCGTGAAAGCGGACTTGTTCTGGGTATTTATCATAGTAAATCTCGTGCTTGCAGGACTGCATCTTTTGTGCGACCTCAACTCCAAAACACCCGGATGGCTCAGTCACGTCATTTTATGCCTCACATTTGTTTGGAACATCACCATGTGCTGTGAGGTTTTGGGAAACGGAGCAATATCATATGTGTTCTCATTCAGACTGTTTTTGAACTTGATTTTGTATGCCGCACCGTATCTGCTCATATTTGCAATCTCAAATTCGGTGAAACTCTCGGCAGGCATTTCATCCGTGATTTGGTTCATCACATCCAGCGCAAACTGTTTCCTCACGGCTTTGAGGGGCAGACCGTTGTTTTTGAGCGACCTCTTTTCCATAGGCACTGCACTCAATGTGGCAGACCAGTACAGCCTGCCCATAGGTTTGTTCTATGTGTTTACGGGACTGTACATACTCGGAATGCTGTTTTATTTCTTCATACTGGAAAAATGCCATAAAAAAGGCTACTATAAATTTAAGTGGTATGCAAGGTACAGCACTTGTCTTTCCATACTCATCATCACCACACTCATAATGTCCAGCACCACCATCTTGTCCGCACTGGGAGTAAAACCGTACTTCTGGTCACACAAGGTGAACGGCTTTCCGCTTAACTTTGTAATGGACTTGCAGTACTCCAAGATTGACGAGCCGAAAGGATACGACACGGAGCTGCTTGAGAACCTCAAACACGAATACTCCGCCGAAAAAACGGTGATAAATAAATACGATAAAGACGCAAGACCGAATGTAATCGTGATAATGAACGAATCTTTCTCCGATTTGCGTGTGATAGGCGATTTTGATACCAACATAGATGTCATGCCTTTCATAGACCGTCTGTGCGAAGATGAGTCCGTAATTTCGGGTTACACCTATGTATCGGTACTCGGCGGCGGTACGGCAAACTGTGAATACGAATTTTTGACGGGCGACAACATGTTCATGTACTCGCAGGGAGCGGTGCCGTATCAGACCAACTTCAAAAATGTGGAGTACATGCCCGGCATTGTAAGTACATTTAATGCTTTGGGCTACAAAACCGTGGCAACACACCCGTATTTGGCATCGGGTTGGAACAGACCCAATGTGTATTCGGCAATGGGCTTTGATGTGCAACAGTACATAGAAGACTACGAAAACCCCGAACATTACAGGGCATATATCACCGATGAATGTAACTACGACAACCTCATAAAACTCTATGAACAAAAACAGCCCGATGAGCCGCTTTTCGTGTTCAATGTCACCATGCAAAACCACGGCGGATATACCACACGGTATAAGAATTTCGAGCAAAAAGTAGAGCTTCGCAACACACAGGGCGATTACCCGTTGGCAGAACAGTATCTCTCACTCTTGCATGAAACGGATATTGCCACGGAAGAGCTCATACACTACTTTGAGGACGCAGACGAACCCACCGTCATACTCTTCTTCGGCGACCACCAAGTTCAGTTGGAGGATGCGTTCTATGAGGAGCTGTACGGAAAGTCTTTGGACGACTTGACGGAAGAAGAAATGTTGAAAAAATACATGACAAAGTTCTTCATCTGGTCAAACTTTGATTTGGATACTCCAAACGGGTATTCCGATATGACGGCTCTCCAAGGCAGAATCGAAAATGCGCTGTACTCTGACGATGAAGGCTCCGATACCCTCAATTCCGATATCACATCTTCATCGGATGCAGCAGTATCATCTGACACCGCATCATCTGACGCTGAACTCTCCGATACTTCACTTTCGGAGAATGCAGGACAAGGCGGTGTTGAAGAAGAAAAAGAAAACGCACAGAAGTTTGAACCCGAAACCGCAGATTCCGTGGAGAAAAAAGCGGATAAACTGCCCCGTGTGCATGACGACAGCACAGACTCGGATACCGCCACGGATTCCGACGCTTCCGAGAGCAATATAACGGATTCCGATACGTCGGCATCCGACAGTGCAGAGGATGAAACTTTTATCACGCAGCAAAGGGTCACATATCCCCAGACGGTGACGAATTTGAGCTACTTATCGGGGCTTCTGTTTGAGTCGGCTCGCCTGCCCATGAGCCCGTACCAGAGATATCTCACTCAGTTACGACAGGATTTCCCCGTAATTACCGCATTCGGTGCCATAGACAATACGGGTGAGTTCCGCCGCATCGACGGACACAAAAATGATGCGGATAATATCCGTCCGCAACTTGCATTGTATGAATACGCTGTTTACAACCACGTTTTTGATGTAAAAAATACGGTTGAAGGACTGTTCTGCCTCACGGACAGCGACGTTGAAATTACGGGTACATCTGCCGATAGGTTCGGTTTTGAGGTGCGAAAATGGATAGAAAAAAGCAACAGCACGGATAAATGGTTAAAGAATACAAAAAAGATGCTGAATGACTTTTGCAGCACAGAGGATAATAACATTAAATAACTGTAAGGGCTATGCCCACAAGAAGAAAAGAGGAAATTGATTATGTTTGAAATTTTATGCAATATTCGTTTGGGGAATATGTATGTTGACTTGTACTCGCTCACATTTTTTGCGCTCATAGCACTGATGATTTTGGGTCTCGTAATTCAGGCTCGATTAAGGTCGGTGTTTGCAAAGTACAGCAAAGTGCAGACCGTGCAGTCCAAAACTGCTGCCGAAGTTGCAAGGGAAGTTCTTGCTCAAAACCGCTCAAATGTGAGTGTATCTCAAATTGCAGGTACTCTCACCGATAACTTTAACCCACGGTCAAACACAGTATCGCTCAGTCAAGATGTGTATTCGTCCCGTTCCGTGGCAGCACTTGCGGTGGCATTGCACGAGGTGGGACACGTTATGCAATATCAAAACGATTACTTCCCCATAAAGATAAGAAACAGCATTCTCCCCGTGGCTCGGATAGGTTCAACAGCCGCTCCCTATATTGTAATTCTCGGCATATTGCTCAGCTCGTTCAACCTTGCCGCCATAGGTGTTGTGTTGTATGCAGCCGTGCTTTTGTTCCAGCTCGCTACACTTCCCGTGGAGTTTAACGCATCGTCCCGTGCCATTGATATGCTCACAATGGGCGGATATATACGAAACGATGAAATTTCAGGCGCAAAAAAAGTGCTTCGCATGGCAGCTCTCACTTATGTTGTGGCAACATTGTCCACACTGGTATCACTTTTGAGACTCGTACTTTTGGTTTCAGGTTCACGCCGCAGAGACTGAAAAAATGGCATGTATTAGTATATTGTTACAACACGCTTGACGCACCGTTTTTATGGTGTTATCATGTAAATGACTACAATGACGGAGGTTTTTATCATGTCACATAACTCAAACAAAGAGCTCGGTTTTGCTACTCGCCAAATTCATGAAGGCGCACTGAAAATTCCCGGAATCGCACCTCTTGCTATGCCTATTTTCCAAACTTCCACTTTCGTTTTTGAAAACGCACAGCAGGGCGCAAGACGCTTTGCATGTGAAGAAGAAGGATATATCTACACACGCTTGGGCAACCCCAACGCTAACCAGCTTGCAAAGAAAATCGCAAACCTCGAAGGCGCAGAAGCTGCTATAATCGCAGGTTCGGGCATTGGTGCTATTACCACGGCTATCTATTCGCTGGTGGAAGCAGGCGACCACATTTTGGCTGATACCACGCTTTACGGCTGCACATTTGCATTTTTGAAGCATGGCCTTTCAAAGTTTGGTGTTGAATCCGACTTTGTGGACTTCACAAACATTGAAAACGTGAAGAAGGCTATTCGCCCCAATACAAAAGTAGTTTACTTTGAAACACCCTGCAACCCCGACCTCAAAATCATAGATATAAAAGAAGTTGCAGACACAGTTCATAAGATAAATCCCGAAATTCAGGTGGTTGTGGACAACACCTTCTGCACACCCTATCTGCAAAGACCCCTCAGCCTGGGCGCAAACGTGGTAGTTCACAGTGCAACCAAATACTTGAACGGTCACGGCGACGTTATTGCAGGTGTTGTTGTTGGTTCAGAAGAATACATAACAAAATGCACGCTCTTTGGTATGAAGGATATGACGGGCGCAGTAATAGGGCCGTTTGAAGCATTCCTTATCGCACGCGGCATGAAGACGCTGGACATCCGTATGAAGAGACACTGTGCAAACGCTATGCAGATAGCAGAGTACTTGGAGTCGGACAAGCATGTAAAGAGAGTTATATACCCCGGTCTGAAATCACATCCCCGTCATGAAGTGGCAAAGAAGCAGATGAAGCTTTTCGGCGGCATGATTACATTTGAGCTTAACGCAACACGTGAGCAGACGGAGCAGTTCATAAACTCATTGGATCTTTGCACACTGGCAGTATCATTGGGCGATGCAGAAACACTCATTGAGCATCCCGCTTCCATGACACACAGCCCGCTTTCAGAAGAAGAACTGGCTGCTGCAAACCTCACCCCTGCAATGGTAAGAATCAGCGTGGGACTGGAAGAACCCGAAGATATCATAGACGATATCAAGCAGGCTTTTGTAAAGGTTTTCGGTAAGTAATATTCGTATTCTAAAAATAAAAGGTATTCCTCACGGGGAGTACCTTTTTTGTCAACATCGGGTTGCATATTTTTGCATCAACACAATCGCATCATTTATCAAACAACTCATCCAACGTCACATCCAGCACCTTTGCAATGGCGAAAAGCTCAATATCCGTAACCGTCCGTGACTTGTCCTCAATGCGTGATACTGAGCCTCTGCATACATACACACCCATGAGTTCAAGAGCGTTGGAAAGTGACTGCTGACTCATCTTCCGCTTTTTCCGCAACAATCGCACATTGTCACCTATCATATTCATTTCTGTTCCGTCTATAACTCTTGCCATACTTCCGCCAACAATATATTATTATTTGTCTTGACATAGGACAAAACCTATTGTATAATATGCCCAGAAAATAATTGTCCTATGACAGGACAAAAAAGGAGGAGCATTATGAATTATTTGGGCAGAGAAGAAAAGAAGTTTGAAGTCAACAAAACAGCGTTATATGTAAACGTAGGTATGTGGATATTTTTTATCATTATGAATATCATCTGCATATCATTTGCACAGGAAAAACTTGACCGATTCTTTATATCAAGCAGTGAAAGACAGCTTTACGGAATGATGACCACTATGGGAATAGTAGGTATAATCGGAAGTGCTATTGCCATGATACTGCCATTTACGAGAATGAAA
>JAFSHG010000084.1 GCA_017440405.1 Clostridia bacterium
ATAAGTTCATGCTCAAATTTCATATTCGGTTTCCCTCCTTGTATTTTCTGACCGTTCGTGAGATATGAAAGGTTATTGCCTCCGCCCATGCTCTTTAACGGAATTGACATCATGATACCGTTTCCGGGGATATCCATGTAAAGTTCCGTTGTGGCCCTGAAAAAAAGCTTTTTTGCGGTATCCGCCGTGGCAACAGCGCACACCACCGATTTTTCACTCGGCTCCAAGTTATACAGGTTCAAATGCTCCATGGTGGCAGTGCCGCTGCCCAAGGTTACAAAGGCGGACGGTATATTCAGCTTGTGGTGGATATCGAGCAGGGCTTTTTCCCTGTTTCTGTCCACAATGCTCATCATAAGATACAATTCCATTATCACACCTCCCACAACTCAATGATTTCGTTATCATCAAATGTCATACGAACATCGGTATCCGTTGTTTTGCGTGTTTTCACCGTGGATATGGCACCCATGACTTGCACGGTTATGAGTGGCATCATGGCGACCATGGCAACCAGACCGAAAGCGTCCGTCATCACATTTCCGCCGAGCGATGCGCTGATACCCATGGCAAACGGCAGCATGAAAGTGGCGGTTAAAGGTCCCGATGCAACACCGCCTGCGTCAAACGCTATTGCTGTAAAAGTGGGCGATACCACAAAGGTGAGTGCAATGGCGATGATATAGCCGGGAAGCATGAACCAGAGTATGGAAACACCCGTTAAAACTCTCACCATTGCAAGACCCATGGCAATGGCGATTGCAATGGAGAGGGTGAAATTCATCACCTTTTCGGAGATAGCACCCGCGCTCAATTCCAAAACCTGTCTTGTGAGCACATGCACAGCGGGCTCTGCCTTTATTATGAACCAACCCATGAGCATTGCAAGCGGTATGAGCAGCCATTTTAAGAAACCGTGGCTCATCTTGCCGCCGAGCACATAGCCCAATGAGGAAAAGCCCACATTTACGCCCGTAAGAAAAAGTACCAGTCCCACATAGGTGAAAACTATGCCTATGATTATCCTGTGCAGTTGTCGCTTTTCTATTTTAAGCACGATGAATTGGCAGATGAAAAAGAATATCACGATGGGTAAAAGTGCTATTGCCACTTCGCCCAAATAGTGCGGGATATGAGTAAGATACCCCATGCCTATTTCCGTGGAGTCCAAGTATTTTTGTATCACCATGGAAGATGCGGCATCTGTGCTGTCTTTATAAATGAAGCCTAAGATGAGCACGGAGAGAATGGGGCCAATGGAACAAAGTGCAACCAGACCGAAACTGTCTTCCTTTGCTTTTTTATCGCTGCGAATGGACGCCACGCCCACGCCCAATGCCATGATAAAAGGAACTGTAATGGGTCCCGTGGTTACTCCGCCCGAGTCAAACGCCACGGACAGGAAATCACGCTCCGATAAAAAGGCGAGAATGAATATAATCGTATAGAAACCGAGCAAAAGCCATTTCATGGGGATGGAAAAAAGTATTCTGAGCATACTCACCGTGAGGAAAAGCCCCACACCCACGGAAACTGTGATAATGAGGACGGCGGTATCTATATTCGGTACATTTGAAGCCAGCACCTGCAAATCGGGTTCTGCCACGGTGATTGCAATTCCGAGTATGAAACTGAGAGCCGTTATGACTGCTATATTCTTACTCCTCGTCATTTTTGCACCTATGTGCGTGCCCATTTGCGTCATTGCAACATCGGAACCTATGGTAAAAAGGCATATGCCCACTATGAGCATGAAAGCCCCTATGAGAAATGAAAGCATAAGCCCGTTGTCCATGGGAATGAGGAACAGGCAAAGCACGAATACTATAAGTGTTATGGGGAGAACCGACTTTGCAGCCTCCACCATTTTTTCTCTCACAACGCTTTGTTTTGTCAAAACTCTACCTCCCGAGATTATTCATTAAAGCTTTTGAATGTCGGATGGTTTTGCTGCACCTTGAGCTTTTCCGTTTGCGGAGTAAAATCTGCATACGAAATCTCAAATACTTTAATGTTTGTTATGCAACTGTAAGTTATTATAGCACAAATCTACGGCAAATACAATAAACGGCTTAAAAAAACGTCGGGGCAGACGGTGTTGACAAAATAAAAACGAATATAAAAAAGGGCAACACAGTATTGCCCCGAAAAATATTTATCAGTCGACGACTTTACTGCTCTTTTTCCCGAATTTCCAAACGCTCGGTACAAAGAGCATGATTATGGGTAAAATTTCCAGCCTGCCCAAGAGCATGTCAAGCGACAGCACAATCTTTGAAAGCGGCGAAAACTGTGCATAGCAAGAACCTTGCCAAAGTCCCGGTCCCATGTTTCCCATGCAGCTTGCCACAGCACTTGCCGTTGTTGCTATGTCGAAACCGTCCAAAGATATAATCAGCATTGATATCATTACTATGAACATGTACATGCCGAAAAACATTGCCACCGAATGTACGACTTCATTTACAAGCGGCTTGCCGTCCATGCGCACTTTCAGCACTTCTCTCGGACGGAGCATTCGCTTTATCTCGTTTATGAAGGATTTGATTAAAATGGCTATTCGTGAAACCTTTACGGAGCCTCCCGTAGAACCTGCACACGCACCTATGAACATGAGTGCGAATATCACCATTTGACTGAAAGGTGAAAAATACACTGGGTCAACAGTCAAAAATCCCGTGGAGGATATGAAAGATGACACCTGGAAAAGTGATGCTCTCACGGTTTCTTCGGTACTTGCAAACATATCCCGTGAGTCTATGCTGATGAATAAAATTGCAAGTGCAACGATTATTATGTACCAGCGCAATTCTTCATTTTTTACGGCAGCTTTCCACTGACGAATGAGTATTAAGTAATACAGGCTGAAATTTACGGCAAATATGAGCATGAATACGGATATCACATACTGTATGTACGGGCTGTATCCTGCTATACTGTCTGCACGGTTGGAAAATCCGCCCGTACCTGCCGTGGAAAAGGCATGTGTTACGGCTTCAAAGAGGTTCATACCGCCAAAGAGAAGGAGTATAATTTCTAAAAGCGTAATTGCAACATATATGACATAGAGAATTATTGCGGTCTTTTTAATCTTGGGTACTAACTTTCCCACCTTGGGTCCCGGAACTTCCGCACGCATGAGCTGCATTGAACTTTCGCTTGCGGTGGGCATTATGGCGAGCATGAATACCAAAACTCCCATGCCGCCAATATAATGCGTGAGAGAACGCCAAAAGAAAAGTCCGTGTCTGCCCGCATTTTCAAAATCCTCCAAAATACTTGCCCCGGTGGTGGTGAAGCCCGACACGGTTTCAAAGAATGCGTCTATGTAATTGGGAATCATACCCTCTATCACAAACGGAACAGCACCTATGAGAGACAACACTATCCAAGAAAGTGCACATACCACAAAGCCTTCACGAGCATATATTGCCGTGGAAGCGGGTTTTATGAGCAAACAAACCGTGCCGAATAAGAGGGCAATGCCTATTGCTGCGGCAAAGCCTAAAACGCTGTCACCGTATATGAGACCTACCACGAGCGAAACAGCCATGAGTGCTGCCTCACACAGAACGGTACGGCCGAGTAGGTTAAATGTCATCCTGATGTTCATAGAGTTTTACTTTAATATATCGTCCAAATCGTTTAGTCCCTTTATCTTGGTGACTATTATCACATTGTCGCCTGCTTCTATGGTATCGTTTCCACCGGGGGACATAACAGTTCCCTTTCGGGTGATACATGCTACCAACATGCCCGAGCGAATGGGCAAGTCTTTAAGCGGTATACCTATACATGCCGAACCTTCCTTTACTATGAACTCCAAAGCTTCCACCTTGCCGTCCACAATGGTGTGGAGAGTTTCCACATTGCTGCCCAATGAGTTATGTTTTGCTCTGACATACTGTACTATCTGGTTTGCGCATATGAGCTTCGGGCTTACATAGGTTTCCGTTTCCGTATTTTTTACCATGCTGAGGAAAGTTTGGCGGTTCACCTTTGCGATTACCTTGTTAAATGTGCCTTGTCTTGCAGCATACATTCCGAGTACCATGTTCTCCTCGTCCATGCCAGTGAGTGCAACAAAGGCGTCGTGACCGTGTATGTCGTATTCATTCAAGACATCCGAGCTTGAACCATCGCCGTGGTACAACTTCACCTGTTTGGGCAAAACCTCTGTAAGTTCCTCGCACTTTTTGGCATCCGATTCAATGAGCGTGACATCTATGCCGTAACGCACAAGCTCTGATGAAAGGTAAAAACCGATGCGACTTCCGCCCACTATCATGACGCTCTTTATCCTGCGTTTGTTAAAAGTACCTGTCGCCTTAAAAAACTTTTCTATTTCGGCACGGGGTGCAACGACGCTTATGCGGTCTCCTGACTTCAACACAAAATTTCCCGTGGGGATATACACCTCACCATCTCGTTCGACTGCACACAGGAGTACTTTTGCGGGGTATTTCTTTTTCAAATCACACAGGGGTACTGAGTCCAAGACGCTGCCCTCTTTAAGTCTGTGACCCACTATTTCCACAGCACCTTTTGCAAAGATATCCACCGTCATGGCGGAGGGGAAGCGCAAAATACGGAGCATTTCACCTGTTGCAGCCATTTCGGGGTTTATTGCCATATCTATGCCCACATGCTTCTTTATCTCGTTTATTTGAGAAGAATAATCGGGGTTGCGAACTCTTGCTATGGTGTCGTGAGCGCCGAGCATTTTTCCTATGCTGCAAACCAGAATATTAAGTTCATCAACACCTGTTACGGCAATGAGGAGATCCGCCGAAGCGCAGCCCGCCTCACGCAACACATCGGCCCTGCCGCCGTTTCCGGTACAGAATGCCACATCCAACTGCTCTGCATTTGCGGCGAGCGACTGCTGAATATCCACAACGGTAATATCGTGCTTTTCGGCAGAGAGAAGGCGGACTATGGCCTCGCCCACTTTACCGAATCCCACAACGATTATGTTCATTCCATTAAGACCTCCAACAACGTAGATACGCGTATATTATCACAAACGGGCTATTATATCAAGAGAGGTTCGGGATTCTGACGCCATTATATATGATTTCAAAAACAAGAAAATAGGTATTGACAAAAGGGGTGATAAAGAGTATAATAACCATTGTCCTGTTGAAAGGAAACGCATATGGGAGCATAGCTCAGTTGGGAGAGCATCTGCCTTACAAGCAGAGGGTCATAGGTTCGAGCCCTATTGTTCCCACCAGTTTTCCTGTATGAACAGGGATACATAAAAAGAGTGGTCCGGTAGTTCAGTTGGTTAGAATGCCAGCCTGTCACGCTGGAGGTCAGGGGTTCGAGCCCCCTTCGGATCGCCAAATATGCCTCGGTAGCTCAGCTGGTAGAGCAAGGGACTGAAAATCCCTGTGTCGGTGGTTCGACTCCACTCTGAGGCACCACTTCTTGCGGGAATAGCTCATTCGGTAGAGCGCTGCCTTGCCAAGGCAGAGGTGGCGGGTTCGAGCCCCGTTTCCCGCTCCATTTTATTTTCGGCACCATAGCCAAGTGGTAAGGCAGAGGTCTGCAAAACCTTTATTCTCCAGTTCAAATCTGGAT
>JAFSHG010000085.1 GCA_017440405.1 Clostridia bacterium
GAGTCGCTTTTATAAAAAACTACCGCCTTTGCCCTCACTCCTGCAAGCCTCATACGCCGTGATTCGGCTTTCACATACGCTCGCTGCCTCTGTGCTATATGTCTTGTGCTGTAATACTCTGCCACATTTACAGTTTGTCCTCTGCACTATGGCAATATTCAAAAAAAGGGAATACAAACACTATATTGCATAAAGCAGGTCTGCATTCCCTATCGCCAATCGGCATATTCACTGTTGCAAAAAATTTAATGCAACAGAATCAATTTTATATCGGTTTTATTAGCCGCCGGACGGATATAAAGTGTCAATGATTCCTGCTGCGTACTTCAATATTAACACTGCGTCGCCTGTATTTACAACACCGTCACAGTTCACATCGGCTGCTCTCATTTGTTCCTCTGTGAGTTCCGCCATCTCCGCTGCAAACCTCAATATGGTAACTGCATCGGCTGTATTTACTTTTCCGTCACCATTGCTGTCACCTAATCCGGGACCGTCTTGTTCTACCACATAGTTTGCAGTTACGGTGATATCGCCCGTTACAGGCGTGCCGTCATAATCCCAGCCCACGAATGTGTATCCCTCATGCACGGGAGCTGTGGGCATGGTCTGCGGGTCTATAACCGTATTCTCCTGCACCTTTGCCGTGGTGATGATTTCATCTGTAAGTCCGTCTTTATATGTGACGGTGTACATGGTTACATTGCCTTCAACATACTGTGCAACCACCACGAGGTCCGACTGCACATTTGTGAAATCGCATGACCAGCCTGTAAATGTATAGCCCTCACGCACGGGGTCTGCGGGTGCCACGGCAGAGTTACCCTGATATACCTGCTGTGTAGCCAATACACTGAAATCATAGTCCACAAATGTTACCGTGTAAACGGGAAGCGGCTCATACTGGGCCGTGATTCGTAAATCACTCTGTACATTTGAGAAGTCCTTATCCCAACCCTTAAACACATAGCCTTCACGCACAGGGTCTGCGGGTGCAACAGCTGCTTCGCCCTCTTTTACCTGCTGCTCTGAAAGAATCTTTCCGTCATAGTCCACGAATCTTACCGTGTAATATGTTTCTACATCGTATGTGTAGGGGATGTACATTGCATGAAGCTGATAATCCTCTGCCACTCTGCCCAAGTTTATAAGGGATGCGTCTGTGGTATCCACCAAATACAGGTATGTTTCACTCGTGTAACCGTCCATTGCTGCCCAATACAGGTAACCTGTGTTGTAATCAAATGTCATGCATGTGAAGTTTACTGTTTCACCGTCTGACAGACTCACACCCGTAGAACCTATTTTGCCGTAACGGCCGTTTGTCTTATTCACGGTTGCAAGATCACAATTCGGCAGTACGCAGAACAGGTCGCCCTGCTTATTACATGCTATTGCCATGTAGAATGTTGCTGTTTCCGCAACCTTGGTGATAATACCCGTTTCAAGATCTACTTTGCCCAAGTTGCCTTTGCCGTTTGCATCTATATACGAGATGTACATGGTATCCGTAGTGTAATCATATGTCATATCAAGACATCTGTATATGGTGCCATTGTTCGGATCCTCTGCCGCTATTTCAGAAACATAGGTTTCTGCATCCACTGTGACAAAGTTATTTAGGTCATTGAATCCGTAGATAGTGCCGTCCAAGTATGCAGCCGCATACAAGAAACGCAGATTATTATCTATACTGCTGTGTGAGGTGAACTCCTCGGTACATTCTGTTGAGAACGATGAGAATGTGTAATCGGGGACTGTATAGCCGTAAATGGTAACAGCATTTATAAAGTGTGCATATATGGTCACATCACCATATATGGGCTCTTCCGTATCAAAGGGCTTGCCGTCTTCCGTGTACCAGCCTGTGAAAGAGAATCCTGAGATACGTGGGTTTTGAGGCATAGTGGGGGCAAAACCTCTTATTACATCAAATTTACCCATTTCCTCGCCCGAAACCGTATTTATCATGGTTACGGTGTGATATGTTTCGCCATCCTCATACACTGCGGTTATGGTCATGGATTCCTGTATGTTCGTGTATTCCTTATCCCAACCTATGAATGTCATACCCTGATGATAGGGCTGAGCAGGCGGTACGGCATCGTCACCATCAAACACGAGCTGTTCTTTCAAGAATGTGCCGTCATAGTCCATGAAAATTACACAATTTACCGTGGGAAGATCGTCAATATCCGTTGTAATACCTACATATTTAAGGGTATCCGATGCATCATCACACGGATTGAATATGCCTGTTTCAAGCGTTCTTACAAGTATTGCACCGCCGCCGTATAACTCGTTCAAACCTGTGCCGTTATAGCACTCCACGGGAATTGCATCAAACTCCTCTGCTCCACGGAAGCCGTATATGGTATCCTCATCCTTTACAACAAGTGCTATTCTGTACGCTTCCAGAATTTCAGGGAGTGTGAGCGAATCAAGCGATGTGCCTGCAAGTGCACTCGGCAGCACCACTTCGCCCACGGTATCACGAGTAGATACATACGCATCCAAGATATCTGCAAATACCTCGTATGTACCGTACTGTTGTTTCAAATACTGACCAAACATGTACAGATATGTGGGATCGGTGTTGAAGTCGGTTTTTGCCCACTTATATATGGACTTGCCGTTTCTGTAATCTGCCGTGGCATTTGACCAATTTTCCACACACTCCTCGGTCTTCTCGTCGCCGTATACCAGCGGAACCGATGCTTGACGAAGCACCTGTGCAAGCCAAAGCGGTACATTTTCACGAGTACGCAAGAATATAACCATGTCTACGAATGATTTGAGCATAGGTTCATATGCTTTTTCCACATTCCAAACATAGTCGGTGGAGTCAATCATAGTTCCCAATGTATCAACATGGAAGAAATACTGACCCTCATTGTTTCCCAAGCTCCTGAACTCAAAGTCATAGAAATATGCCGGCATACCTTCCGAAAGATTGTGACATATGATATTTATTTTGGTGTTGCCTGCGGCTGAATCAAAAGTGCCGTAGTTATTTACCACCTCTGCATACTGGCGGTCGAACTCGTCAGCTAAAAGCTGCGCATTTTCCCCTCCGATTCTGTATGCTGCACCGTCTCTGGAACTTGCCCAAACATAACAGTATTCGCCCACTGCCACGCATGTGCTGGGGTAATTTGTTACGGTAACATAGGCCTGATACATCTCGTATGCATCATCCAGCGCAACCCATTCAAATGAATCGCCCACTTTCCATTGCTGATTGGGAGCTTTTGTGCCCTCGATTTTGTCTTCGGTGGACATAAGGAAGCCGTCTTCACATGCTGTCTTTTCGAGATTTTGCACATCAACACTGTCTGCATTCAGCTCGTCCCCTGTGCGTATAGCGTCTGTGAGGTCGCCCGTTGCGGCACTGTTGTTCTGGTTTATGCTCGGGTTAGAAATCAGCGCATAATTGCCTATGTAACCGTTTTCCTCGTCACTGTCTAACCAGAAAGTGCTGGGTTCTGTCTGAGCAGCAAATGTCAGACTTGTGGGTACTACCGTCATCAACATGAAGACAGCCAGTACGATTGACATAATCTTTTTCATTAAATACCTCCTAAGAATTAGATTATAAAAGATTTTTTCTCAGCCATTCACATGACTCGGAGTGCAGATATGAGGGGGCAATATCCATTACGGTTTTTGCACCGCAAACATTCTCACGGCTTAATCTGAAAGCCGCACGTGCATATGCCGCCAATATACACGATGTAAACTCGGGATTTGAGTCCAGCGTGAGCTTATATTCTATGACGCAGCGGTGTCCGTCACCCGTAACACCGCAGCGAATCACGCTACCACCGTGAGGAAGCTCGCTGTGGTTCTTTTTCAGTTCTTCTTCGGTAACAAAATGCACCGTAGTATCATAATCCGAAAAGTAATTAGGCATATTTACGATTTCGTTCTCAACAGCGGTCTTATCCACTCCGTCCTCCACCGCCACAAAGCATTCACGGGTATGTTTTTCCCTCACAGAGAGTGTTGGGTTTTCTCCGTTTCTTACTCTCTCCATTGCAGCCTCACACGGAATGGTGTACTGACGGGCATCCGTAACACCCGGTATTCGCCTTATGGCATCGGAGTGACCTTGACTTACTCCCCTACCCCAAAATGTGTAATCTCTGCCATCGGGCAAAATTGCTTGTGCATAAATACGATTCAGTGAAAACATGCCGGGGTCCCAGCCCACGGAAATAATACCCACTTTACCCGATATACGGCACGCTTCATCAACTTTTGCAAAGTGTTCGGGAATCTTCGCATGAGTGTCAAAGCTGTCCACCACATTGAAATACTTTGCCATTTCAGGTGTTTGCACAGGCAAGTCTTTTGCACTGCCGCCGCACATTATAACCACATCTATCTTGTCCCGCATATCGGGAGCTTCTGATATATGGTACACGGGCGTTTCCGACTTTACTGCCAAACTTTTCGGGTCTCTCCTTGTGAAAATGGCACAAAGTTCCATATCGGCATTCTGCCGCACCGCAAGTTCGACTCCTCGTCCCAAGTTACCATATCCTGCTATGGCAATTCTTATTTTTTTCATTGTTCTATCACTTCCAAATTATAGAGTCGCCTTTTCAAGCTAACAGTTATTATACTACATTTCAGAAAATATTGCAAGAATTATATTACATGAAAGATAATATACGTCACACAAAAAAGGCAAGTCTTACGACCTGCCTTTCAGTGTAATTTGTAATTAAATTGAATTACTTAGCTTCGAAAGCACCGTTTGTATAGATAAACTCTCTTGCGCCTGCAACTTCGCCTGCACCGTCAACTGCATAGATGAAAGTTGACATGTCATCAGCAAGTGTTACTTCTGCCCAGGGGCTTGCGTTGTGAGCGAAACGGAGCTCATGCATACTGAATACGAATGTGATTGAACCGTCAGCATTCATTTCTACCTTGTAATCGTAATCACTTGTTGCTGAACGATACTCGCCGTTTGTGAGTGCACCGAGTGCAGCGTTCTCATATGTTGTGATTGCATTGTATGCATCCAAGTCTTCCTCCACTCTTGCACCTTTAACAAGGGGCAGAGCAACTGTGTTGTCAGAACCCATATCTACTTCAACTACGAGTGATGATGAACCTGCACCATCAATATTAATGAAGTGGCTGAATGAGAGCATGTAATCCACACCTGAAAGTGCACTTGAAGTTGCAGTGTACTTTGTGCCGTCATGTGAAATTACGATGTCAGATGAACCAACTTCCATTGTACCCTTCTTGAAGCCGCACTCTGCAAGGATTTCAGCTTCCATTGCCTGGAACTTAGCAACATTTGCTGCTGTCTGAGCGAACAGACCACACTCTGTAGCACCTCTCAAGAAACCGTTGTTTTCACAGTTCTCTACATAGAATGCTGTTGCAGAACCAACTGTTGCGAAAATGGGGGAGTGTGTGAGCATGATGTCGGGACAACCGCCGCCACCCATGTTACCGAACAAGAAACCGATCTTGTTACCTGTTACACGAGCATTGTTTACACAGTTCACGAATGAAATTCTGGAACCGGGCTGTGCATAACCACCGATGAAGATTCCGTTGTATGTATCGGTAGATGTGATGTTACAGTTGTTTACACAATTCTTGAAGTTAATTCTTGAATTGCCCATGGGAGTGAATACGAAGGGAGACTGGTTACGAGCACGGGCACGTGTTGCCACGTTTGCATCTGCTGACTCGATTGTAACGTTCTCCATGTTTACTGTGTAGTATGCAGCGTAAACGAATGAGAACATATGCTCTTTCTGTACGAGCTTCACATTCTTGAATGTTGCTTCACCGATTGTCTGGTATGTGAAGAAGAAACATTCTGCTGTGCCCACTGTATCGGGAGCTATGATGCTGTAAGAACCGCCATCCAGCTTAGAACCATCTATCACGCCGTAGAAGTTATCTACGAATACCCAGTCATCATCCTCATCAAGTACATCGTTCATGTCGATATCACATGCAAGCTTGAAGTAATAGGGCTGTGCTGTATGTGTATCCGGGTTATACATCATGTTCTCATAATTCTGAATGTTCTCAAACTGCTCTGCTGTTGCAACAACGAAAGGATTCTCCTTTGTGCCTTCGCCTGCTGCGAACTCATCATCATAATCAAATGCGATATCAACATTTGTCATGTCCTGAACTATGAGGCCTGCACGAACATAGAGATTTTCATAACCGTCATGAATGAGGTTATCCACGAGTTCTCTCTCTTTCATGGAGAACTTAGGATCAACGGGAGCGGGCTGCACTGCACCGATTGCATGGAGTGCATTTGTAATGTCCTCTGACTGATCCTTGAGTGTTTCGTTTTCATCATACTCTTTAGGCTCAATAGCTACTTCCTCTACCTTGCCCTCATCTGCTTCATATGCAAATGTGTAAATCTTTCCGCCTTTTTCTGCATAGATCAGCAGGTCATTTACGGGTATGTCTTCTGTAACTGCTGCATCAACATACTGTGTGCAGTAATTCTTAGCATCCGAGAATGCCGACTTTGCGTTTCCCTTATCAATCACGTTGGAAAATACGGGAATCAGAATTGCAGCCAATACACCGATTACTGCAATCACGATGATGAGCTCAACAAGTGTAAAGCCCTTTTTCGTACCTTTCTTCATTTTCAACAACTCCTCCTTATAATGAGTTTTTTTTACTTATGGGAAAAGCCATGTTTATCCAACATGAATCAGTTCACTATAAGTCTATATTAATACTACCTGGTACTTTCAAGTTTGTCAAGTGCTTTTTAATATATTTTTTTACTTTTTACTTACTTTTTTGCATTAAGCCTTAAAATGTGTTTGGTTTCACACATTGAACTTGAACACAACAATGTCGCCGTCCTGCATAGTGTACTCTTTGCCCTCGGATCGTATAAGCCCTTTTTCCTTGCATATATTCATGTTTCCGTGTTGCATGAGTGTTGCAAAATTTACTACATCGGCACGTATGAAACCACGTTCAAAATCAGTGTGTATTTTACCTGCTGCCTGTGGTGCTTTTGTGCCTTTTGTTATTGTCCACGCCCTGCACTCGTCCGCTCCCGCAGTTAAAAAGCTAATAAGTCCAAGCAAATCGTAACATTTCTTAATGAGTTTGGAAAGACCGCTCTCGCCCAATCCCATCTCCTCGATGAATGCTTCACGTTCCTCCGCTTCGTCAAGCGATGCTATCTCCTCTTCAATCTGAGCAGACAGCGGAAGAACCGTTGCACCTTCTGCATTTGCCGCTTCACGCAGTTTCAAAAGCGCTTCTGTTTCTGTGCCTATCTCGTCCTCTGCTATGTTTGCCACATATATCACGGGCTTGTCCGTGAGCAGAAACAGCTGTTCCACGGCTTCTTTTTCGTCTTTTGAAAGTTCCATGGAGCGCACGGGTTTACCCGATTCCAAATGTGCCTTTATTCGCTCTTGCAGTTCCAATTCTTCTTTATATTTTTTTTCACCGCTTTTCATGCTCTTTTTTGTGCGGTCTATCCGCCTGTCCATGGTTTCCATGTCAGCAAATATGAGTTCGTAGTTTATGGTTTCCATATCACGCACGGGGTTCACCGAGCCGTCCACATGTATGATATCATCGCTTTGGAAACAGCGCACCACGTGTACAATTGCGTCCACCTCACGGATATGAGAAAGGAATTTATTCCCCAAACCCTCGCCTCGGGATGCCCCCTTCACAAGTCCTGCTATGTCCACAAACTCTATGCTTGCAGGGACTGTACTCTTTGGCGAATACATCTTTACCAGTGTGTCCAATCTCTCATCGGGGACAGCTACAATGCCCACATTCGGTTCAATGGTGCAAAAAGGATAATTTGCAGACTGTGCGCCTGCCTGTGTAAGTGCATTAAAAAGCGTACTTTTTCCCACATTCGGAAGTCCTACAACGCCTAATTTCATATTATGTATGCTCCTTTATTATTCTATTTGGATTCAACACCGCTAATTATACTTTTTTTGTATAAAAAATGCAAGGCGGAATTGCCGTGTGTACGGTTTAATCAACACTTCTTTCATCTGTATAAGGAATACATGTTTTATCACCCGGTGTTGACTAAAAAAACGGACGGCTTGTTTTACCGTCCGCATTGCAGTTTATTTTTTATTGAAGACAAAGAGTTTGTTTCCCAAAAAATTCACTATAATTACAATCGGAACTGAAAGAATTTTTGAAAGGATACTCCCCATCTTTTGGATTTGTTCTGCGCCCTCCATACCGAGCAATTCGCACACTTTATTTGTGATGATACTGTCGGCAAAAACGTGATTGGAAAACAGCCATACAAGGAAGAATGACAGTCCCCACGAAATCAGGTTTACCGCCACGAATTTTACTGCTTCTGCACCCGTCTTTTTATACTCCTTTTTGAATGTCCAACGGGTGTTGAGTATAAAGCTGTTCAAAACTCCGCAGCCGTAAGCTATGAATGTGAAAAGACCTATGAGAAAAGTGTCACCGTTCTCTATGCCGAATATAAGTACGAGCAAGGTGTACACCACAAAGTCCACCAGTGTGTTTGAAACGCCCACCAAACCGAATTTTATCAGTTGGATAAAGCTCCTTTTGCCTTCGCTTGTTTGTATTTGCTTATCTTCCATAATTACCTCACATGTATTTAGTCAATTCGTTGCCTTCCTTATGCCACCTGTATGATATGTAGCCCGTTACCGCAAACACCGCAATGATTATACACACTGTAATGCTGCCGTTTATCATGCCTTGTGTTATGCCGTTTTGTAACCCGTTTACGGACGGAGCTGCTTCATTCCTCACAAACCACCACGAACGCATCCATTCCAAATTCAGCGCATAACTTTCAGGTATTTTCAGACCTGCTATCACGGGGAAGAACATTCCAAAGAGTACAAGCGCAACACCCAGCCACACCCATTTGAAATATGACATCCATGCGTGTTCTTCTTCCAGCGTTTTTAAGAAATACAATGCACCCAATATGATAAACGGAACTGTTGCAAAGTAATGGTATATGAACGCACATCTTGATATCACCATCCAAGGCAGGAGGTTACACAGTACGCCTATGAAAATCATGATTACGGGTGTTGTTTCTCGCACCTTGCCTCTTATTACCTGTATCACGAGACCGCATGTCCCCACAAGCGCAAGCCACCATACTATGGGGTTGCCCATTGCGGAAATGGTTGCCACATAGCTGTTATCAAAGTAGCTTATGGCATACCAAATGGGACGCGAATCCAGCATCCACTCATACCAGGTGGACTGATATGTATGGGTTGCTTCCAATCCGCTGTGATATCCGAACATGAAGTCCTGATAATACCATACACGCTTCACATAACCTATGATGCCGTCCGTCTTGAACGCTTCCACCACATCGGGGTATCGCAGGTATGACAGACAGTATATGACGGCAGGTATTGCAATGAAAAATACCACACAGAAGCCCACCGTTATAAATACATTCTTCCAAAACGCTCTCACACGGTTTGCTATTTCCGTATTTGCAGAATCCTTATATTTGAGATATTCCGAAAAACGCTGTATGAACGATATGAGGAGCAAAACTGCAAGTCCTGCACCTGCATAGAAGCATATCCACTTGCTTGCAGCACCCAGTCCAAAGAATATTCCCGCCAATCCGAGCGGCAAAAGAGTGCGCAAAAGTCCGTCACGATAAAAGCTCATGGTGAAATACTTGTACATGAAGAAGAACATGAGCAATATGAAGAACACGCCGTACACATCAATGGTTGCAATTCGAGTCTGTGTGAAGTGCATGAAGTCAAATGCAAAAAGTGCCGCTGCCACAAGTGCGTATTTGCTGTCTTTGAACACATACTTTGCAAAGCAATACAGTATGGGTACCATGGCTATACCAAAGATAACGCCCATGATTCTCCAACCAAATGCGTTCATGCCGAAAAGTCCTATGCCTATACTTATTATGAGCTTTCCGAGAGGCGGATGTGAGTTTTCATACGATTCCAAGAAATTCAGATGCTCATATGCGGTTCTGCCGTGGTACAGCTCATCAAAGTACATGCCGTTTATGCAGGAGAATTCATCGGGGATTTGTTCGGGTTCATCCGTGAGGAATTTTCCGTCGCCCTGTGCCGTGCCGAATATGTGATTGCCGTCTGCATCAAAGAAAGCTATCTCCTTGAAATTCACTTCACTGCCCGTGGGGGTAATGGTTACGGATTCCGTGGTGAGCGGACTTATACTGATTTCCTTCCACCTGTACATGTCACGATAAATCTGCTCATAGCTTGCAATCTCATTGCCCTTGTCGTCCTCCAATCTGACGGTACCGCCCTCGTCCACGCCGCCTAAAACTGCGCCGAAGATGTATATCTCGTCAATTTTCGTTTCGCCGTCAAAGTGTATTGTGACACTCTCAGAACCCGAAGAGCCTGTCCAAGCCGTAGTGGGTGCCTGTGTGGTACCTAAGTTTACGAGCGCAACGCAAGCATATATGAGAGTCAACACCGTGATAAATACGGTATCTATTCTTGTGAAATGCAGTTTGGTATCCGTCCTTTTCAGTATCTTTTCCTCAGCACTCTTTGGCATTGCCGTTTTATGTATATCTGTGCTTTTGCTCTTTCTGTTTGTAAGCACAAAGTATATAACTGCAAGTATTACAATTGAGGCAACACATACTGCAATCACGGTGTTCGTTCCGTCATCTTCTTTTTCCTGCACATCTGTATTTGCGTCATTATTGTTCTGTGCAACGGACTCCGTGTAGAATTTTATTGCATCCTTGGGAGCTTGTTCGAGTTTTTCCACACGCACATCGTCGAACCATGCTTCACCGCTTGAATCCGCACTGTATCCGCCTATACGAAGCGAAATTTTCAACGTCGTTTGGTCTTTTCCCGTGATGCCGCAAAGTGTAAGCTCCGTCCATGAGTTGTCGCCCATGAGTGCGGTACTGTATGCACCATGTATATCTTCCACGGATATACATGCTCCGTTTCCGTGTTCTACCCCTTTGGTCTTTACCACGGCACTTATGCGATAATAGCTGTCAGGCTGCACCGACACTGTCTGAATTGCTCGCACATCGTTGTCATAGGGAGCATACACATAGAGGCAGTCGCCCTTTTCTTCATCATTGACGGCTTCTATACTGCTTCCGTCATCCATTCGATATGCGTAATAAATCCAGCCGTTTTCACCGTCACCGAAATCACCGTTTTCTACCAAATTATTCTCATCCGATATAACAGCATCGGAACTCACGGTGATATCGCTCTCTGCCGTGTCGCTTGCAGCCAGAGTGCAAAACGGCACACACAGCATGATAATCAAAATAAACAATGCAATACTTTTTTTCATAACACAAACTCCTATAAACATAGAATTTTATTTTGCCTTTTCGCTCTTTGGCATGGGAAGCGGATAAAACAGTTGATTTTTATTTTCATTATTTTTTCCGAGTATGATGCTGAGCGTCACATATGCAAACCACACGAATACAACGAGCGTCATGATTGCTCCCACCGTCATAAATGCGGGATAATCCCCCACCCTTGCAGGGTAATAATCAGTTATTAGAAACGCACCCATGAGATTGTACAGGAGACTCACCGAAAATCCGCCGTACACGAGATACAGTCGCTTGTCATTATAGTACAGCATGGCAATCAGTACGAGTATGAGTACAGGTAAGAGGTATCTCTCATGCATAAAATGTCCGAATGCAAATATCCCTGAAAGTGAGAATGCGGCAGTGAGCATTAAAAGCCCCTTTTTATTCTTATCAGCCAGTGCATACAGAATTATTGAAACGGAAACCATAAGTACCATGCATGAAGTACCGAACTGTTTGTATGTTAAGCCGAAAATAAACGGAAGGTCTGCATCTTTCCAGTTTGCACCGAAAAGCGTGTATAAGTTGTATGCTTCCACGGTGGCGTAATTATACGATGTGGCTGTCCCCATGTACTTATCCATGAGCCAGAATCCCTCCTGTGTACCCGTAAAGGGTATGGACGGCAGAATTATGACGGCAAATGCGCAAATCGCTGCAAGTGCAGTGGAAATCACGGATTGGGATGCCTTATGCTTGCAAATACAGGTCACAAAATAGAGTATGTGCGCCGCAGCAAACAGGGGTCCCACCATGAGTGCCTGAGGTTTGAGTGCCACTGCAATGCCGTAGAAAAGTCCTGAAAGCGTGATGTCCACGATGCTCTTTCTTTTTTCCTCAACACTGTTTGCAGCAATTCCGCATGAAATACCGCTTGCAAGCCACATGAATGTCAACACGATAAACAGGGTGAGCATAATATCTATCTGTCCCCACACGGCGGAAACCATTATGAGTGCGGGGTTAAATGCCGCAAGACATGATATAATGACGGCAGAACGGGTACTTCTGCCCGTGTTTCGAGCTATGTGATATACGAGGTATGTAACTGTCAAATCACATATCACGGACGGAAGTTTCATCACAAAAGCGTGTGCTGCACTGCCGTATTCAAATCCGAGTAAGAGTCGCAGTTTCTCGCAGCCGCCCAGTATCCACATGTATCCCGGAGGGTAGTCGGCAAAATAGCCTTCCGAATAGAAATTGGCAGGGCCTGAACTTGCAACCTTGTATCCCCATGCCATAAAGCATTTTATATCGGTACTGTGTCCGTATTGCCCCTCCAATGATGTGAAAATAAAGTTAGCCAACACACGCACCAAAAGCGCACAGAGAAGTATTATAACTATTGTAAACTTGGGGTCGTAATTCCCCGAATAGTGCACATCCTTATGTTTGCCGAAAAACAGCACATAAAGCAACACCAGTGCAAGAGTCGATGCAACTATTGCAATCATCATCTCCGCAAAATACGGCATTGCGCCCTCGTCTTTCTGTGTGTATCCTGTATTGTCATCTTTTGCATCGTCTTGTTTTGTGCTTGCCGAAAAGAAGTTCACATATCCGACGGGTGTGTATGAAAGTTCACGAACGCATACGCTGTCAAACCATGCCTCACCGCCGGACATTGCACTGTAACCGCCTATGCGCAGAGCTATTGTGAATACGCTTTGGTCAACACCCGTTTTACCTGTGAGTTTCACTTCGTGCCATTCGTCCGCATGGAATATGCCGTCGGTGGAAGCGTCACGTATGCCCATTACGGAAACATTCGCACCTGCTCCGCCCTCAATGTTTTTAGCCTTCACCATGCACGAAATCATGTAATATGTATCGGGCTTGCAAGACACGGTCTGAATAGCCCTTGCATCATTTTCCTCATTGCAGACTAAGTGCAGACAGTTTTCGTCCTCACCGTCTGTAACCACTTCCATATATGTACCGTTTTCGGCATACGAGTCCAACTCCCAACCCTCGGGGAGCACAGAACCGTCACGAACATCATCAAATTCGGGATTTATCACATACAGTAACTCCCCTTCAGTCTTGCTGTCGCTCTCATCCGAACCCGACTCGGCATCACCCGACAAACCTCCCATTTGAGAGATATCATCTCCTGAGCTTGTATATTCTGCAGTACCTGAACTCGTCATACGTTCTGCAAATGTATTAAATGTTATAGTAAGCAGAAGCAAAGCTGCAATTATAATCGCTGTCTTTTTCATCTTTCCCCCGAAAATTATTACTGGGTTTCAGCAAACATATGCCCATGTGCTGCAACACCGAATATAATAACATATTTTTTCCGTAAATTCAACCACTTGCATACAGGCACTTATGTGTTGTGATAAATCCTTGTGGAAGTGGACAAACAAAGCACCACTTTTGTGACAGAAAAAACTCACATAAAGAAAAAGAGAGAGCTCTACGGGCTTAACCGTTTTGTTCTCTCTTTATGCTTGTTTTATGCTTTTACGAATCAGAACTCATCAATAAGACCTGCACTGAACTTTAAGATAGCCACGGCATCACCCGTGTTTACCACGTCATCGTCCACCACATCGGCAAGGGCAAGCTCACCTTCGTCCAGCTCTGTCATGTCGGCAGCGAATTTCAGTATTGCCACGGCATCACCCGTGTTTACAATTCCGTCGCCTGTAACATCGCCCGGTTTTCCATCGGGTTCAGTAGTACCGTTACCACCTTCATACATGGCATACACCGTGGTGTTGTACTTTGCTCTCACAAGGTTTTCGCTCCAACCTATGAATGTACCGCCGTTACGCTCATCGGGGACTTCGGGAACATTTACTTTCTCATTTTCCTCCAACTCCTGGACTTCAATCACGGTGCCGTCTGTATGCATAAATGTGATTACTATAAGATCTGTTTCACCCTCACGGTACATTGCATTTACAGTGATATCCTCCTGTATGTTGAGCAGCGGTGCGTCCCAACCCAAGAAGGTGTAGCCGTCTCTGGGCATGGGGTACACATTTTCCGCATCTGCGCCCACTTCCACACACTGGGTATATTTCTTATCGTGAGTTTCAAAAGTAACCGTCTTGAAAAACTCATCGTTTGAGAACTCCATGAGCCTGTAACGAGCCACACTTACGGAACTTGTTTTTTTGCCGAGACTTATTCCTCTGCCGTTTAAGTATACAATGTATGCACCGTCATCTGTACCTGCAACACGAATCTTTTTGCTTGCAATCTCAAATGCCGTGGTTGCATTGTTTGTAAAAGTCAAATCACCGTCATTGTCCATGGAAAGATACTCGCCCGAACTGTGGTTCTTTATATAGAACCCTTCATCACAAGGCTCCAAATGCCACAGATCTCTGCTTGCGGGTACAGAATGTATATAGCCGTTTGTAATTTCAACTTCCGTAGTTCCGAGGAATTGTCCCGAGAACTTGCCGCTTATTGCAAAATAGCCTTCTTTCTCAAAAACAAGCGCATATGCAAAACGACTGTCCATCTCCTTTGAATCCGTCAAAACCTGTTTGTTTGTAACCGTGATGTCCTTGCTCGTTGTAATCTCTCCGTCTGCTGTGGTGGCATAAATGGTGGTTTTGCCGGGTGCAATTCCCGTGATAACACTGTTTTCTGCCACTGCTACTGCTTCATTCACACTGCGGAGTTCAAACTCGCTGTCGCTTGAATTTCTCGGATAAACCGTACATGTGTATGAGCCTTGCTGACCTGTCGATAAGCTCGTACTTGAAAATGTGAGTGCTATTCTCTCCGCTTTCAAATATTCCACCTTCACGGTAATCTCCTCGGACAGGTTATAGCCATCGCCCGAAAGTGTGCATGTGACTTTTGCAGTGCCCTCTTTCAGTCCTTTTACTGTACGGTAGCCCAATATCTTCACAACCGACGGGTTGGATGATTCCCACTCCTGTGTATAGCCGTATGCCAGATCAGAGCCGCTCATAACCGTCATGGGAATCACGGTTATATTGTTCATTACAGCGTTTATTTTGTCGTTTTCCAGTGTTATTTTCGTGGGAATGGTATCGGGAACCTGCACGGAGAAGTTGTCATTTCCCATTGTAACCATTACAGCTCCCCATCCTGCCGGATCTACTGCACCGTTTTGTTGCTTTGCAAATTCCACACTCTTTGCTATATTATATGTGAGGTCGGTGCTCTCATACTGTGTCATGCGCTTTGAAAGTGATGTGAGCATGAGGTAGTCATAGTATATGGATACGGTTTCTGTATAACCTACTACACAGGTTGCGCCCATTTCAAGAAGCGGAACTTTAAGCGAATCATACTTCATGCCCATGCATACGCCCAGATAGCAGAATGTGTTTTCCAATCTCCTGCCCTCTGCCTCATAGTGCGCACGAATGTACTCTCCCGACACTGCAATAAGTCCATTATTGTTTATATCTATTACACGACCGCTTTGCCAGTCAGCACTTGTAATACCGTCATTGTTCAGATTTTCCATTACCATGAACGAACACATGACACCGCCCACTTTTATGTCCACACCGTGGCTGTCTATGAAGAAGAATCCCACCTTATCCAGTGTTTCAATGAGGTTGTACGGGTTTGCCTCTGAATCGTCATAGAGGAAAAGTTCGCCTCTTGTTAAATTTGTAATGTTGCTTATAGCATCCAAATAGTAATCCGTATGGAACGACGGCTCAGTGAGCGAGTTACGGAAAGGACGCAACAACAGGACATTGGGATTTGTCCATGACACCGTTTCAATGTCCTTTGTAATATCACTTATTCCCTCGGGAGTTACGGCAGTCACTCCCTTGGTATCCTCCGAAAACTGTGTATATGCGGATGTAATGCCCGCTTCCGTGGTGTAACTTATGACGCCCTCTGTGCGAGACACGCTCTCCACATCTTCACATGATGTGAGGAAGCTGTACACTGCCTCAAACTCATCACTGCCGTCTGCCATGCATTCTTTTTCTATTTCATCAACACAGTTTTGTATGTAATCTGCCTGAGCAAAGTCGTACTCTGTAAGCTCGGTATAGTAATTTACCGTGTATGTGCCCACCAATTCATTGCCCGAATATGCATAGTAAGTTTCCACCTTGCGCTCGTCGGATGAAAGTCTCACCTTTGCACTTGAAACGCCGTCATTGCGGGTAACATCGCCGCCAAAGCCGTTGTCATTCATTTTGACACTGCTCTTTTCATCGCTTACAAGTCTGATATCGTCATTTTTTTGTGCATTACACACAAAGATTGCATCGGTGGGTTCTCCCACGGGTACATCTATTACCGATTCAACTATTCTGCTCGGGATATCACTTTTTGCAGCCAATGCCGGGCAGCATATTGTGATAAGTGTTGAAAGTACCATAATTCCGGCAATAAGTTTTTTCATGAAATCTCTCCTGTTCATATGGATATACATACCAAAGTATGCTTTATATATTTTATAACGCAAAACTCTTTTTGTACAGGGGTAAAATCAACTTTTTTTCAATAATGCGTTTTTTTAATATTATATACAACGCCCAATAAAACTTGGCAAGCAAGCAGTAAACAGTGTTTGTGAACACTTAACTTTTTTTGTACGGAGTAGCAAAAAAAAGAGAAGAACTGCAATAAAACAGTTCTTCGCACATTACGTGTATCTATTGTACACAAAACCGTATCGCACACTGATACACATAAAAAAGCATTTGTCTGCATAAGAAAACACGCCTTGTGTACGGGGTTTTGATAAAAAGGGCAAGCCAAAGAGGACAGGAGCAGACGGCCTTTGGCTGTACGGTGTTGATGAAAAAATAAGATAAAAGAGGGCAAATGAAATCTGACTGAATTTTTCTATGCAAATACCATTGTAAAATGGAGTTGAGTGTGCTAAAATA
>JAFSHG010000086.1 GCA_017440405.1 Clostridia bacterium
ATCCTTGCCTACATTCTTCCTGGCAACCATATTCAAGTACTTATTTGCAGTAAAATTAGGCTGGCTACCGCTGTACGGTCTGAAAGGTTCAGAGTATTACATGCATGGCTTCTGGTACAAGTTCTGGGACTTGACACGACATCTCATCATGCCGGTTGTCACACTGACCATGCTTTCCATAGGTGGTATTATGCGTTACACCAGAACAAACATGCTTGAAGTTATGAACTCTGACTACATCAGAACAGCAAGAGCAAAGGGTCTTCCCGAAAAGAAGGTTATAAATATCCACGCTTTCAGAAACACCCTCATACCCCTCATCTCACTCATGAGCGGTATCTTGCCCAGCATGTTCGGTGGCGCAATGATTACGGAAACAATGTATAAGATCCCGGGAATCGGCTACATTTCATACCAGTCGATTATACAGGGTGATATACCTTTTGCAATGTTCTATACTGCTTTCATTCTGATTCTTACACTCGCCAGCATCATCCTCACGGATATACTGTATGCAGTGGTAGATCCCAGAGTAAGAGTAAACTGATAGGAGGTGCAGGATAATGGCAAACGAGAAAAATATGACTACTGTTCTCGAAGAGAATAACGAAAAAACTACACCTCAGGCACTTTCGGATGAATCGCGTGTTAAGGTCATGTCGCCTTCCATGCTTGTTTTCAAGAGATTCATCAGAAACAAGTTGGCTGTTATAGGCTTCATAATACTTGCAGTTATGTTCCTCTTCTCATTTGTGGGACCGATCTTTTCGCCCTATGAAGAAGCACAACAGTTCAAGTATAATATTACTGAGTTCTCAACATTTGCAGAGTTCAAGATGTCCGACCAGTATACTTTCTTCAACACCGAAGGAGCACAGATTCCGGATGTTACACGTACTCTGTCAATGTCACAGCTCTTTACAATGACTAACGATTTTGCAAAGCTGAACGTGGTGTCCGCTGACGGCAAAACATATTTTGCAGCAAGACTGGGTGCAGGTTCTTTTGAGCTTCTCTCATCAGCGGAGGTGGCTCGCTACACCAAGAATGCAGACGGCACATACACTTTGGTTTCATCAACAGAAGCAGTACCCGCAGGTGCTGAACAGCATATGGCATCAACACTGGCACTTTCAACAGACGGTTCCTGTAAGTTCCTCTTCAATGGTTTTGCTGCCGATGGTATTACACCCATCACACAGAACTACATTGCAGAGACAGTTACAGACCCTGCAAACCCCACGGCTGCTCCTACAGTTGTTTTAGGAAAAGCAGTGGAAGAATGTGTTGCAACCACTTTGGTATTCCACGACGTTGAAGCAGGCAGCGTAGCAAAGCTCTCAGAGGCTGAAAAGACATCTATCGTAATGAATTATTACGCAATGGGTGCTATGCAGCCCGTAGGCACATACACTTGTGATGCTGTGAATGCAAACGGCGAAATGCTCGTTAAAAACGGTGGAACGGACGTTGTTGCGCTCACACCGTATGTTATAAATGCAAAGAACGCAGGTGAATTTATAGCATTTGAGCTCAAAACCGTTTTGGCTGCAGAGGCTAACAAGCTTGCCGCAGCAAAAGAGAACAGCGGTTCTGTGGAGAGAGATGAAGACGGCAAGACAGTAACATATAAGCTTGATAAAGTAACCGATAACTATGCAGGTACTGGTGCTGCATACCAGTTGAAGAAGGAAGCTGTAAATCAGCTCTTGGACAAGACGGCAGCACCCTCTTCAAAGCATCTGCTCGGTACGGATACCGGCGCAAGAGACGTTATGACACGACTCATGTACGGCGGCAGAGTTTCACTCATGGTAGGTTTCGTGGTTGTAGGCATTTCGCTCGTAATCGGTGTTATCATGGGCGGTATTGCAGGTTATTTCAGCGGTTGGGTCGATGTAATTATCATGCGATTCATCGAGTTGTTTAACTGTATCCCCTTCTATCCCATGATGATGATTATAGGTAGTATACTTGACCAGTACGACATCTCACCTCAGGCACGTATCTATCTTCTGATGGTACTTCTCGGTGTGCTGAACTGGCCGGGCATAGCTCGTATAGTTCGTGCACAGATTCTCTCACTCCGTGAGCAGGACTTCATAGTTGCAACGGAAGCTTGCGGTATCCCCGTAAGCAGGAGAATTTTCCGTCACCTCATACCGAACGTTGTACCGCTTCTCATAGTAAACGCTACAATGTCCTTGGGCGGCATCATCATTACAGAGGCAACACTGAGCTTCTTGGGACTCGGCGTAAAGCATCCCGCCGCTTCTTGGGGTTCCATCATAAATCAGGCGCAGGATTCATTCGTGCTTAACTCGTATCCTTGGATTTGGATACCGGCAGGCATACTGATTCTTCTCACGGTGCTTGGATTCAACTTCGTTGGTGATGGTCTCCGTGACGCATTCGACCCGAAAATGAAAAGGTAAGGTGAGTAGAAAATGGCAAACAATAATAAGAAAACAGGATATATTTCCGCTCGTGAGTTGCGTGCTATCTCCA
>JAFSHG010000087.1 GCA_017440405.1 Clostridia bacterium
CTGCTGCAAGGTTTGAAACACAGCTTATTCCGCATATCCTCATGCCCATATGTTTTGCTGCTATGGCTTCGGAAACGGTACTCATGCCCACAGCATCTGCACCCATGGCAGAGAGCATTCTTATCTCGGCGGGGCATTCGTATGAGGGACCTGTGAGCTGCACATACACGCCGTGACGGAGCGGTATGCCGAGCTTTTCGCCTGCTCTGTCTATTGCGTCTCGCATTTTACTGTCATACACGCACGACATATCGGGGAAGCGTGTTCCAAATTCATCAATGTTTTCGCCTATGAGCGGATTGCGTACAAAGAGCGATATGTGGTCGTCGATAACCATGAAATCACCTGCACCGAAATTCTTATTTATTCCACCCGAAGCATTGGTGAGTATGAGTTTTTTTGCGCCCATGAGATGCAAAAGCCGAAGCGGCAGTACACATTCTTCTTGCGAATATCCCTCATAAAAATGAACTCTGCCCTGCATGACTGCCACGGGAACGCCGCTTGCGTACCCGAATACGAATCTGCCCTTGTGACCTAAAACGGTGGACCTTGGAAAATCCGGTATGTCGCTGTAATTTATTACGGCCTTTGTATCTATGCCGTCTGCAAAAGCTCCGAGTCCCGAGCCTAATACAACCGCTGTTTCGGGTACAAAGTCCGTTACGCTGCGCACATAGTCTAAGCATTTCTCCACTCGTTCATACATCTTGTTCATTCTAATCACTCCTTATATTTTTATATCAAATGTCATCCATATGCAGCAGTGAGAGTATTTCATCATCACTAAGTTCTGTTATGTTGACATTATTTTCCACAACACCTGTTGCCATATCGGATTTACGCTCTATAAGCTCGTCGATTTTTTCCTCCAAAGTCCCCGTGCATATGAGTTTATGCACTATCACATTATTTGTTTGACCTATGCGAAATGCTCTGTCCGTCGCTTGATTTTCCACGGCGGGATTCCACCACCTGTCAAAGTGAATGACATGGTTTGCAGCCGTAAGATTTAAGCCCACACCGCCTGCACGAAGAGAAAGGACTATGTATGGGATGTAATTTTGGGGGTTGTTGAAACTCTCCACTATTTCTCCACGCTCGCCTATGCCGGTACTGCCGTGTATTACAAGTCCCCGTACTCCGAATAAGTCATACAGCGCATTTGCAAGCGGTTCGCACATCTCTTTGAACTGGGTGAAAACAAGCACGCGTTCTCGCCGCTCCTTTATTTCCTCGCAAAGCTCAATCAGGCGTGACATCTTTCCACTGTCTTTCACTTGGTATGTTCCCTGTCCCGTGTATTGGTCGGGATGATTGCATATCTGTTTCAGACGCAAAAGTCCCGATAGCACGAGCCCTCGTCTTTCCATGCCGTGTGAGTAGCCAATCTCTTCTGAAAGCGAGTTTACCACCTGCTTGTACAGTATAGCCTGTCTTTGGGTAAGAGTGCAATAGTTTTTCATCTCTATCTTCTCAGGTAAATCGGAAATTATGCTCTTATCCGTTTTTAGCCTGCGCAAAATAAAGGGACTTACGAATTTACGCAACTTTGATGCAGCATTGTCCATATCCGTGATACCCATGAGATAATCGGGTGTTGAATGGAAAAGCCCCGGATTCAAAAAATCAAAGATAGACCATAAATCGGTTATGGAATTTTCTATGGGCGTGCCTGTCATGGCTATCTTGAAACGGGCGTTTAAACGCTTTGCCGATTTGGATTGCAACGTCTGCGGATTTTTTATTGCCTGTGCTTCGTCCAATATAATGCAGTCCCACATAATGTTGCGGAGCTGAGTCAAGCGAGACAGCATGGCATATGTTGTTATGAAAATATCGCTGTCATCATTCTTTTCTATGCTCATGGTGCCGCAACTGTTGTGAAGCACCCGTACTTTCATAAACGGCGCAAACTTTGCAATTTCATTCTGCCAATTTTTCAGAAGCGATGCAGGTATTATCACCAAAGACCGTCCGCCCGTGAGTTGCCGTATCTGTTCTAAAACAGCGATTGCCTGAACGGTTTTGCCTAAACCCATATCGTCCGATAAACATGCGCCCAGTCCCATCTTGCGCATAAAATTAAGCCACCGCACACCGTCTGCCTGATAGGGCCTCAGTGTGGCAGTGAAATACTCGCTCGGCTCCGATACACATGGCAGGGAGCTGTCCTCACGGTCACGCAGATTTTCTAAAACGGCATCGTCTCCCAAATCAAACTCGGGAAGAACGTACTCCTCACCGTCGGGGAGGTTCTTGTCCGGTGAGAGCATGGCGCGCATTGCATCTGCCAGCGTGAGTTCGCTGCCGTTTTCCAGGAGCGATTCATACACAGCAAGGCATGAGTGCATTTCACTGCGATTCAGTTCTACCCATTTTCCTCGGAACATGAACAGGGTTTCATCTTTCTGCATGAGGCTTTCTATTTCCTCCGGGGTGAGCTTTTCACCGTCAATGGAAAGGTTTATATCAAAATTTAAAATGGCGTCCGTACCTATCTGTGCAGTGCGTCTTATGGGAAGCATACCCAAAGTAAGCGTGCTGCGGCGTTTTTTCCAGTGATTGGGAATTCGGCATGTTATTCCGTACATGGAGTACATTTCAAGCTCTTTTAAGAACGTATGCATTCCCGAAAGTGAGAGTGCATAACTGTCCAAAACAGCACCGTCATTGTATACTGCCTTCATAAGTTCGCTCTTTTTCGCAAGATTTTTTATGGCGAAAGAAACGGAATCCAATACATTTGCATTTCCGTCTGCTGAGAGTATTGCCACGGTCTCACGCAAAGGAAGCTCGCTGTTGCCGTACTTGCATGTGATGAGAAGACGGTACGGTGTGTCGGAGTTTTGAATTTCCTCAATGCTGAAAGTAACGCTCACCGCAGCCACTGTTTGTTTGTATATGTCCTCAACACACTCATGCAGCGGTTTGTTCTTCTTTGCGATTGCCCGTATAAGCCCACTGTACGTGTGCGTTATAAAAGACAGAGGCACTTTCCCCGACTTTTCAATCGAATTTGCTATTTCTTCCGTGCGCTTTTTAAGAGTGGCAGTAAGCTCCGAAATATCTTCTGATGCAGCGGCAGTGCGCAGAAAATCGAGTGCAAAAGTGTGCAGGAAGCGCAAAGACGGGGAAGATGTGCGGAATTTTTGACTGTTTACCGCTGCCAAATATAACAGTGAATCTTCACTGTCTTTAAGATAACTGCAAAAGAATCTGTATTCGGCTGCCGACATGCGAACCCGTGAATCCCAAAGCAATATATAACCGTGTTCCGTGAATTGAACTTCCAAAGGATATCCCACTTGTGTCTTTGCGGTTTTCCTTTTAGTCAAGCCTTTTGCCCTCCTCCTCGTTACTTGAAAAACAATTATATCATGTTTTTATAAAAAAATCAACCGATTCAGTTACATTTTTTCAAGATATGAGGGAATTTTAAGTGAAACCCCGGAGAGATTTTTGTGTAAAAAATATATTGAAAAAAGGTGGTTGACAAAGCAGGAATATGCTGCCACAATAAACATGTGCAGTTGTAAAGCTGACATTGCTTGAAAAACAGGAGGTTTATGTAAATGTTATTGAAATTGGCTACAGTGACTGATGTGCAGAAGTATTGCAAAGAGAACGGCATCAGAATGATTGACTTCAAAATGACCGATATTGACGGAAGATGGCGTCACATCACCATCCCGGCAGAGCGCTTTACCGATGAAACCATGAAATACGGTATAGGTTTTGACGGCTCAAACTACGGTTATGCACCCGTTGAGAACAGCGACATGGTATTTATCCCCGATATTTCAACCGCAGCACTCGACCCCTTCTGTGAGGAACCCACAGTTTCCATGGTAGGCGATGTTATGATAATCAAGAGACCGGAAAATATCCCCTTTGACCAGTATCCCAGAAACGTAATGCGTCGTGCTACCGACTTCATGAAGGAGCAGGGTATAGCAGACGAAATGATTATAGGACCCGAATTTGAGTTCCACGTATTCGATAATGTATGGTATGATGTTCGTTCAAACAGAGCATCATTTGAGGTTGACACACGCCAGGCTCAGTGGAACAGCAACACAGGTGACAGCAAGGGATATCAGGTTGACCCGCACAGAGGATATCATTGCTCAATGCCCAATGATGTAACACAGGATGTTCGCAGCAGAATGTGTGAGCTCATGGAAGACATGGGAGTGGGTGTGAAATATCATCACCATGAAGTAGGCGGTTCAGGACAGCTTGAGATAGAAGTTCAGCTCGGCGAAGTAAACAAGATGGCTGACGACACCATGACCATTAAGTATATCATAAAGAATCAGGCTTTGCGTGAAGGCAGAACAGCTACACTCATGCCCAAGCCCATCTACGGCGAAGCAGGCAACGGTATGCACGTACATATGCTCCTCATGAAAGACGGCAAGCCCCTGTTCTATGATGAAAACGGTTATGCACAGTTATCTGAGCTTGCACACTATTTCATGGGCGGTCTTTTGAAGCACGCTGCATCACTGTGTGCTATCACAAACCCCTCAACCAACTCATTCAAGCGTTTGGTTCCCGGTTTTGAAGCACCCGTAACCATAGGTTATGCAACGGCAAACAGAAGTGCCGTAATCAGAATCCCGGCATACGCAAAGTCGCCTGAATCCAAGCGTTTTGAGCTGCGCAACCCCGATGCAACATGTAACCCCTATTATGCATATGCAGCAATCCTCATGGCAGGTCTGGACGGCATCAGAAACAAGATAAATGCGGCTGACCACGGCTGGGGACCTTTCGATTTCAACCTCTTCTCACTCTCTAAGGAAGAACAGGCAAAGATTCAGGGTCTGCCCACAAATCTCCACGAGGCATGCAAGGCATTGCGTGAGGACCATGATTACCTCACAGTCGGCGGCGTATTCCCCGAAAGATTGATTGAGCAGTGGATAGCAAGACGTGAGAAGGATGCAACAGAAGTGGACAAGATTCCGCATCCCGCTGAGTTTGCTAAGTATTATGACCTATAATTCATAAAAACGGAATTATGAAAAATACCGCTTCCTTTCACATGAGGGGAAGCGGTTTTTCATGAGCTGCGAGAGAAAATATGCGGTTTTTTAGTCAACACCGAGAGCACATACGGATATACCGTGACATGTTGCAAGGACAGCAAACGGGCAGGGCAGATATGTGCGGCAATGAAAGTGGGGTACGTTTGACTACCCTACAAAACTACACTACTCTCAAACCACTTTTCGCATTTCTAAAGAATCACGGCTGTTTGACTACCCTACAAAACTACACTACTCTCAAACTGAACAGTAAAACGTAACCGCCACAATGCCGTTTGACTACCCTACAAAACTACACTACTCTCAAACGCATTTATCCTTGCCGCCGTGTTTGCCTGTGTTTGACTACCCTACAAAACTACACTACTCTCAAACGTCAATAAAGGGATGGTTCTTTATTAAAAGAAAAGCTAACCTTGCGGCTTTCTCTTCGATTGAGGGGTAGAAGTCAACTCCGCCAAAGGATTGAAATGGGGATACAAGGCAGGAATCCAATGCGCCTTCATCTCGCACTCCGTCAAGACCACCTGTTTCTGTAATCAACATACTGTGAAGTCTTTTGACCTGTGTTTTGCTAAGTTCTTCTACTATTATTCCTCCAATCCTGCGAGAATCTCATATGCTTTATGATACTTCGCAAACATTCTTTTAGATGCCCTTTCCACCTCTGCGTCTGTTGCATATCTTCTCTCGCCCTGAACGGACTCGTTGCGAATGCGTGAACTCGCCGGCTTCTTGATGAATGATAAAACGAGTTTCCAAAAATCCTTCCAATCCATATCGTCAGTGCCACACAAAACAAAAGTGCCATCATCGCTTAACCATGTTTCAGAAGAGTGGTATTTGCGAGCCGCTTCGGTGATTATGTAATCAACCTCTTCTTTGATGTCAGCCGTAGTCCACCAATATGTCTTTTTCATCTCTTCAAATGTTTCAAAGCCTTCCTTTTTCATAGTCTGCAAGAAGTCTTTTGCAACGATTTTTGCAAGCTCTTCTATTGTCAACTTTTTCATAAATTGAATACTCCTTTATTCTTGATAGGTTTGACTACCCTACAAAACTACACTACTCTCAAACTATTGATATCTACATGCGTATAGAGGTCGAGGTTTGACTACCCTACAAAACTACACTACTCTCAAACTACAATCTTATAGACAACATCTGCATCAGTGTTTTACTACCCTACAAAACTACACTACTCTCAAACTAGGCTGTTGAGTGTCCGCCACTCGTCAGAGTTTTACTACCCTACAAAACTACACTACTCTCAAACTTTTCCTTGCCCTTGCAGGTCGTGGCTTCGGTTTGACTACCCTACAAAACTACACTACTCTCAAACATTTGTCAAGAGGGGTAGCCAATATTTTTGGTTTGACTACCCTACAAAACTACACTACAAGTTCAAATAAAAGTAATCTCAAATCGTTCGGTTATTCCGTCCATGCACAGCGGTGCAAAGAAAATGCGTCTGTTTCAGGCGTTTTTTTGTTATATAGCCCATAGACGGACAGAATGTAATGTGATATCAAAAGCCCCCTTGTATTTTTATCGCTCGTGATACCCCCGAAAGATACGGAGCATTTTTTTGCTGCATATGCTCTCTAAGTTATATTATACTTTCCGGGGAAACAAATGTCAATTATTGTAAAATGAAGCAGACGTCAATGTAACAGCACACTCTCTGATGTAAAAAAAACTATGTATCATGAAGGTTTTGAATATTTTTACGGTACGGCGGGCAATGAAATCTTATGACATTCATACGCTTGAAACCGAAAGGTGAAAGTGCTATAATTAGCGTATTCAAAGGAATCGGAGGATGTTATGCCATCTGAATATTATAACAGCCCCGGGCGTTACAAGCCGGGAAGAAAAAAACGCGGTACTTATAAGCCCAGAGGAAAGAGGGGATTGCCTGTTTTCGTGCGGGTTATTTTAGGCATTGCTGTGGTAGGACTGCTTACGCTCGGCGTTTTATTTGTTATCCCGGGAGTGGGCGGCGGCAGTTTTTCGCTCTTTCAAGCAAAGGACGACACACCTGTTGCGACACCAACGCCTGCACCCACCGCACATCCCATAGAAAACGCCAACACAGACAGCTTGATTCGTGATATCGCTATCACGGATACCAACTTCCAATGGTTTGCGGACATGAACGTGTACGGCGATACGCTCATGTTCTGCGGTGGCGAGATTGTGGACGGCGATGCGTACATGACGGGCCTTTTCTCGGTTTCAACGGATGAAAATGCTCCGAGGACGGCAAAGCGCACGAATATAATTTTGGAAAACGACCATATAATGTATCCGTGTTTTAACGATAACTGGCTGGTGTATCTGGACGCAAAAGCTTCAAGCGGCGGCAAGATAATGTGCAGTCCGTATTCGGGAGAATCTTCGGAGGCATTTTTAGTAAAAGAAGTGTATACGGGACATCCTGCACTGTTCCTCTCGGGGAATTTTTTGGCGTGGACGGAGCGCACGGGTACGAGCATGGATAAGTTGTATATTTACGACCTCACAACCAGGGAGAGTGCAACTGTTCAGATGTTTAATAAAACCACATATTACGGCGTGAGTAAGCCTCACCTTTCGGGGAAACAGTTGGTATGGGCAGACGTGGACACGGAAAATTCCACGGGCAGCATGACGAGTCAGATTTGTATAATGAATACGGAATCGGGCGAGTTTTTATCATATAAGCCCGGTACATATGCACACGACCCTAAATCAAACGGTGATAAATACATAGCTTGGATTACGGGGAATCACGGCACGGACAGTGACCTGTACATATCGTATGATATGGGCGAGGCGGAAAAAATAGCAGAGGGTGTTGTGGACTTTTATATGGATGAAAACTATCTCGCTTACCAGAAGGATGAGATGGTGTATGTTTATATTTTTTCAACAAAAGCTCAGTACAGGGTGAGCAAGAGCGGCCAGTGTGTGCAGCTCATAGGTGCATCGGGCGGATGCGTTATGTGGTCGGATGTGTCATCCAGAATGCGTGAAGTGCCTCAGTACATCGTAATACCCGAATAATCCGTTATGGCAAAGAAGAGTTCCACAGTGTTTTTATGTTCCGAATGCGGATTTGAATCCGGCAAATGGTTGGGCTGCTGCCCTGCCTGCGGAGCATGGAACTCACTGAGCGAATACACACCGCCAAAGGATGTACCCGCATCTGTGGCAGCATCGCTCACAGAGTCGCAAGTCATGCGGCTAAATGAAATAGACATCACGGAAACGGAAAGAATAAGTACGGGGGTATCTGAGTTTGACCGTGTTTTGGGCGGTGGTATAGTTCCTGCAATGGCGGTACTCATAGGCGGTGACCCGGGTATAGGAAAATCCACTTTGCTTATGAAGACGGCGTCTGAAATTACGTCTGATTTTCCGGTGCTGTACGTTTCGGGAGAAGAATCCGCCTCACAGTTGAAATTGCGTGCAATGCGCCTCGGTGCAAACAGTGATATGCTTGTTTTGGCAGAAAATTCACTTGAACGTGTAATAGCAGAGGCAGATAAGATAAAGCCCAAACTCATTATAATAGACTCTATACAAACCATGATAGCTCCCGATTCTGTGGGTGCAGCAGGGAGTATGTCGCAGATACGAGAATGCACTGCCTTGCTTTTGCGCTACACCAAATCGGCAGGAATAGCTCTTTTTATAGTAGGTCATGTGACAAAAGACGGTGCCATAGCAGGCCCCCGCACATTGGAACACATGGTAGATACGGTGTTGTATTTTGAAGGGAACAGTCATGACTCTTTCAGACTGTTGCGTGCAGTGAAAAATCGCTTTGGCTCTACCAACGAAATAGGCGTGTTTGAAATGACGGATACGGGGTTAGAGCCCGTAACGGACACTGCCGCCATCTTTCTCTCGGAACAGACAAACTCAGGCTGTGCCGTCACCGCAGTGCTGGAAGGTACAAGACCCATGCTTGCAGAGGTTCAATCGCTGCTGTCGGCATGTCCTTTTGGAAATCCCCGTCGCATGTCCACAGGTTTTGACAACCACAGATTGCAACTTCTGCTTGCAGTTCTGCAACAGCATACACCGCTGCGACTGCATGATAAGGATGTGTACATAAACACCGTTGGCGGAATCAGAATGGACGATCGTTCAAACGACCTTGCAATATGCATGGCAATAGCCTCAGCTTACTGCAATCGTCCCATGCAAAGGCATACCGCAGTTTTGGGTGAGGTGGGACTTACAGGCGAATTGCGTGCCGTAAGCAGAATAGCGGTCCGACTGAATGAATGTATGAGGTTGGGGTTTAAGAGGGTGATTATTCCAAAGATGAATTCTGCCAAGATAAGCGATTTGCCCAAGGATGCAGAGGTGATATGTGTGTCCACCGTGAGAGAGGCACTTGCAAAAGAGGATTTGCTGCACGGGAGAGAGTGACACATCTTGCACAATGGCTGTGTTATAGTGGGCGAAAATAATCTTAAAACCCGTTGAAAAATAACGAATATTTTTATAGAAACGAAAATGAAACCGAGGCACACTCCGCAGGGAAGTGTGCCTCGGCCGTTGATTTTTTGTTATTCCAACATCAATAGTCTTTGAGTCGTCCGCAAACGGTACATTTTTTCAGCAGCCAGCCCTTTAATTCACCGCCGCAATTCGGACATGCATCACATGCAAACAGACTGTCACGGAATGCGTATGTTCGGCATTCTATTTCGGGTGTGAGGTTATACACATCTTTCAGTGCGAAACAGTCACGGAAAGCGTTTTCGCCTATCACTTTCAGTTTTGCGGGCAAGTCTAACGATTCAAGACCGCAGCCGCTGAATACATCATTTTCTATTACTTCAAGTTCGGCGGGCAGATGTATTTTTTTCATGCCGGTGCAATTTACGAATGCGCCTTCGCGTATATTCTTTAAGTGGTCGGGTAAAACCACGTTATCAAGCGACTTACAGCCATAAAATGCCCTCGTATCTATGAGTTCCAAACTCTGTGGGAAAACTACCTTTTTCAGCGAGTCGCAGCCTGTGAATGCTCCCGTACCTATCTCGCACAAGCCCTCGGGGAGTACGATGTCTTCCAAGGAGACGCAATCTGAAAAGCTCTTCCAGCCGAGTTTTCTTACGGTGGGAGGTAAAGTGATGTGTACGAGCTTTTTACAACTGCTGAACACGCTTGCGCCGAGTTCGCTCATTGTTGACGGCAAAATTACACGTTCCAAAGAAACGCAATCGTGCAAAACTCCGTTTTTCATTTCCACAAGTGAGTCCGGGAAAGTTATCTCACGCAAGCTGCTGCAAGCTGCAAAGGCACTGTCGCCAATGCTCAGGAGTCCCTCGGGCAATTTCACGGCAGAAAGGGCACGACAACCCCAGAATGCATTTGCGTGGATGGTTTTCAAGTGCTCGGGCATATGAACCTGAGTGAGCGATGTGCAGCTCTTAAATGCCGAGCGGCTTATGCGCTCCAAACCGTCGGGAAGATAGACCGAGTGCAGTGAAAGGCAGCCCATGAAAGCTTCTTCATCTATGTCGGTGATGCCGAGAGGTATTTCTATCTCACGAAGTGAAGCACAGTTTTCGAATGTGCCGTAGCCTATTTCACGGAGGTTATCCGGCATATTGATTTTTTGAAGCTGTGTACATCCCGAAAAAGCGTGCTTACCTATTTCGTCCAACTCCTGAGGTATATCCACCTGTACAAGTGATGTGCACGATGCGAAAGAATATTCACCTATTACATGAAGGGAATGCGGCACATGTACCGAGCGCAGAGATCTGCAATTCTTGAAAGCAGCGTTATCTATGACCACAAGACCCTCGTGAAATTCAATGGTTTCAATCGAGCGACAGTCAATAAATGCACTGAGCCCTATTTCCAAAAGGCTTTGCGGCAAATTCACATCTTTGAGCGATGTGCAGGAACAGAAGGCTTGCTTGCAAATTTTAGTGACGCCCTCCGGGATTGTAACTTTTCGTAACATGGTACAGTGATAGAAAGCCGCAGGACCTATCTCACGCACTCCATCCGGTATTGCTATTTCTTTATCCATTCCGCGGTATCTCACTAAAACACCGTCACGAATTTCCATATTTTGATTCATACCTCAACCTCCTTCTTAATGTTAAAACATATTCGGCAACTTGCTCGGAAGTGCTGAAATACATTTAGGATACAGCGGACAAACAATGAAAAACCTTACTATCCTATCTGCACCTAACTACTTCCGAGCAAGCTTCACCCCTACTGGCTATTCTCCGATACTCTTATTATACAACAACCCAATCAGCTTTGCAACAATTTTATTAAAAAATATCATAAAAAATTCGCTATGAATTTCAAAAAGAACAATGCACGGGCAAAAAGGCTATATCGGTGTTGACGAAACGGATAAAAAATCATATAATCATTAAAAACGGTAGGTCGGTATTTTGCGGCATACATATAAAGTGAGGGAAGGTAGCACATGAAGAATAATAAAAAGAACTATCTGCGTATTTTTGCGGCTGCCGTGATGGCGGGAATTGCAATATGCATAGGTGCAGTGGCATACCTTGTGACGGACAATAAACTGTTTGGAGCGGTCATGTTCTCGGTGGGGCTATATATCGTGCTCGTGAACAAATACTCACTTTTCACGGGTGCCGTGTGCTATATCCTGCAAAAGGATGGAACATCCCCTTTGGAGGTTATTATAACACTAATCGGAAATGCCGTGGGAGGATTTGTATCCGGCAGTGCCATACGCCTTACACGGCTCGAAGGTGTGGTAAAGAAGGCGGAGGAATTGGTGGCGGTGAAGTCGGACGATTCGCTTTTGAGCATATTTATTCTTGCTGTATTTTGCAATTTTCTCATATTTTATGCGGTGGATTCATATAAGAAAAATCCCCATGATTTCGGTAAATATTTGGGAATACTTTTGTGCATACCCGCATTTATCATAAGCTCATACGAACACTGTGTGGCAAACATGTGCTACATATCCATAGCCTTTGACTTTGCACCCAAAACACTTGCAATGCTCGCTGTGGCGATTTTAGGCAACACCGTGGGCGGCATTTTAGTCTGCAATATCACACGGTACATAAAAGAATAAAAACATGAAAAAAAAGTCATTGCCGTTCAAAATATTATACATCGCTCTTGTAGCCGTATTTTGGCTGGGCGTTTGGGAATTTGCATCGCTGATTGTGGATTCGCAGCTCATATTGCCGTCGCCCGGTGAAACGCTTCGTGCCTTTTTATCGCTTGCAGGTGAGAGTGATTTTTATATCACGGCATTGCTTTCCGTTTGCAGGATTTCCATAGGATTTATCTCGGGACTTATCTTAGGCGTTATCCTCGGTGTATTATGCGCCTTTTTAAAAACTGCCGACATGATTTTTGCACCGCTTCGCAGTATTATAAAGTCAACACCCGTCAGCTCATTTATTCTTCTGCTGCTTTTTTGGACGGACAGAGAACTTGTGCCGTCATTCATATCCATGCTTATTGTGCTTCCCGTTATACATTCGGGCGTATATGAGGGCATAAAATCCACCGACCCGCTCCTTATACAAATGGCAAACTTTTATAAAGTCCCTCGTATAAAGCAGATATTCACCATATACACGGAATCCGTAAAGACAAGGCTTACTGCCTCATCTGCCACAGCATTGGGTTTGGCGTGGAAAGCGGGGATTGCAGCGGAGGTTTTGGCAACACCTGCTCTTTCCATAGGTACGGAACTGTATGAGAGTAAGTTGTATCTGGAAACGGAAAATCTTTTTGCATGGACTGCGCTTGTCATATTACTGTCGGTGATTTTGGAAAAGCTCATGATGCTTGCATTGCATTTTGCAGAGAGTAGGAGGGGCAAATGATTAAAGCACATAATATTACACTCGGCTATAATGAAAACATCGTACCGATAAAAAATTTCAGTTTTGATTTTTTGCACGGTGTCTATTACATAAGGGGCATTTCAGGCAGCGGTAAAAGCACGCTTCTTTTAGGACTTGCAGGGTTGATGACGCCCGTTTCGGGGCGAATTGAAATGGGCTCCGAAAAAATTGCCATGGTATTTCAGGAATCACGCCTTGTCACAACATATAGTGCAGAGCAAAACCTATCTCTCGTGTGCAGCTCAGGCGATGAAATAAAGGACGCACTTTCTAAGGTGGAGCTTTCGGAATTTGCAAAAAAGCCCGTATGCAAGCTGTCTGGCGGTCAGGCTCGACGTGTCGCCATAGCCCGTGCGCTCTGTTACGGCGGTGACTGCATTATAATGGACGAGCCTTTTGAGGGGCTGGACGCTGCCTTGCGCAAGCGCATTGCGGTACATATCAGAACACGTTTTCCGCTCATAATAATAGCGTCCCACGATGAGCAGGACGCTAAATTACTATCGGAAGACGGGGAATTAACCGAAATTTTCTTGGACGATAAAAACTGAATACGGTTTTGATTACAGGCATGTCAAGAATAAGCTCTATGTAGTCAACACCGTGTATGTCGGGCTAATATATCAATGCAGTTTGGGATTTAGTTTTGCAGGAGTTTCCCACTTCATGCCTTTGGATTTCAGATACATTTTTTTTGCAGCCCAGTATGCATGACAGAAGTTTTCATCGTTTTTCTGTTCCTCACTGAAATTGGAAAACACCGATTCGTTCATGTCATATATGAGATGCAGGTATTCGTCCGTGTGTTCCGTGGCAGATGCTATGAGCGTGCGACAAGCAGTTTCTGCGGCAGCGTTCACCAGCTCACGAATCTGTGCCGCCGTGATTTTACCGTTTGTGTCTATGTCCTCGCAAGCGTCATATACTCTGTTTTCGGGGTTTCCTGTGTTCTGTACCAAACATGCGTTGTTTGCATAAAACCTGTCACGGGCTATTATGTTGCGGAACTTTGCAATCTTATATACAAGCTCCGGAATTTCGCCCATGAGCGTTTCATCCTCGGATTGAGATGCACATTTGAGTGCCGACATGTAGCACTCCACGGCAAGGGGAAGATACGGTATGAAAGTGAAGTCATCTGCTAAAAACATGTATATCATACACGCAGTGTCCATATCCGCATCGGTCAACTTCACATAGTCTTTCATGTGCTTGTACAAATCCAACATGTACGGCAACGCCTTATGCGGTATCACTATCTCGCCGTTTTCGGGTCGCATAACTGCATCCGTCTTCAACTTATCATGCACTATTCTGCTCTCTATCTGCTCTCTGTCTGTCATTTTTTTTTCTCCTCAACTAATTATTGCAAAAACAGTCTTTCTTTCTCGTCGTACACTGTATGGAGTTTGGACATGTATGTACCCACATCCTTGGGGTTTGGTATGCGCTCTACTCTGAGTGACCTGCCCGGGAAAACCCGCTTTGACATGGACCCTGCACCGTGTGCCATTATGCTCACGGTTTCTTCCATCATGTCGATGTTATACAGACACTCTGTACCGGGCAGCGCATAACCTATGTTTTCCAGATTCCCACGCATGTATTTTTGCCTATACATGTAGTATGCATTCATGCCCTGCTTCTTTGCACTTTTCATACCTGCATCTACCATGAGCGACGCAATCTCTGTATCGGGCATTATGCTTGCTATTTCAGCGTCACCTATGACTTGTTTCAGTTTTGATGACCGTTTAAGTGCGAGTGTGTGAACCGTCATATTTTCGGGACGCATTTTTTCTATGCATTCCAAGGTGTACAACACATCTTGAATATCCTCACCGGGCAGACAGGTTATGATATCGGTGTTTATGATAAATCCCATATCTCTTGCATTGTAAAACGCATCTTCAATTTCCGAAGGCGTATGGCTTCTGCCTATGAGCTTTAAAGTTTTTTCGTTCATACTCTGCGGGTTTACGGATATTCTGCCCACGCCGTGAGCTTTTAGAATTTCAAGCTTCTTACGTGTTATGGTATCGGGCCTGCCCGCTTCCGCGGTGAACTCATTTCCCATTGTGCCATAGCATTCGAGTGCAAAATCCAATACTTCCTCCAGCTCATCTTCTGTGAGAACCGTGGGCGTACCTCCGCCCATGTATGCTGCACGGATATTAAATTTACCGTCTTGCAACAGTCTTGCGCCAAGGCGTATATCCTCTTTCAGTGCGTTTATATATGGCCGCATATCCGTCTTTGCCGTGCGTATTTCAGATGCAAACGAGCAGTACAGGCAGCGTGTTTTGCAATAGGGTATGCCTATATAAATATCTACATCATTTTCTTCCACAGAGCGTATGAAAGGTCTCTGTGTATCCGCTGTTTCCTTTGCCACGGCGTATTTTTCGGGCTCTGTGTCAAAGAGGGAAAGCATCATATCTTTTGCAGAGTCAGTCCCCATGTCGTCTTCCAGTTCTCGCAGGAGTTTTGTGGGGCGAATCCCCGTGAGCGATCCCCACGGTACAAATGCGTTCGGGAATGCTTTTTTCATCATTCTGAATGCTGCAATTTTTATACAACGCTTTTTATGTCGCTTCACGGTGAGCGCATCGCCTTCAAAATACGGGTATTCAAATGTGTATTCGGAACAAAAATCGCCATCCGACGTAACACGGGCACACCAGTTATAATCGGTCTGAACAAGGCTTGTACATATCACGGTATCACATGCACCGTCATCTTCCGTGATTATGTGGGCATCACTTAAAAACAGACGTATTTCATCTGAAATGTCGTTTGCAAATTCGGGAGTATCGGTTTTCAGCAGTATGGTATTACTCATAGTCCATGTGGTTTGTGACCGGGTTGTTCCGGCGTTCAAATTCAAGCTCGGTACGTTCGCCGTGACCGGGAAGAACTGTATAATTGCCGTGGAGTGCGTACAGTTTATATAAAATGGAGAATGATAGGTCCTCACGGTTTGAACGGTACAAGTCCGTGCGACCCACACTCAAACGGAATAGGGTATCTCCCGAAAAAATAACTTTTTCACTCTCTATGATGTAGCACACGCTGCCCGAGGAATGCCCCGGTGTATGCATAACGCAGATATCTATTCCGCACAGGTTCAAATTTTCGCCGTCAGACAGAAGTCTGTCCGCTTCACACTTTCTTGTGGTGGTACCTACAAATGCGGCAAGGTTTATCTTATCGCTCGTGAGGGCGTCTTTATCAGCGTCGTGTATCAGAACCTTTGCACCCATGACTCGTTTTAAGTGTTCAACTCCGAGCAGGTGGTCAAAATGCCCGTGGGTGAGGAGTATATATTTGCAGTTCAGCCCCTCTTTATTCAAATAATCCTCCACAAGCACACCGTCTGCAGGGTCTATAACCACACATTCGCTTGAAGGTTCGCTGTGCAACACATATGTATTTACGCTGAGCGGACCTGTTTCCAACACTGCTATTTTCAGCATTTATCTAAAAAATCCTTTCCGTATTACATGGCGATTTGAAAATCATCCGTGATTGTAATTGTACAACAAAACCATAAGTTTTTCAACCAAAGCCATACAAAAAAGAGGAAATCCATACAAGATGTCCTCCGATACAAAACTTTTACTTTCAATACTCCCTGCTATGCCTACGCGGTCTGCGAGAATGTGTGGAAGTGATTATTACATAGCGATGCGGTTCTGTTCCTTCGCTGTGAGTGGTTACATGCGAATTTCCTTGCAATGTGGAATGGATTATGCGTCTTTCATACGGACTCATGGGTTCAAACTTATACGGTTTGCCGCTTGCTCGCACGGTGGATGCCTTGGACTTTGCAAGGCGCACCAACACTTCTTCTCTCTTTTCTCGATAGCCTTGCGTATCAATAGAAACACGGGTGTATTCATTGTGGCTACGGTCACGGTTTGCAACCAGGAGCGTTAGATATTGGAGTGCATCCAATGTTTCGCCTCTGTGTCCTATGAGTACGCCTGCTGCCTCCGTATCTATGCGCAGTTTCAGAGAATCCTCCGTTTCCGCTGCCAAAACCTTTGCCTCAACACCCATCTTCACCAAAAGGTCTGAAAGAAACTGAGCGGCAGGAATATTTGCAGCAGCTTCTTCCGTGTACACTGTGGGAGCTGCTTCTGCTTCTGTTTCTGTTTCCATATTAGAGTTATGCACAGCATCTGCAATGCTTTCCTCCTCAAAACCGTTTGAAAGTTCAGCCTGCACAGATGACTTTTCTGCTTTTACAGGCTCTGTGCGTATGCGTTCGGGTCTTTCTTTTTCAATTTTGTGCTGACGGGGGGCGTTTTCACGTTGCTTATGATTTTCGCCTTTTCGCTCCTCTTTGGACTCAAACATGCTCTTTATATCCAACATGTCATCGTGTGATTTCTCAGTGAGTCTTACTATGGCGGGTTTTGCACCTATACCAAGGAGTCCGAGAGAACCCCTCTGTATAATTTCAATATTTACCTCGTCCACGGAAAGTCCCATTTCCTGTACACCGTTCCAAATTGCCTCATCAACTGTCTTTCCGCTTTTTTCTATCTGCTTTCCCATGGGGAATCATGCCTCCTTCTTAGTCTTGATTGTGTTTTTCTTATTGGTTTTCATAAATTTTGCAAGTAGTATGTTTACAATGAGCATGGTAATACTGCTTAATGTCCAGTACAGAGCAAACGCTGCCGTGTAGCTCAAACAGAATACAAATGACATTACGGGCATTATGTACAGCATGAGCTTCATAGAACCCTGACCCTGTGCATTGCTTGCAGCCTGAGGTGTGTGCTTCTGGTTATACCAAATGTACAACAACTGGAACAGAGTGGACAGTACGGGCAGTATGAACCAACCGTTATTATGTCCGCTGTGATGCAGTGTCAGGGGTGTCATGAGCTCGTTATACCTTGCATATGCAGCATCTTGCAGTTTCTTCTGCTCATCTTTGCTCATGTCCTTGTAACCTTCTGTTTCGTCATAGAAGATTCCGAGTTCTTTCAGTTTCTCCTTCTCCTCGGGATGCTCTTCAAAGTATATGAGCTTTTTTGTACTCTTATAGTTTGCACCGAAGAAAGTTTCGGCGGGTACTACCACGGGTGAGAAACCGTTATCGGGCTGCCAGATGTTGTTTATCCATAAAAATTCCGAATTTTTAGCGGTTTCGGATATAGCCGTCTCCTCATACACTTTATCTACTTTATTTTTATCCAGTTTGCTGAGCTTGTCCATGCATTCTGCATCCGTATCGTCCGCTTCTGCATAACCTAAGCCTTTCATGGCAACTGCAATGTTTGCACTGGTTTCAGTCAGAGTTTTTACATCTTGCTCAAAACCCCAGAATCTGAATGCCGCAATGAAGCAGAATAAAAGTACGAGAGTGAGTATCATGGGCAGACAGCCGCTGAACATGCTGACGCCACTCTCTTTCATGAGTTTTGCCTGTTCTTGTTGAAGCCTCTGCGGGTCGTTGGCATAGCGTTTGTTGAGCACTTCTAATTGGGGTTGAATCTCTGCCGTCTTTGCAGATGACTTGCGCTGCTTTATGTCTGAAAACAGCGTGAGCAGACGAAGAAGAACCGTGCTTATGAGTATAGTAAGAAAAATATTATTGCTGAGTACATTTTCGCATAGCCATCTCATTCCGAGAAAGAACCACTGCGTAAGAAAGAAATCACCTGTCAAATCAGAATCCTCTTTTCGTATTATTTATGTAAACACCGACGGATGTAAAAATCACGGTTTACGCACCCGGTTTATCACTGTCATGAGGGAGAGGAACCGGGTCATACCCTCCCTTGCAAAACGGATTGCAGCGCAATATGCGCTTTATTGCCATCAGTGAACCTCGAAATGCTCCGTAATACTCCAAACTTTGCAGTGCGTACTGACTGCAAGTGGGTGTGAAACGGCAGCATGGCGGAAAAAGACCGGAGATATACTTCCTGTAAAAAAGTATGAGTTTAATCAAAACTGTCTTCATCACACGTTTTGGGACTCTTTTTGAGTTGCGTCCTCTTTCATACACAAAAGCCCCGCCTTGTCCAGCGTGTATTCAAAGGACTCGATAATCCGGCTGAATTCACAACTGAGTATGGGCTGGCGGGCGATTACGATTATGTTGAAGTTCGGGTTTATTGCCGGTATAAAGCTTGAAAACGCACTGCGAAGTCTGCGCTTTATACGATTTCGAGTTACACTGTTGCCTATCTTTTTACTCACGGAAAAACCGACACGCAGAAGTCCTGTGTTGTTCTTCCTGAAAACAATCACCAGACACCTGCATGCCACGGATTTACCTGTACGATAAACATACCTGAATTCTTTGTTTCTTTTTAACGAGTAACGGCGTTTCATTACGCTTAATCGTTAATTAAGCAGACAGTCTTGCTCTGCCCTTTGAACGTCTGCGTGCAAGTACGTTTCTGCCGTTTTTGGTTGACATGCGCTTACGGAAGCCATGAACCTTTTTTCTCTGTCTTTTCTTGGGCTGATAAGTGCGTAACATTGTAATACACCTCTTTCTGTTTGGTTTAAGTTTATTCAGTCGTACACGCCTGCTATATGAGCATGTACACTCAGATATATATTTTACTTTATATGGGAGCACTGTGTCAAGGGCTTTTTCATTTATTTTTGAAAGATATATTATCCCCAAACGCGTTTGAGAGTGTGCGGTCTCACCGGAATTTTCTATACAAGACGAAGTATGCATAAACGGTTTTGAATACATAGAGAGAATGTCATACTCTCGATTGGTGTTTGCGACATGTTTTTTAGCATTCTTCCGACACAAGCATTACAAATCACATGTGTATAATGCCCATATAAAATATGAGAGGATACATGATATGCACAAGTGGCTGCAAAAACTACCGGAAAAAGCAAATGATGCAGGATATTTTCTTGCGCCTTTTGTCCTCGGACTTTTGAGCGGCATATTCTGTGTGGGTGACATTTCGCCTTTTGCATGTGCTGTTGTTGCCGCTTTTTTTCAGATAGGTCAGGGCGGATATGCAGCTTTTGCAGGTGCATTGTGCGGCAATCTCATATGTGCGTCATACGGGTCACTTTTGCCGCTGTGCATATGTTTCATACTGAACTTTATATGGAATCTGTGGCAGGGCAAAAAGATTCGGATGTTCGACCGCATACTCATACTGGTGATAAGTATGCTGTGCATGATATTTGTTCACAACGGCAGCTTTGAAGAATGCATGGAAGTGCCGCTTTATGCTTTGGCAGCGGTTGGGGCGGTACTTATTCTGTACAACGGTATTTGTGTATTTCGGGTGTTGATGCGGAAAAAAAGACTGCCGACTGAGGAGTCACTTTTTAGTTTCAGTCTTCTTCTTGCTATGGTAGTGCTGTTTTTATCGCCTGCTGTCACGGAGTACTTTTCACTGTCCGTTGTGGCGGCAGCCGTTGCTGTACAGATTTCTGCGTGTATGTCGGGAATAAACGGCATGTGTATGGCACTTATAATGTCGCTTGGGGCATGTTACGGTGCAAACGGTTTTTCGGTTACTCTCCTCGGTGTGATGTCGCTTTCATGCGTGCTGTGCTATCTGGTAAAAAAGACTGGACGTGTGGCTGTTGCAGGTACTTTCCTTGCTGTAAGTGCTGTGGTAGGGGTTGTTATATCTCATTGCATGAAACCGCTTGACTGCCTCATGGGGGCTATAATTTTTCTATGTGTACCTGCAAGGGCTTTGAGTTTTTGTGATGCTTGCATATCCGTAAATATGCATATGCTCTCGGATAACCGCATGAGGCGCAGGATACGGGATTTAGCCCGTGTAACAGACGGTGTGAGCGGCGCCATTGCAAAGTATCCCAGGCAAAATGACGGACAGTTTGCCATAAGGCATTTAGGTGCAGTATCGGATATACTGGACGCCATGACGGATGAGAAGTCAACACCGCCTGTAATATCCGTGGAGGTGGGCATGGCGTGCATTCCGAAAAACGGATGTGCACACACGGGCGACAGTGTAGAAGCAGTTGATTTAAACACAAGGCACGTAACAGCAGTCAGCGATGGCATGGGCAGCGGCATACTTGCTCACAATGAAAGTCGTGCAGCCATAGAATGCTTTATGGAAAATATACGGGCAGGGTTCAACACATATGACAGCGTGGCATGTGCAAACAGACGGCTCATATCATGCGGGAGTGCAGAGTTGTATGCCACACTTGACGCCGTTATAATTGACAGACGTACTTCGCTTGCAACAGCTGTGAAATTGGGCGCGCCGCCGTCATTTTTAGTGCGTGACGGTTCTGTGCATGACATATGTGGTGAGTCGCTGCCGCTCGGAATATTGGACGAGGTAGTACCCACCGTAAAAAAGATGCCTACACAGGACGGGGATATGTTCGTTATCCTCACGGACGGAGTTACGGACGCATTGGGAACGGGACTTGTGGCTGCCATATCAGAGCATGTGACGGCAGATAAAACTCCCAATGAAATTGCAAACGAGATTTTGGATTTGGCTTCATACGACGGGGCACCTGACGATATGAGTGTGGTGTGTGTGCGGGTTCGCAGCATGACAAAAAGCACAAAGCGCACATACAGGAGCGAGAAGAAATGAATATCCGTAAGGGTTTTCAATAAATAAAACAATTAAGACAGGAGACAGAAAACTATGATAATTACAAGCGTACAGATACGGGACACCAAAACGGGTACCAGACTTGAAGGCGTTGCTTCGGTAACATTTGACGACATGATGGTGATACATGACATCAAGATTATCAGCAATGCAGAGGGCGGTTGCTTCCTGGCAATGCCCAGCAGGAAACTGCCGAACGGTACATTCACGGACATTGCACACCCGATTTCAAGAGAAGCAAGGGGCGCACTGGAAAATATAATAATATCCTGCTTTGGCTGTATGCGAGGCAGCGGCCTTCCGAATATGAATCTGCGACTTGGCATGAACAACACTAAAAAGTGTATGACGGAACAGGTCTTTGAGGACTTTGAAGTGGTGCAGGATGTGAAAGCGGAATCATATGCGTAACTTATTCGGAATAATCATCATGCACCAAGCGATAGCAGTGTATTGATGTACACCGCATTTAAACGGGAGTCTATCAGAAAACTCCCGTTTAATAATATAGAGACGAATTATCTATATGCCTGTTCTACGCCGTATTCGGCTTCTTCGGATGTGAATCCCTCAAATTCGAGTTGGTCTATCAGCTCTTTCTTTGAGAATGGCATAGTATCCAAATAGTTTTTTGCAACTCTGACTGCCTGTTCTTTCCAGTCGGCACCGCAGTTATCGACAGCATAAGTAGCTTCTTTTGTGGTGTATCCTTCAAATTCAAGTTGATCTATAAGACCTTTCCTTGAGAATCCCATAAAGCTCAAATAATTTTCAGCAGAATCGAGTGCCATTTTCTCACCCATTGTTGCATCATCTTTTTTCTTGTCCGTATCGGTAGTTGACTGCTTATCCGTATTGTCGTCATCTAAGTTTGTTTGGCGTACCCATTGCACTATGAATTTTTAGTTTCGTCAATAGAAAAAGGCACAAAAGAGGAAATCTTTGTGCCGAGTATAAAATTTACAATTTCAATGCATAGATAGCGTTACATTAAATACATAAGCAAAAGTACAAACGCTGCAATAAGCCCTGCCAGAACCAAAAGCAGTACGATAAATTTGCCGCTCAGCGTATTGTCCGACTTATGTTTATATGCGGGCGGTGCCTTGGGCACAGGCACATGCTTCCTGCGGAAAAAGGTTTGCCTGTGAGGGATGGGTGTGGCTTCTCTCGTATTTGAGAGTTTGCGCAGTTTGGGCTTGTATCCCGTGGGCGTTGCCGTTATCACACGGGAGTGGCGTATGGGCTTATGTATCTTTTTCGGAATGGGCTTGAATTTGCTCATATCACTTTCTCACTGTAATTGAGTAATTGCCGTTTCCGTTATGCTTTATATCACAGTTATAAAATGCCTGTATTGCATTCATCATGGCGCATGTATCATGAGCACCCACAAGTTCATAACATGAGTGCATTGCAAGCTGTGCAATACCTATATCCACGGTGTTGAGTGAAACCTTGGTGTTTGAAATATTGCCCAAAGTGGAGCCGCCTGCCATGTCGGAGCGGTTAGAGTAGGTCTGTACGGGAACATCTGCAAGCTTGCAAATTTGCCTGAACATAGCCTCGGAAACCGAGTCCGTGGCATAACGCACACCGTATTTTATTACCACACCGCCGTTTAATACGGGTCTGTCCGACGGGTCTGCATACTCGGTGTGATTAGGATGAAGTGCATGTGCGTTGTCACATGAGAGCATGAAACTCTGCTCCAATGCGTTTGCAATGCTTGTGTCGTTCATGCCGTATGCATTTTTTATCATGGCAAGCACATCACGCAGCATGGTGGAACCTGCACCTTGTTTGGTGTCGCTGCCTATCTCCTCGTTATCTGCCACCATGTATATGAGTGCGTGACTCTCAGGTGTCATGGCACTTGTGAAAGCTTCCAAAGATGTGTATGCACATTCCAAGTCATCGAGTCTTGCGCTTGCGATAAATTCACCGTTTGCGCCCAACACTTTTCCGCCCTCACGCAAGCAGAGGTATAAATCCGTGCCTATGATGTCGTCTTCGTTCACGCCTGCTGCTTCTGCAACGATTTTCATGAAACTGCCCTTGCTGTCCTTGCCGCCGAAAAGGGGAAGCATGTCCTGATTTGCTTTGTACTCAAAACCCGTGTTTGCATTTCTGTTCATGTGGATTGCAACGTTCGGAATTATGAGCAGGTCTTTATCCACATGCACGAGTACGGTCTTTATGCCGTCGTCGCATGACACGAGTATTTTGCCTGCCACGGTCAAGGGACGGTCGAGCCAAGGTGCACACAGCATACCGCCGTAACGCTCGGTATTTAATCTTACATATTTGTCCTCAACACTAAGTTCCGCATTATTTTTCACCTTAAAAGTGGGTGAGTCACTATGACTTGCGGAAACGAGGAAACCGTCGGGTGTTGTTTGGGGAAGTACGAATGCGATTATTGACGAATAATTGCGTGTGATGTAGTACTTGCCGCCGGGGGTAAGATTATCGTTTGGCTGAACCTGTAAAAAGCCGTTTTTGTCCAATATTTTCATTATGCTGTCTATGGCATGGTACTGTGAATGACAGCCGTTTAAAAAATTGATAAGATTGCAGTTTATATCCATAAAATAACCTCCGCATGGTATTTTTCTCTACACATAATTATACAACGTATGTGTAAAGTTTACAAGTATGAGCCCAAATTATGTCTCTGAAATTTTTTATCGTCCAAGTCGGAGGTATGAAACGTGTACGGATTTATTTTTCATGAAGTGTTGAGGATACAAGCCGTTACAAATGGATGGTTGCTGTTGACAATACGGCGTTTTGCGGATAGAATATAGTAGTTGAATTATAAATGTATTGCTTGGAGGTACAAACAGATATGCATTGGTCTGAAGAAATAGCAGCTAAAATTATAGCAAAGCGTCCCGATAAGGAAGAATATGTATGTGCAGCAGGAATCAGTCCGTCAGGATCTGTGCATATAGGAAATTTCCGTGATATTGCCACAGCTTACTTCGTATGTAAAGCATTGCGCAAGGCAGGGAAGAAAGCAAAGCTGCTCTTTTCGTGGGACGAGTTTGACCGCCTGCGTAAAGTGCCTGCAAATGTTGCGGCAGTGCGTGACGACTTTGGAAAATATGTGGGAATGCCGTATGTGGACGCACCCGACCCCTTTGGATGTCATGACAGCTATGCAGCACACTTTGAAGCGGAGTTTGAGCGTTCGTTTGCTGCTTTTGGCATTGATATAGAATTCCGTCGCCAGGCAGAGGAGTACAGAAGCGGCAGATATGCTGAGCAGATTGTACATGCACTGCGTCACCGCCATGAAATTTTTGATATATTGGACAGTTTCCGCACACAGGATTCCACAGCCGAGGAGCGTGAGGGCTATTATCCCGTGTCTTTGTACTGTGCAGAATGTCATAGGGACACCACGCACATCATTTCACTTTCAGACGACTGCACACAGGCAGTGTATGAGTGCAAGTGCGGTCACAAAGGAAAGATAGACTTCACAAAGGATTTCAACTGCAAGCTGGCTTGGAAAATAGACTGGCCCATGCGTTGGAAAGCAGAGGGAGTGGACTTTGAACCCGGTGGAAAAGACCATGCAAGTCCAAACGGAAGTTATCAGACGAGCCGTATTATTGCAAAGAAAATATTTGATTATGAAGCCCCCGAATTTCAGGGTTATGAGTTCATAGGCATAAAGGGCGAAACGGGTAAAATGTCGGGTTCATCGGGATTAAACCTCACCCCCGAAGTTTTGCTGCACATATATCAGCCCGAAGTTATACTGTGGCTTTATTCCAAATCCGAACCGCTTAAAGCGTTTGATTTCTGTTTTGATGACGGGATACTGCGTCAATACAATGAGTTCGACAAGATGTATACAGCAGTGAAAGACGGTACGGCGGACGACTATGTACAGGGCATAATGTATAATTGCCTCATAGACGGCAGAGAGTTTGAAACCGTACCCATGTCACAGCTTGTGTCTTTGGGTTCCATTGTGGACTTTAACCCCGATATGGTGGCTACAATCTTTGAGAAAATAGGCACGCCTTACACGGTGGAGCAGTTTGCATCCCGTTTGGAGCTTGCAAAATTCTGGGCAGAGCAGTGTTCGCCCGAGAGCTTAAATAAGTTGCTTACAAAGAGAAATTGGAATTACTATCTCACACTTTCGGACGAATCAAAGAAAGAGATAGAGGTTTTAAGAGAGTATCTTCTGAACAACAAAAACTGTACTTTGGACGAGCTTAATACTTTTATATACTCTGTTCCCACACAGGTGAGAGGCGAGCTGGATGCAAAGGCAAAAAAAGCGGCACAGGGCGAGTTTTTCAAGAATGTATATCAGCTTATCTTGGGCAAGGAGAGAGGGCCTCGTCTGTACCTTTTCCTGTACTCCATTGAATTGGAATCATACGCATGGCTGTTGGACTTTTCGGGAGAACCCGAAAAGGAAGATGATAACACGGCAGCGGCAAGCTGTTTGGCAGAGGACAAAGTTCAGACGGAACCCGACGAAATTCCCGAAATGAGAGGCGAAATTACACTGGACGACTATGAGAAAATGGATTTCCGTGTGGTAAAAGTTTTGGAATGCGAAGAAGTGAAGAAATCACGCAATCTTCTGAAACTCACATTGGACGACGGCATGGGCGGCAGGGTAATTGTAACCAATATCCGTGGCATATACACTCCCGAACAGCTCATAGGCAGGAAGATAATCATAATAGCAAACTTAGCACCCCATAAGTTCTCAGGCGTGGTGAGTTGTGGTATGCTCATGGCTGCGTCAAACGGAAGCTGCGGCACAAAGGTTATATTTGTGGACGACTCCATACCTGCCGGCACTCGCTTGTAATATGGCAGAAATATTCGTCTTGGATACCAAAGGGCTGAACACAGAGGACGAGTCTGTGAAAAAGCTCATAACGGACGAGAGACGCAAGCGTACGGAAAAGTATCTGCGTGAGTCGGACAGGCGCACTTCATACGGAGTGGAACTGCTTTTGGATTTTGCCATGCTGCATAGGTCTGCGTTTCCGCTCAACATAATAAAAGATGAAAGAGGCAAGCCCCGTTTGCGTGACGGCGGCTTGCATTTTTCGTTCTCACACAGCGGCGATTTTGCGCTTTGTGCGGTGTCCGAGTGTGAAGTGGGGGCAGATATAGAGCAAAAAAGGGAACTTAGTGATAGCATGTGCAGGCGAATACTGTCCGCTGAGGATAGTTGCGGAGTTATTCATTCTTGGAGCGGAAAAGAAGCGTATCTGAAACTTTGCGGTTGTGGGCTTTTTGGAGGGACATCACTTTTGAGCCTGAGCATACACGATGGTTTTGTATTCAAAAACGGAGAAAAAGCTGCTCATATATTCCAGACTGACTTTTGTGACACAGTGATTTCACTGTGCACATACGAAAAAAACTCCGTAACGGTGAGAGAAATGACCGTCACGGAGGTTCTGAAAAATATCATGAGACCTTAATCTTCAAAAATGAGTTCATCCTCGCTCATATATCCCATTCGATATCGGGCGTAATACTCTGTATATTCTTCTGTTCCAACATACTGGGCTAAAAGTTCAAGCCTGTTTTTTTCAAGTTCCAGTGCTTTCTGTTCTTCCAAAAGCTGCTTCTGCTCTGCCTCACGCTCCTGCATCTTCTCATTTTGCGCAAGAAAAGTGGTGATACCGAAAATAATTACCGGTACCAAAACTGCAGCGATTATCCACTTTACATAAGCATAGGTTTGCTTTTTCACAGGTAGGCTTGTCCTTTCATATATTAGAGCGCCGAAAGTACTCCAATCAATATTAAAGCATACATTTTATGCAATTTCAAGGGCTTTATGCATTTTCTTGCAAATATTAAATTTCGGTAAAAGTTTTTCCGGCTCAGTCTTGAAGGATATATGCAGAAGCAATCTGAGCGGACAAGTGCAGAATAATGCGGAGGATATTCTCAAAAGGCGTGATAGAAGTGTTCGCCATAAACGAATAGGGAATCCTTTCCCGTGAAAAGAAAGGACTCCCACACATAAGAAATTCAAAATATAAAATTACTGTTTCCTGCTGCCCGGTTTCACAAGGGGGAGTTTGCCCTCCTTGCATATGGGGCATTCTTCGGCGTCATATGCTTTTATATCCAGCTTGACTGCGCTGTACACGGGGAGGGTGAGCGCACTGTTTTCTGCTCGTCTGTCTGCTATACATGCAACAGCTACCACCTCAGCACCCAAGTCCTCTAAGACTTTTACGGTTTCCATGGTGGATTTTCCTGTGGTAACCACGTCTTCTGTTATGACGATTTTATCACCGGGGTTCACGGTAAACCGTTTCAGTGTCATCACATTGTCCACACGCTCCGTGAATATGCTCTCCACGCCCAACTGACGACCCAGCTCATATGCCACAATGACGCCGCCCATTGCGGGGCCGCAAACCTTATCTATTTTAAGATCACGCAGTTTCTCTGCCACATCGTGCAGAACCTCGGCTGCCTTGTCGGGGAAGCGGAGAAGATGTGCGCACTGGCAGTAACCGCCGCTGTGCTTGCCCGATGAAAGAAGAAAGTGTCCTTCCAAGAATGCTTCTGACTCTTTGAGTATTTTGATGTTGTTTGATTCGCTCATTTTTTGCTCTCCTATCTTAAATTCTTATATTATTCCTCGCACTTGCGATATGTTTGAAAGTCCTTGCTCCGTGCAGTATTTTTCCAAGCCGTCTATTATTTTCAGCATTGCATACGGGTCTGCAAATGTTGAAGTGCCCACCTGCACGGCAGTTGCACCTGCCATTATAAATTGCAAAGCATCATCTGCTGTTCGTATTCCGCCCAAACCCACCACGGGGATTTTCACACTCTTGCACACCTTATGTACCATGCATAGGGCAATGGGCATTATGCATGGCCCCGATACGCCTGCATTTATATTGTTGAAAACGGGTGCTTTTCGTGCCGTGTCAATGGCAAGTCCCAAGAATGTGTTTACGAGCGATACCGCATCTGCACCTGCATCTTCTACCGCCTTTGCCACCGCCTGTATGTCGTGAGCGTTCGGGGACAACTTCACCATGAGCGGATGACGGGTAACAGCCTTTACCTTTCTCGTGATATCTGCGGCAGTTTCGGGAAGTATTCCATATGCCATGCCGCCGCATTTCACATTCGGGCATGAAATGTTAAGTTCCAGTATGTCGATGTCGGCATCGTTCAACATTCTTGCACCCTCTGTGTAATCGTGCTCACTGTGACCGCCCAGATTGGCTATGGATATGCAGGGCGAGTATTCACGCATTTTTTTTGATTCTATTTCAACAAAATGCCGTACACCGGGGTTCTCCAAACCAATGCTGTTCATTATCCCGGCGGGTGTTTCATGTATGCGCATACCGCTGTTGCCTTGCGAACCTTGGAGGGTTAGGCCTTTTCCGCTTATGCCGCCCAGCTTCTTTACATCGAAAAACTCCGCATACTCTGCGCCGAATCCGAATGTACCCGATGCTGCGATAACAGGGTTTTGCATTTCCACTCCGCACAGATATGTTTTCAAAGGATTACTCATAAAAACACCCCTTTTCTGCGTCATACACCTGTGAGGCTTCAAACACGGGACCGTCTTTGCACGCTCTTTTTTTCGTACCGTCCTGAGTTTTACACGTGCATACCAAACATGCCCCAACTCCGCACGCCATATGCGTGTCCAGTGAAACATAAAGAGTTTTCTTGTGTGCAGATGCATGTTTTGCCGCCGCTGCCATCATGGGCATGGTGCCGCATGTGTAAAAGAGAGAACTGCTCTCAAAGTCCACATCATCCGTGACATAGCCGCCCACATTTAGCTTAACTCCATTGCACAGGGCTGCAAAATCATCCGTGAGCAAAACTTCGTTTTCGTTGCGGAAACCTATATGCATGAGTATCTTTCTTTGGGGGTACAGTGCCTTATGCTCCTTTGCAAACAGATAAAGCGGTGCTGCACCCACGCCGCCGCCTATGAGAGTGACATCGGTATCAAAATGCGGATAACCATGCCCCAACGGTCCTGTGAGGGTGAGTTCATCTCCCTGTTTCATGCGGCTCATAAGTTCAGTACCTCTGCCTACTACCATGTACAGGAATGTGACGGTATGATTGGACTCGTCCGTATCAAATATACTTATAGGCCTTGAGAGCAGTGGGTCACACGAGTGTTCGGGTGAAACCTTTATCATATAAAACTGGCCGCTCACGCCCAAATCGGAGGATGTGGGCATGGATACGGTCATCTTATACGTGTTGTTGCAAAGTGCGACGTTTTGCAGAATCAAAGCCATTTCTGTATATCCTCTTTCATTTTCAGTACGGCTTCACGCACATAAACATTGAAATCCTCTCCCTCAGACTTGCCCTTGTGAGCGGTGATAAGACCACGGGACGAGTTTACAACGCCGCAAACACCGTCTGCAAATACTTCTGCTATGTCCTTGCCCGTGCCGCCTTGTGCGCCATAGCCCGGGATGAGGAAGAATGTGTGCGGCATATGTTTTTTTATCTCCAAAAACTCGGCAGGGTAAGTGAGTCCCACAACTGCGCCTATGGCAGAAAAACCGCTCTTGCCAATGAATTTTTCGCCCCACTGTTCGGCTTTTTTCGCCATACGAATATATACGGGTTCACCGTCTTGTGTGCGTATGTCCTGTATGTCGCCGCTCGACGGATTGGATGTTTTAATCAACAGAAACAGACCTTTTTCAGGTAAATAGTCATAGTACGGGGATACCGCATCTTCGCCCATATATGAGTTCACAGTCATTATATCCGTTTCAAAGTCGCCCGTAAAATGTCCCTTTGCATACTGTGCTGCCGTGGATGAAATATCTCCACGCTTCACATCGGATATCACTATGGCACCCTTTTTACGGGCATATTTTACCGTCTTTGCAAAAGCTGTCATGCCTTCCAAACCCAACGCCTCATAACATGCTATCTGAACCTTATAACATGCACATTCATCAAAGGTTGAGTCAATTATCTTGCGGTTAAACTCAAATATTTTTTCACCTTTTGTTGCATCCGCATTTTTCAGATAGTCGGGCAAAAAGTCATACTTGGTATCCAGCCCCACACAAACGGGGGATTTTACGGCTTTTTCAGCCAAGAAGTCCATTATCATACTTTACTTTTCCTCCACATATGGTTCTTAAAACTTTTCCTCTCACTTCCCTGCCGTCAAACGGCGTGTTATGAGAGCGTGAAATCATTTTGTCCTTTTCTATAAATCCCTTGCACTCCGTATCTGCAATCACTATATCTGCCAGATATCCGCATTTTATCAGACCCGCATTCATGCGCAAAAGTCTTGCCGGGGTGTAGGACGTCATTTCGGAAAAACGCTTCAGGGAGATGTTGTTGTCAAAGAAAACTTTGAGGTAAATCTGCATGGCATGTTCTATGTTCGATATGCCTGCCAATCCCTTTTCCTTATCCTCGGGGGTGTGGGGCGCATGGTCCGTGGACAGACAGTCCGCCGTCCCGTCCTTTATGGCTGCAATGAGCGCACAAACATCGGCTTCCGTCCGTATGGGCGGATTCACCTTGTAATCCAAATCATGGGCAAAGAGATGATGCGGCGTAATTTCGCATGTAAGAGAAAGTCCTTGCGCCTTTGCTTCCCGTACCATTTGTGCCGTCTCGCTGCGGCTTATATGACCTATGTGCAGATTGCCGCCTAATTTTTTCAGCAGTGCTATATCTCGTGCCACAATGTGTCTTTCGGGTTGACAGTGGGTACTTATTATAAAACCGTAATCCGTAGATGCAATGAGCAGATTGGACATAAATTCATCGCTGAATATGGTGACACCGTCATTTGAAATTATGCGTGTGACTTTTGAGAGTGCGGCGTAATCGGTGGGGGTTTCGTCATGCAAGTCATATCCTGCCGCTGCACACTGTATAAGTCGGCACATTTGCATCTTTTCAGCACGTTCGGTATTTGACTTTACGGCGTCAGGAGTTGCACAGACGGGACGTGTGTTCGCCATGGCACACAATGTGGTGTATCCGCCTGCAAGGGCAGCTCGCATACCCGTTTCCAGCGTTTCTTTTTCGGGATAGCCGGGGTCACGCAGATGACAGTGCATGTCGATGAAAGAGGGCATGAGTGCATACCCTTTTACATCCACGGTGTTGTCTGGCTCTTTATAAGGACAGTCGGATTCGGGGCCTGCATATACTATTATTTTGTCATTTACGGTTACGCAGCCGAGGTAGTTGCTGTTTTTATCAATTATCCTGGCGTTTATGTAGTTAGTAATCATAGACTTGTCTGTGCGTCACAGAATTCACATGCATAAAGCTTTTTCTCGGCATTTACCAATCTGAAATGTACATGTTCTATGTGCTCTTGATTCGTAATACAACGAGGGTTTTTACATGAAAGAATATCTATAACTTCATTCGGGGGAGTGAGCTTTACTTTCTTCACCTTCTCGCCGTCCAATACATATGTAACGGTAACACCGGGGTCAATGAGAGCCAACACATCAAAATTTATCTGTAAGTCGGTTTCAATTTTTATGAGGTCTTTTTTACCTTTTTTTGCGCTGTCCACATTTCGCATTAAAACGACCACGGCATCCAGCTCGTCCAAATTAAGCTGTCTGAAAATTTTATAACCCTTGCCTGCGGTTATATGGTCTATAACGATACCTTTTTTGAGTTTTGATACATTTATCATGTTATGCCTCCTGTTTTATTATTCGCAGAGTGGGTCTTTTATGCCCAAAAGCGTCATAATGAGTGCCATTCGCACATACATGCCGTACTTCACCTGGTGGAAATACACGGCTCTGGGGTCGCTGTCCACTTCTGTGGCTATTTCATTTACACGGGGCAGCGGATGCATGACTATCATGTCCTCCTTGGCGTGCTTCATCTTCTCCTTTGTCAGTATGAAGTAGTCTTTCAAGCGCAAATAGTCTTCTTCCGATATGAACCTTTCACGCTGCACTCTTGACATGTACAAGATGTCAAGAGAACCAATGGACTCATCCAGACTGCTGGTTTCTGTGTATTCAACACCCATCTTGTTCAGTTCGTCTTTCACATAAACGGGCATTTTCAATTCATCGGGAGAAATGAATACGAAGCGGATGTTTTCAAATCTTGCAAGGCATGTAACCAGTGAATGTATGGTTCTGCCGAATTTTAAGTCGCCGCAAACGCCCACGGTGAGGTCTTTTATTTCAGGCTTATAACTCACTATGGTGAGTAGGTCTGTGAGCGTCTGTGTGGGATGCATGTGACCGCCGTCGCCCGCATTTATGACGGGACATTCTGCGTGTTTGGACATAAGCCTTGCGGTACCCTCTTTGGGGTGACGAACCACTATGATATCTGCGTACTTTGAAATGGTGAGTGCGCTGTCTGCCACCGTTTCACCTTTTGCGGTGCTGGATGTGGTGGGGTCTGAAAAGCCTATGACTTGTCCACCCAATCTGAGCATTGCAGTGTCGAAGGAGAATTTAGTTCTGGTGGAAGGCTCATAAAAAAGACTCGCAAGCACTTTCCCTTTACAAACCTCCGAATAAGCAATCGGGTTTTGGATAATGCGTTTTGCAAGTCGTAACATATCATTTATTTCAGCGATTGAAAAATCGCTCGGTTGTAATAAGTGTCTGGATTCCATATAGCCACTTCCTTTCCTATTTATCCAATAATAATATTACATTAAAAGTGCGAAAATGTCAAGCATAATGCGCACTCATATATGACTTTGAATGTGTTTTATTCATACAGAGTGAGTGTCTGTTTTAAGTACTCTTTCAACGCATTTCTTGCGCTTGCGGGCGATATTATTTCTATGCCGTCGAAAAACTGTGCAACCCAAGACAGAAAGCCCGTACTCATTGCAACATCCACAATGGTTATGAAATGCTCGTTTCCGTCACGGCGCAGGGGGGTGGAATTTCCGAACTTGTCCAATATTTCGGTTATGCGTGCATTTTTGCATCGGAGTGTTACGGTGGTTATCTCACCGCCGAACATGTTTATGCATTTTTTTGCATAATCCGATGCATCAAATCTGAGTTTGTATTCCGAAACTTCGCTGAAATGCCGCCAAGGAATTTGTTCGGGATATGCGCCTTTTATTCTGTCTATTCTAAAATGTGTAAGTCCCTCATGCCCTGCCGAATTGCACACCAAATAATAGTTATCCATATGCCATATCATGGCGTACGGGCTGACCAAATATCTTGTACCGTTGTGTTGCGGCACATCCTGTTTTGAGAGATTCTTTTTGTAATAATAAAAAGAGAGTTGTCGGTGACCCGAGATGGCGTTGTTCACGGTCTCAATGGTTTTGTACACCTCATTACTTTCGTACTTCACCACACCTATGTGCGACTTGCCGATTATCTGTTCTGCCTGATGAACGCTGAGTTGCGATGACAGTTTTTCTGTGAGCATTGCCGCCTTATCGGGAGTAATAAATGAAGCCGCCTGAATGGCAGATACAAGGAGTCGTATTTCCGCAACTCGGAACACTCTCGTATCCACAAAAAAGCCCGTGGAGGTTTTTTTTATGTCAACACCGTATTCACCCAGTGCGTCGATATCTCTGTATATGCCCTTTCGCTCTGCTGATACGGAATATTCCGATTTTAAGAGTGAGCATATGTTCTCTGCTGTCAGTCTGTGTTCCGAATCGGAGTATTTTCTGAGGATATCGAGTACATAAAACGATTTTAACTTTGTTGCAGACATAAAAAACCTCCTAAAAAAACGGGCATATACTGTATGCGAGGTATATGCCCGTGCTGTAAAGCAAATGCTGTGTGTTTATTCAGTTTCCGTTTCCGAATCATTTAGCGGTTCTGCATCTGCGTTTGCTTCTGCTGCTGCACGCACCGCCTCCTCTGCTGCACGGTTAAACTCTTTGCGCTCTTTCACCTTTGAGATGATGAATATTATTATTACCACAACCAAGGCGATTGCGAGTATTAAAAGTGCTATGTATATGAGGTCCTTTTTCGTGCGGTCGCTCAATTCATACCAGGGTGCATCCGGAACGGGAATTTCATCGTACTGTACGGAAGCCACTGCTGCGTCAAATACATCAACATAATCGTCTGACAGTTTCTCGTACGCATTGAGGTCAAAGTCTATGGCGAATCCATTCATAACCGTGTGATAAAGGCGGCCGTACATGGGATTTCCCTCGGTGTCCACGTCTTGATAGTTAAAGACTATGTAATTGGTCTCTGCACCCTTTATTACGGTGTAATCGGAATAAACGGTGGTGGAACCTTCTGAATTTACATTAGCCTTATATGATGCTTTTGCTGTCATTTCAAGCTCGAAGTCATAGAGGTCCGAGTAGTCGATTTTTTCCTCAAAATCGTCATACGAAGATACGCATATCTCATACTGAGCGTCACCGCTGCCCACAGCGGCTGCAAAGAGGTAGTAATCATACAGCTTCATGAACCTCTGCCAAGCGTCTTTATCTTTATCAAAGTAGCTCTTTGTGAATTTTTCATCAAATTCGGTACGGGTAGCAACTGTCCAAGTGTCAGGCAGGTCTATGCTGAACTTCAACTCTTCCACGTTGTGACTCTTTGCCAAAGAAGCAGGACAAAGTGCCATGACGGTAGCGAGGATGATTGCAATACCGATGAACATTCTTATAGCTTTCATATATAATCCTCCATGATCAATAATCCACACACATTATAGCATGTATAATGTTTTTCTGCAATATTTTTTTCCGAACATATATCACATATATGTATCCGCCGCTTGAATTGGTTGTTTGAGTATACAGGGAGACTTTTGCTACGGTGCGCGCATCCACATAGCCCGAAATGACGGCATTACCGCCCGCACGCAGTGTTTTTACATAGTATTCCAGATTATGTTTTTCCAACGTATCCGTTATGCATCGGGTTTCTTCCATGGAATCGGTGGATGCAAGTTTCTTTTGATTGAAAATTGTAAGCATGTTTTATTCTCGCTTTTCAGTATATTTGCATGATTATATCGTACATATGCGGTGTACTGCAAGCATAGTTTGTCATATGAATGTTAAGGTAAAAAAAGTTTGGGTGATAGCGGCACTTGTGCTTGCATTTTTTCTGATTTTTTTCGGCAACATATGTACAGATGCCGCACTGTACGGTTTTGACTTATGGCTGTGTTATGTAATGCCGTCGGTCTTTCCTTTTTTCGTGTGCATATCGCTGCTGCGTGAAAGCGGAATAATGGGTGCTGCGGGAAAGGGGTTCAGGCTTCCGCTTTTCTTTGCAACAGCACTTTCGGGCGCACCGTCAGGCAGCGGATTATGTGTTCAGCTTGAAAAAGATTCCGTGATACACACGGATGATTTACCCGTGTACTGTGCGGCATGTAATATGCTCAGCCCCGCATTTTTGATAGGCACACTCTCTGTGATGACGGGCGGATACGCTTTCGTGATACCCGTGATAACGGGGCATTATCTGGCAGCACTTGCCGTAATTTTACTCGCACGGGGCAAAAAAGACAATATTTCGCATATAGGCTATGAAAAGACGCAAAAGAGTTTTTTTACCGTGCTCTGCAATGCCATTTCAGACGGTGTGAAATCGAGTATAACGGTGTGCGGTGTAATTATTTTCTTTACCGTACTCATTGCTGTAATAACTTCATGCGCCATTACATTGGGAATGAATGTACAGAATCCCGTATTTGTCTTTTTGCTCTCGCTGATAGAGGTGACTTCGGGAAGCGAAATGCTGCTTTCCATTGGGTTGGATTACTCGCTCACCTGTGCGCTTTTGAGCTTCTCGCTGAGTTTTGGCGGACTTTGCATAATGGCACAAACATTTTCCATAGTATCGTTGGGCGTAAAAAAATACCTGCTCACGAAGCTTATCATGGCTACCGTGTCAGGTGTTGCGGCATATATTGTGTCAAAACTGATTCCTCAGAGTCAGAGTGTCTTTTCCAATGCGGCAGAAACTTTTGCAAAGGCTGCAGAAGGCAGTCTTGCACTCTGTGTTATAGCACTCTCGTCCGTAATAGGCTGCGGCTGTGTGTGGCTTTTTGCCGTCAGTCGAGCTCGTCCAAAATGATTTCGCGTAGCTTTTCGGGGAAGTCCTGGGGTATCATGTGTCCTGCACCGTCTATTATGATTTCACGTGCATGAATTATGGAGTTTGCAATCTGTTCGCTGTGGGCAGGCTTTACCATATCGTTTGAACCTGAAACCACGGCGACAGATGCATATATGCGTGCTAATTCATCGGTGCTGATATGCGGTTCACGGAGCATAAGTTCACAAAGTGCGCTTTTTTTCTTCTCACCACGGGAATCGGCAATCTTTTTTTCACGTGCTATCTGCCTTATGGCAGCGGGTTTCAGTCCGTCGGGGGTTATATTTGCACCCACAGATACCACACGCATCACATGCGATTTGGTATCGGGATTACACGCCAGCATGAGCGCACATATTGCGCCGTCTGAAAATCCCACTATGTCGAACTGATTTATGCAAAGGTGCGTGACCAGTGCGAAAACATCGTCGGCGAATTGCTCATAGGAAAAATTGAATTCGCCCGATAAAAGGTCGGATCTGCCGTGACCTCGTGTATCCATGGCAAGAAACGGGAAACGGGAATACAGAGGCTCCGTTGCTTTGTCAAACACCGACATATCCTCACCGTTTCCATGCAAAAGTACCACGGGACAGTGCATGGAATCCCAATTTCCCCTTTTTTCATAGTACAGCTTTGCGCCGACATGTTCTAAATATGGCATAGTTCTCCTCTCATGCCTTAGCTGAGCTTGTCAAAACCACTCAAAAAGGCATTTATCCAATTTCGTATTATTTCTACTCCGCCCATTGAATTGCTCTCTATATTCAGCGGCAACACAGGGTCGTGCAGTGACAGTCGCAAAAGAAACCAACCGTCGCCGTGATTTTTATCCGCATTCACACGCACGCCTTCAAAGTTGTCGGGTGCAAGTGTGAGACCATCCTCTTTTTCCACACGTTCTTTCAAGGCTGCAAGAACGCTTTCGCCGTATGCTGCAAAATCTTCCGTATTTATCTTCAAACGGATTTCCTCAGCCTCTGCCGGTTCTTTCAGGTCTGCTATGAGGTCGGAAATTCTCTTGTTTTGCGCATGTGCTTTCGCAAGCTGTGCGGTTATGAGAGCTGCCATGTATGCGCCGTCATCCAAGAAGAAGTTTTCACGCATAGCACCGTGACCCGATGTTTCTATGGCAAGACATGCGTCGTGTCCTTCATTGCACATGCGGATAGCTTCATTTATTACATTGCGATATCCTCTCTTAAAGCGTCTGTGTATGCCGCCATGGTTTGTAATAAATTCAGCAAGTCCTGTGGAAGTCACGGAATCCGTAACTATGACGGGCTTCTCATGCTCCTGCATCACTATGGCAGTCATGAGTGCTATGAGCTTGTTTCTGTTTATCTCACTTCCGTCAGACAGTACCACTGCTGCCCTGTCCACATCGGTATCGAAAATGATGCCAAGGTCTGCTTTTTCACGTACCACCGCTTCGGAAAAGATTTTCATAGCTGTCTTATCCTCGGGGTTTGGTGCATGATTCGGGAAAGTGCCGTCAGGTGTTGTGAAAATACTGCCGTGCGTGGATGCACCTAAGGGTTGCAGAACCTGCGTTTCAAAAAATCCTCCTGCACCGTTTCCTGCATCAATTATTACATGAAGCCCTGCAAGCGGCGTATCGCCAATGCCTGCTTTTTTTATAATGACCCGGCGCAAAAACTCGGAATATGCCGCCATTATGTCACGCTCACGGAAAGAACATTTTTCATCACGAACGCTTATATCGGCTGCATTCGTGAGTATGGCTTTTATGTCTGATTTCTCAAAACCGCCTTCGCGAGTAAAGAATTTGAACCCGTTTCTGTCATAGGGCAGATGGCTTGCTGTTATCATAACGCCTGCATCGTACTCGTATCCTTCCAGTATGGTGCTCATGAACATTGCAGGGGTGGATGAGAGCCCTGTATAAGTTATCTGTGCGCCACGGGATGTTGCGCCCGTACAGAAATTATCAAACATTTCTTTTGCGCTGATTCTGGAATCATGCCCTACGGCGACGGTAATTTCGGCTTTGTTTCTTTTCGCCTTAACATGCTCTGCAAAGGCTGCACCTATTTTTCTTACCACATCGGGTGTGAGAGTTGCTTTGACATCATCATGGGGTATGGCAACACCTCGTATATCCGAACCGTTCTGCAAATGCAAAAGTGTGTCGTTCATATTACTCCTCCGTGCATTTTGTGCTTATATGTAATTCATCAAGCTGTGAGTTGTCCACAAAATCGGGTGCGCCCGACATGAGGTCGGATGCTGTTTGCACTTTCGGGAATGCTATGACATCACGGATATTGGACGTACCCGTTATGAGCATAACTATTCTGTCCAGACCGTATGCCATTCCGCCGTGAGGTGGTGTGCCGTATTTTAATGCTTCCATGAGGAAACCGAATCTGTTCCACGCCTGTTCGCTTGTAAATCCCAATGCACGGAACATCCGCTCTTGAAGTTCCTGGGAGTGTATTCTTATGGAGCCGCCGCCTATTTCATAGCCGTTCATTACTATGTCATACGCCTTTGCACGGACTCTGCCGGGGTCGCTCTCTAAATACTCTATGTCCTCGTCCTTGGGACTTGTGAAGGGGTGATGCTTTGCCACAAATCTGCTGTCATCCTCGGACCACTCAAGCAGCGGGAAATCCGTTACCCAGAGTAGCTCATATTTGTTCGGGTCTATGAGGTTAAGCCGCTTTGCAAGCTCGCAGCGCAGCGCGCCCAATGATGCATACACCACATCTTCGCTTGTATCTGCAACAAAGAATATGATATCGCCCGTTTCGGCTTCTGCTCTTTCCTGTATTTTTTGTATCTGTTCTTCCGTGAGGAATTTTGCAAATGAGCATTGGAGTGCATCGGGTTTCAGGCTCATCCATGCAAGTCCCTTTGCCCTGTAAATCTTGACAAACTCTGTCAGCTCGTCAATGTTCTTCCTTGTGAATGCAGCCACGCCGCCTTTTGCACATATTGCACGCACGGAGCCGCCGCCTGCTATGGCAGACGTGAATACGGAGAAGCCGCAATTTTCCACTATATCGCTCATGTTGCGAAGTTCCATGCCAAAGCGAAGGTCGGGCTTATCTGAACCGAATCTGTCCATCGCTTCGCTGTACGGAAGTCGGCGCAGCGGAAGCTCTATATCTATACCGAGAGTATCCTTCATGAGTTTCTGCATGAATCTTTCGTTTACTCCCATTACATCGTCCTCTTCCACGAACGACATTTCAAGGTCTATCTGTGTGAATTCGGGTTGACGGTCTGCACGCAAATCCTCGTCACGGAAGCAGCGTGTAATCTGCATGTAGCGGTCAAAACCGGACAGCATGAGGAGCTGTTTGAAAAGCTGAGGACTCTGAGGCAGTGCATAGAACTTGCCGGGGTGTACGCGGCTCGGCACGAGATAATCCCTTGCACCCTCTGGTGTACTCTTTTGCAGCATGGGCGTTTCTACTTCCAAAAAACCTTCTCCTGCAAAGTAATCCCTCGTTATCTTTGCTATATTATGACGTGTTATGAGTATATCCTGCATACAGGGACGGCGTAAATCCAAATAGCGATATTTCAGGCGCAACTGTTCTTGTGCGTCCAAATCGTCTTTTATGTAAATGGGCGGTGTTTGCGCTGTGCTCAAAATCTTGAACTCACTTACTATGACTTCATATTCGCCCGTTTTCATGTTCTTATTTACCATGTCGGGGGTACGTTTTTGCAGTGTGCCGCGAACTGCAAGCACATACTCGCTTCTTATGGATTCTGCCTGCTTGAACTGTTCGCCGCTGAGTTTATTTTCGTCAAACATAAGCTGCATGGTGCCTGTGCGGTCACGCAGTCCTATGAATATGAGTGCTCCCAAATTTCTCCATGTGCCTGCCCAGCCCATGAGTGTTATTTCCTTGCCCACCTCGGTTTGTGCGGGTTCTGCACAGTAATGAGTGCGCTTCCAACCTGAAAGTAATTCTGCCATGTATGTTCTCCTTTTAGCCTATTATATTCTTTACTGCATTCAACACATCATCTGCACGGAATGAAGTTTCACTTCCCAGCATCATGTCTTTGAGCTTGTATTCGCCCGATTCCAATTCACTTTCGCCTATGACTATTACAGCCTTTGCACTTATCTTATCCGCATACTTGAATTGAGCCTTAAAGCTTCTGCCCACATGGTCAAACTCTGCATATATACCGTTGTTGCGCAGGGTGTATGCGAGTTTCATAGCCTCAGTCTGTGCTGCATCGCCCATGGAAGCAATGTACACATCGGGCATTTTCTGTTCGGGAAGATGTATCCCCATATTTTCAAGCATGATGATGAGCCTTTCTATACCCATTCCGAATCCCACGGCGGGCATGGAACTTCCGCCCACTTCTTCCACCAGATTATCGTAACGGCCTCCGCCGCAAACTGCACTCTGTGCGCCCAAACTCTCCGATACCACTTCAAAAACTGTTTTGGTGTAATAATCCAGCCCTCGTACTATCATGGGATTTACGGTGTAAGGTATACTGAGTACGTCCAAACAGCTTTTTAAATTTTCAAAGTGCGATTTACAGTCATCGCACAGACAGTCTATGGTCTTGGGGGCGTTTTTGCAGATTTCCTTGCATTTTGCTTCTTTGCAGTCCAGTATGCGCAAGGGGTTCTGCTCATAACGTGTGCGGCATGTTTCGCAAAGGTTGTCCAGATTGTCGTGCAGATATTCACGGAGTGCGGCACTGTATGCGGGGCGACATTCGGGGCAGCCTATGCTGTTTATATTTGCACGAAGCCCTTTTACGCCCAATTCCTGCATCAGTTCAAACACAAGTGCTATACATTCTGCATCTGCCGCTGCATTCTTTGCGCCGAACATTTCCACGCCGAACTGGTGATGTTCACGAAGTCTGCCTGCCTGCGGTCTTTCATAGCGAAAGAGGGGTACATTCAGGTAGTACATTTTTACGGGCAGAGCGCCGTCTGCCATGCGGTGTTCCACAAAGGCCCTCGCAACACCTGCCGTACCCTCGGGACGCAGTGTTACGCTTCTGTCGCCTTTATCCGTAAATGTGTACATTTCCTTTTGTACTATATCTGTGGTGTTGCCAACACCGCGCAAGAAAAGTTCCGTGTGTTCCAAAACGGGTGTGCGTATCTCGCAAAAACCGTGTTTTGCACATAATGCACGCATTATCCTTTCTACATACTGCCATTTTGCACTTTCATTCGGAAGTACATCTTTCATTCCCTTCAAAGCTTGAAGAGCCATATTAAATCAACTCCTTTATTGTATTTAAGCAAATAAAAAAGCAGCAAACCCAAAAGACAGAAACTGCCTGTACGGGACGACAAATAAAAACTTGCCGTGGTGCCACCCAAATTAGACACAGAATAAGTGTCTCACTCATATCCGTAACGGGGATTTACCGTCCGAGCCTACTCTTTTTATATTTCAGCACGGCTGCTCTGCGGTGTCATTCGCAAAAAATCCTTTGCAAGACAGGCTTTCAGCCACGACCTGTCATCTCTTTTGCAGGAATTTTCACTACTTTTCCGCTTCATCGCATTTTACAAAATATCACGGATACATTATACCCCGAAAGGCTTTTTTTGTCAAACAAAAAACAAACGGAATCAAGAAAAAAGCGGCAGAAGTTTCCGCCGCCTGTTCATTTGTTATATTCTGTAAGTTTTTATGAAATCGCTGATATTGCAGCCGTTTTTCAGGCAGTAGATGAGAATTTGCGCAGCAGCATATGCATCGCTTTCGGCATTATGGTGCGAAAGTCTCACACCCAGATAATCGCTCACGGTGTTCAGCTTGTGATTTACAAGTTGCGGCAGAGACTTTTTGCTCATGCGCACGGTACAGGCATATTTTATATATTCTTTACAGTCAACACCGTAATGGCGAATGCATTTTGCCAAAACACCCATATCAAACGGAGCATTGTGTGCAATAACTATTCCGCTCTGCATGATGCTGCCCAAACCGCTATTCCAAAGTTCGCCGAAGTTTTTTTCATCTGCGGTGCTTTCGGGCGTTATTCCCGTGAGGAATATGTTGAAATCGTCGTAGTGTGTTTCGGGGTTCACAAGGCTGTAAAAACTGTCCGTGACCTGCAAGTTCTCTACCACGCACACGCCTATGGAACTCATGCGGCTATTCTCCGAATTGGGAGTTTCCACATCAAAGACTACATAGCGGTTTTTCATTCGGCGTCTGCCTCTGATTTTTCATCAACACTACTTATAAAATCGGGCGTTTCGGCATCGGGCGTTTCCGTATTTTCAATATTCAAAGCCGAATTATCATTCTTTTCGGGAACAGCATACTCCCTCACGGTACCTTCAAATGTGGATACCAAAAGTGCGAGTATGAGGTAGAAGTAACATGCGGTGTAATATGCACATATTCCCGAAAGTGCAGATATCGCATATGCGGCAAACATGATAAAGAGTATGCGCTGTATGGGAGTCAGCGTTTTCTTTTTCATCCCTGCAAAGAAGTAGCATACTACCGTTACAAGTGCGGTAAGATGAATAATCATAGCGGGAATGCCGCAGTCTATTCCTATTTGCAGGTATTCGTTATGCACTCTGGATGAGGGTTCACGAAGGCCTGATACGGATGTTGCAAAAAGTTTAGCTGCACCGTTTACACCGTAGCCCAAAAGCGGCTTCCTGCTCATCAACTCTATGCCGTACTGCCAAAGCCCCAAACGATTTGTACCCAGCTCCTGATTTTTCAGCCACCATCTGTCATCGGAGGCTTCCTCCACCTCGGTTATAGCCTCTTTGGTGGGATAGGGCACAGGGGTTAAACCTTCGGGTATGGATTCCGTAATATCGCTCTCTCGGATATTGCTGCTCTTATTATCGTCGCTTTCAGAGTCAGACGTGCTGCGTTTTTCAAAATCCGCTGTTACGGTGGGCATGGGCGGTATCACCTCACCGCTTTCCTTGTCCGCACTTGCAGAACTGTCGTCGGATTTGAGTGCCGCATCCTCTTGCGGTTCCGGTTTTTCGGTGGGGTTTGACTCTTGCGCATCGTTGCCCTTGTCTGACATCTTGTCCACAATGCGGAACAATTCTTTTGCGGAATTTCTGAGAGTGTTAGACCCCATGGGCAGGTGCGGGAATGCCGATACAAAGACCATGACTGCTATCATAATGAGCATGGGCACAAAGCGCAAATACATCTTTACTTCACTCTTTATAAATGCAACGGGTATGAGAATTACCGTGGCAGTTATGGCAAGCACACTGCCTAATGTATCATTCAGAATGGTGACGTTTATGAGTATTGCAAAAACAATGCCCCAGAGTATTCTCTTCCATGCCTTGTTTGCTGTAATCATAAGTCCTGCAGTGCAAAGTGTACCCAAGCACAGGTAATAAGCACCATGATTTGAATTGGAGAAAACTCCTCTCACATGACGCAAGTCCACAACTTTTGGAACGATAGCAGAAAAATCAGTAACCCATATCTTGTCAAAGTCCACATGCATATAGAACATGATGTACTGCCTGAACATTACAAAAGCTGTGAGAAGTGTGGAAACAGCAAATATTCCAAGGAGTATTCGCTGATGTGTTTTGTCCTTTATCATTGAGATGAGGACAGCACCCAGTGCCACTTTGTACCAGACAAAAACGCCGTCCGTCTGGTTTGTGAAGGCAGCATTTTGGTTTTCGGAAAGGAGCGATGAAACGGTCATAATCACAAGAAGTACGGCAAAAAGAATCCGCACAAAATTCTTTTTTATGAAGTCCAACACGCCTTTATAACCGCTCAGGTCTATCAGAGGTTGCGAGAAATATGTGACTGAAATGAGTTTGCCTAAGATAAGCCAGCCCAACACTATGTACATTATCGTTACAACGCTGCTCATAAATTCATGAGTGTTGGTGGATATGTAATTTAAAAAATTATTGGTGGGAAGAATAAAAGATACGATGGATATTATGCCGGGAAGCGCAAAAAAAGTAGCAGCCAAGAGAAAACCCACAATTCCGTATATGTATTTGTGAGTTCCGCCGGGGCGCACAAACGGGAAAAGTTTGCCCACATATTCACGAGCCACGGCAGCGGTTGAGTAGTCCTCGGGATTTATGGTTTCCGGTGAATCGGAAGACACATTCGGTTCATTGGAATCCGTTACTTCTTCGGGAATATTTTTTGTATCGTTTAAGTTATCCATTTAAGGAAGCCTCCTGATGTTTCGTTCACGCCATATGTTATCACAGATTGGCTCCATTTGCAAGTACATGAAAAACGACAAGGAAATGTTGAATTTAGAGTTAAGGTTAGTTGAATGCGGACTTGAAAAAAAACGTGTTATGCTATAATATTGTAGCATCGGTGTTGTATCCGAATATTTGAAAGGGGAAACAGTATTAAATGTCAGACTACGAAAAACACTCTGTAAGAGGCGTGCGCTTTGAAAGCGGAAAGCCGAGCTATGGAAGAAAAAACGGAAATAAAGACCGTGACAGACACGGCTACGGCGAAAAAGGTGATTATAAAAAACGTGAGTATTCGGGTAAAGACGGTTATAAGAAGCCCTATGGCGATAAGGACGGTTATAAAAAGCGTGAGTATTCCGATAAAGACGGTTATAAGAAACCATACGGCGGCAAGGACGGTTATAAGAAGCCTTACGGCGATAAAGGCGGATATAAAAAGCCATACGATGACAGAGACGAACGCTTTGGAGATTATAAAGAAAGTCGCAAGCACAAAAAATATGATGAAGAATCCGTACGCAGAAACAGTTTTGATGAAAAAAGAAGCGCAGAAGCGGAACATGCTGTGAGAGAGGATGAACTGCCTTTCCTCATCATGGGCAGAAATGCAGTGCGTGAGGCCATAAAGAGCGGCAGGAGCATAGATAAGATTTTGGTTATCCCCGAGCGTGACGGTTCATTGGGAGAAATCTTGGGTATGGCACGGGACAGAAATATTCTCATTCAGGAAGAAAAGCGTGAGAAGCTGGACGAGCTTTGTATGCCTTTCGGTCACGGCGAAAAGACGGGCAATCATCAGGGCATAGTGGCAAGAGTGCCGGGTGCAGAATATGTGAGTTTGGAGGATATTTTAGACTACGCAAAGGAACGCAATGAAGCTCCGTTCATACTGCTTTTGGACGGCATCACAGACCCGTATAACTTTGGCTCTATGATAAGAAGTGCAGAATGTGCAGGCATTCACGGAATAGTGATACCAAAGCGCAGGAGTGCTACGCTCACATCTTCTGCCGTAAAGGTGTCGGCAGGTGCTGCAAGCCATATGCGCATTGCAAAAGTGCCTAATATAGCGAATGCAATAGACAGGTTACATGAGAACAATGTTTGGGTAGCAGGTGCAGACATGGAGGGTAAGTCCATGTATGAAACCGACATGAAGGGTGCAATGGCAATAGTTATAGGCAGTGAGGATGAGGGACTTTCCGCACTGGTTCGCAAAAAGTGCGATTACATCATATCCGCTCCCATAAAGGGTAATATAGATTCTTTGAATGCTGCCGTGGCATCGGCTGTGCTCATGTATGAGAAAGTGAGACAGGATACACAATCATGAATCAAGACGGTCTTATAGCAGAACTTTTTCAAAAATTGCATGAGTCTCCCGAACTTTCCATGCAAGAGACGAGAACACGAGCTATAATAGTGGACTTTTTACGCAGTCATACCGATTTTTCCGTGTATGACTGCGGAAACTTTTTGTACGCCTGCCACTTGGAAGGCGAGTCGTTGGAGAATATTGCATTTCGTGCCGATATGGACGCTATTCGTGACAGCCACGGCAAGCCTTTTCACGGATGCGGGCATGACGGACATGTATGTACATTATGCCGCCTTGCGTTGGAGATATCAAATAAAAAAGCGGGAAAGAACATATACCTCTTTTTCCAACCGGCGGAAGAAACGGGGCAGGGCGCACTTCTCATGTTGCCGTTGCTGCGTGAAAAGAACATAACACGCATATACGGATTCCATAATATTCCCGGAAAGACGGCAGGAAAAGTACTTTTAAAAAGCAGAACATTTGCGTGCGCCTCACGAGGACTAAAACTTATATTCAAAGGTCGTCAGTGTCATGCTGCATACCCCGAAACGGGGGTTAATCCTGCACTTGCGATTGCAAAAGTCATCATGCGCATAAATGATGTTCAGCATAACGATTACGGCGCACCTGTTTTGGCAACAATAGTAAATGTACAGCTTGGAGAACCGAATGCATTCGGAGTCAGTGCAGGGTACGGTGAACTGTCATGCACGGTTCGCAGTGAAACCGATGCGGCTATGGAGAGGCTGCAAGAATACATAACGGGTTTTGCGGAAAAGATCTGTGAAGAATCGGGGATAAGTCTTGAAATACAGACATTTGATGAATTCCCGAGCACTGTAAATTCAGAAACCGAAACGGAGCGAGCCGAGCATATTTTCAGGGCGTGCGGGGTGGATTTTGAAGTGTTGAAAACGCCCATGCGTTGGTCGGAGGACTTTGGATATTATCTGAAAAATACGAGTGGACTCTTTATGGGGATAGGTGCAGGTGAGGATGTGCCGCCGTTGCATACGGACGGTTACGGTTATAACACGGAAATAATTGAGCAGAGTGCAAAAATGCTTATGCTTTTGATTTAGAGGAGAATTTTTATGATAGAGAAAAAGAGTTTCGGCAAACTTTCAGACGGCAGAGAAGTCTTTGCTTTTGTAATCAAAAACGGAAGGAACATGCAGGTCACACTATCAGAGTACGGTGCATGTATTACATCACTTCTTGTCCCCGACAGAGACGGGATTTTGGCAGATGTGGTCCTCGGGTTCGATGATGTATCGGGGTATGAGTCGCCCATGTCGGCACACATGGGGGCAATAACGGGCAGATTTGCAGGCAGAATACGAAACGGACGTTTCATGTTGGAGGGAAAACCTGTAATACTAAATTGCAACGACGGAAAAAATCATCTTCACGGCGGAAAAGGCGGTTTGCATCGCAAGCTTTGGCACGGCAGTGAGCAGGGCGAAAATTCCGTGGCGTTCACATATGAGAGTGCAGACGGTGAGGAAAACTACCCGGGGAATCTTTCACTGTGCGTTACGTACACATTGGATGACGGTGGTTCTCTCTGCATAGATTACAAGGCAAAGAGCGATAAAACTACGGTGTTGAACCTCACAAACCACAGTTATTTTAATCTGAAAGGGCATGAGAAAGGGGCAGCAGATACACAGGTTTTGCGTATAAATGCAGACAGATATGCCACGGTGGATATGGAAAAGATTCCCGATGGCGCAATAATGCCCACAGAATGTACGCCCATGGATTTCAGGACATATGCGGTTATAAATTCACGCATAGGCTTTGACTTCATCCAGCTCCGTTACGGCGAGGGGTATGATCACAGCTTCGTACTGAATAAGCGAGAGAGAAACTTGCTCTCAACTGCGGCGGAGCTTTATGATGCAGAGAGCGGAAGGCATATGCTTGTACATACCACCATGCCCGCTTTGCAGTTTTACAGCGGCAATTCATTGGAGATGACAGAGGGCAAGGGCGGTGCGCTGTACATGAAGCGTGGCGGCGTTTGTTTGGAAACACAGTTTATACCCAATGCCATGGAGCACACATATTTCCCGTCACCCATATTGCGTGCAGACGAGGAGTATCATCACATTACGAGATATACATTCTCTGTTCGTGACATAGATCCTAAGTGTTACAGCTAACAATAAGTCGATAAGAAGGGCATGAAATGCATATAAAAAGACTGCTGAAAGAAGTGATTGTCGTGTATCTTTTCACAGCGGGAAACAAATACCCTCCTCTGACGAGGAGGGCATCTTTTTTGTCGTGCACCAAAGTTTGAGCATTATACAGTGCCCGTTACAACGAGAGTGGCTACGCCGGGTGTGGTTTCCCATTCACCTGTGGTGGGATTCTGAGTGAATGTTGCAGCAGGTACTATGAGCTGACCGTCCACTGTGGAGAAAAGTCCCGTTGATTCGTCATAAGTGTAATTTGTGGGGCTTTCCCATGTAATACCGTTGTATGTGACCACGAGGTCTGTGAGTATGGGATTAAAGGTGTCTGTTAGGACTAAGTTGTCTGAAACGGTGGTTGCGGTATTGCCAAAGTTCTGAATGACGAATGTATAGGTTAGTCTGTCATCTTCTGATACCGTTGAGGGCGATATGGATTTGCTGATACGGAGCGATGCTGCATCGGTTGTGGGAATGGTTGCAGTAGCGGTTATGGGTGTGGGGATGCCGTCACCTGTTACAGTAGCGGTATTTACTATCGTACCGTCCGGTTCGGGTGATGCAAACTCATTCACTGTTGCCTCATACACTAAGATGACATTGCCGTCTGCCGGTACGCTGATACCTGTTATCACAAGGGGCGGACCTGCTGTTACAGAGGGTGTAGCTTGCAGAACGCCGTTCACAAAGTAACGCACTGAACCCGTCACATATGTGAGCGGATATACAGTGTCATCTTCGGTGTAGCCGCCTAAATCATCTGTTACGGTGAGATTTGTAAGTGCAGTAGCGCCTGAGTTTATGAGGCTCAGGACGTATGTTACATTATCACCCGGTGCATATGATGAAGAAACACTCGTCTTGGTAGCTGAAAGTACCTCAATCAATGTACCCGTGGTTATATTTGATACAGATACATTGCCGTTAAAGTTTAGCTGTGCCTGATTAGTGAAAGTTGCCATGTGTTTCACCTCCTTTCACTCTAATATATGCAGGAGGGAAACGGTTTTGACACCTGACGACAAAAAAGCATCGGAAATGATTTTTTCCGATGCCTCTTTTTTGATCAATAATGAGAATTAGTTAGCTTCAACTTTTACTATTTCTTTATCACCGTAATATCCGCACTTCTTGCAAACTCTGTGAGCGAGTTTTGCCTGCTTGCACTTGGGGCATTCCACGATGCCGGGTGCTGAAATCTTCCAGTTAGCTGATCTGCGCTTATCTCTTCTTGCTTTTGATGTTTTACGTTTTGGTGTTGCCATAAGTAAATCCTCCTGTTTTTTTATTTGTTTACAGAATACCTGCTTTTAAGCAATTCCACCGCTTTCTCAAACGCATCTTCACTGTCAAAGTCAATTTCTTCCTGCTCAGGTTCCATGCCGCATGTACATTCGTCTGTGTTCAAGTCACAGCCGCATACGGGACAGAGCCCCTTGCAGTTTTCGCTGCACAAACTCGTCATGGGATAATTCAGCATGACGGTTTCATTTATGAGGTCTGACAGATCTAAAACGTCCTCGGTAAAGGTGAAACCCGTATCCTCGGAAACTATGTCAATATCACTGCGTACTCTTACGAAAAACTCGGAGAATTCGCATTCAAAAGGTCTGAGAAATTCTCGTCCGCATCTGGAACACTCCTCACGGAACACGGCACTTATCTTACCTGCCATATTCACGCCGCCTTCTCCGTCATAACTGTAATCAGCCTGAACATGTATTTGCCCCTCTGTCACAAGCTGTCTGCCGCACACATACAAGTTCTCAGACACGGTGCTGAGTTCTGCATGGGCAAGTTTTCCCGGATTCTTGAGTTCTCGTGCAATATTTACAGTCGCCTTCAACATAGTCAACCTTTCCTATTCTACCATATAAATCGGATTTGTCAAATGCTTTTTTGCATTTATTATCCAAAAGCATCGGGGTGCGGTGTGCTGCCACTCCCCGATACTTATTATGCCCTGAAAAATGCGGCTTATTTAGCCAGTCTTGCCGTATCCTGTGCTATAACCATTTCCTCGTCCGTGGGGATTACGAAAACCTTTACACGGCTGGATTTGGTGGAGATTTCCACTTCCTCACCACGGGGACAATTCATGTTATAATCGTAATCAACCTCAACTCCGAGATAATCGAGTCCACGGAGTATCATTTCACGCATTCCACGGTCATTTTCGCCAACACCTGCTGTGAATACTATGGCGTCAACACCGTTCATTGCAGCGGAATATGCTCCGATATACTTCTTTACATTGTAAGCAAAACTGCGAAGTGCTATGTCGCAACGCTCATTTGTCTTTGCGCCCTCACCCAAGTCACGGAAGTCGCTGGACACGCCCGAGAGTCCGAGCATACCACTCTTTTTGTTCATGTAGGAGTTTACCTCTGCTGCCGTCATGTTTTTCTTATCCATGAGGTATGTAACCACAGCGGGGTCCATGCTGCCGCAACGTGTTCCCATGGGAACGCCTTCAAGGGGTGTGAAGCCCATGGATGTGTCAATGGATTTTCCGTCCTTTACGGCGGTGATGGATGAACCGTTGCCGAGATGGCATGTGATAACACGAGTGCCTTCTGCCGTCTTTTTGCCCATCATTGCAACTGCTCTGCCTGAAACATAAAGATGTGATGTGCCGTGGAAACCGTAGCGGCGAACCATGAGCTCTTATAATCTTCATAAGGCACGCCGTAGAGGAATGCTTCCTCAGGCATGGTCTGGTGGAATGCCGTATCAAAAACGCCTACCATGGGGGTATTCGGCATTATAGCCTGACATGCACGGATACCCATTATGTTTGCGGGATTGTGCAGGGGTGCAAGGTCTGTGAGGCTCTCTATGGTGGAGATAACCTCGTCGTCGAGTTTCACGGACTTTGCAAACTTTTCGCCGCCATGTACCACACGGTGTCCCACAGCGTCTATTTCGTCCATTGACTTTATAACGCCGTTCTTTTCGTCCACGAGTGCGTCCAAAACGTATTTGATTGCGTCTTTGTGGTCTTTCATGGGACGTTCTACTGCGTCTAACTTTTCCTTGCCCGTGGGCTTGTATGTGAATCTGCCGTCAATGCCTATTCTCTCGCACAGACCCTTTGCGATTACGCTGTTGTCCTGCGTGTCTATGAGCTGATATTTAAGTGATGAGCTGCCTGCGTTTATAACCAGTATTTTCATTATTTTATTCCTTTCTTATTGTGGTAATTATAAATTCTGTGCCTGTACCGCCGTAATAGCGACCACGCTTACTATGTCTTCCACGCTGCAACCTCTGGAAAGGTCATTTATGGGGCGCGCAAAACCTTGACAGATGGGCCCTACAGCCTCTGCACCTGCGAGACGCTGAACGAGCTTGTAACCTATGTTGCCCGACTGGAGGTCGGGGAATATGAGAACATTTGCATGGCCTGCTACGGGGCTGCCGGGGCTTTTGAGTTGTCCGACTGATTCCACGAGTGCTGCATCTGCTTGAAGTTCACCGTCCAGCATGAGCTCCGGGTCGAGTTCGTGTGCCTTTGCAGTAGCCTCTGCCACCTTGTCCACATTCTCATGCTTTGCGCTGCCCTTGGTGGAGAATGAAAGCATTGCAACCTTGGGGTCTGATATGCCGCAAAGAGCCTTTGCAGTGCGTGCCGACATAACGGCTGATTCTGCAAGCTGGTCCGATGTGGGATCAATGGTTACTGCACAATCTGCAAATACCATAACGCCGTTGTGACCGTATGCTTTGTTCGGAATATCCATGATGAAGCAACCCGATACATTCTTTATGCCAGGAGTGGTTTTTATTATTTGAAGACCGGGGCGCAGAGTGTTACCCGTGGTGTTGATTGCACCTGCTACCATGCCGTCTGCACGGTTGTTCTTTATGTGCATACAAGCGAAAAAGAGTGTGTCCTTCATTTGCTTTGCAGCCTTTTCGGGGTCCATACCCTTTGCTTTTCGCATCTCATAATACTGGTTTGCATAATCTGCAAAGAACTCTGACTTTTCGGGGTCTATGATGCCCACGCCGCTCAAAGATACGCCGAGTTCATTTGCCTTTGCCTGAATTTCTTCGGCATTTCCCAAAAGGGATACTTCAGCTATTCCCTGTGCAACTATCTTTTCTACTGCCTGAATGGTACGGGGTTCTGTTCCCTCGGGCAGTAAAATATGCATTTTTCTTGATTTTGCTTTTTCTTTGATTACATCAATAACTGACATTTTAATGTCCTCCTTCATAATACGCATATTGCCGCTGTGGGCACATACAGTATTATAGCACACTTTATGCGGATTGAAAGGGTAAAAAAATTATATTATTCCAAATCGGGCAATATAAGCCGCATAATAACCTGTATGAACACACATGAGGCGTGATAATGCATTTGCATTTTACGGTTTTTATGAATTATTGGTAAAAAAAGACATGTTTTGTCTTATGAGTCATATGCAAAAAATCAATGCATAAACTGTAATCGGGCATGAGATACTGTGTCCTTATTAAAAATATACTTGTCGCAGGACAAGCATTGGAGGTTTAATGGGCATATTTTCGTTTATTTCTGAGTTTTCGGGATTTTCAAACAATGCAGTTGCCATTGACTTAGGCACTGTGAACACCTTAATCGCCATACACGGTGCAGGCGTGGTACTGCGTGAGGCTACGGCTGTTGCCGTTGCAGGTGAAAATCAGGATATCGTACTTGCGGTGGGCAATGAAGCCGTGGAAATGAGCGGAAGAACACCCACGGGACTTGTGCTTAGATATCCTTTCCGTGAAGGGGTGATAGCCGATTACAGACTGGCAGAGTACATGATACATGATTTTTTCAAAAGAGCGATACATACGGCTCACGGACATAGTTTTTATACTTCGCCGAGAGTATTGCTGTGCGTACCCGACTGTGTGACCGATGTTGAACGCAGGGCGGTATGTGAAGCGGTGAGGAGAGCGGGGGCAAGGGATGTTTTGGTGGCAGAGGAGATAATGGCGGCATGTGTGGGAAGCGGATTGCCGTATGACGAACCCACGGGTTCCATGGTGGTGGACATAGGCGGCGGCACGGTGGACACCGCCGTGATTGCATTGGGCGGAATAGTGGTATCCAAATCCATGCGTTCGGGCGGAAATAATATAGACAGAGCGATAATAGGCTTTGTGCGACGCAAGTACAACATAATAATAGGTAACAGGAGCGCAGAACAAATAAAGTGCAGCCTGAGCGATGACGATAAAAAACAGAAAAATATAGAAGTATGCGGCTTAAACCCTGAAAACGGACTGCCGAAAAAGATTTCCGTTCCCAAAACAGAGATTGAAGAAAGTATACGTCCCAGCATTGATGAGATAGTAACGCTTGTGCATGATGTGCTTTCAAAGACGCCTCCCGAACTTGCGGGTGACATCATAAAGAACGGAATCACCCTATGCGGCGGTGGTGCATACCTGTATGGGCTTGCAACTGCCATAACCATTTCTACGGGCATAGAAACGGTGATTTCACCCAAACCGTTTGAATGCGTTGCTTTGGGCGCATTGGAAATGCTGAATAATATGCGCCATGGGAAAACCGCCACAATGCCCGGCATGGTGGAACAGGAAGCGTAAGAGCTTTTTTTATCAAAACCGTATGCACCGACGGGTTTTGATGAAAAATAAAATTGTTGCGAAATGAAAGGGAAACCTCACACAGAAGTTTCCCTTTTTGTGTTTAACAATTCAAAGTGGGATTAGCTGAGGTGCTTATCTCTCTTTGTATATGTGGTATGGAGAAGCTCATGTGACTTATGTCCGCAGGGCTCACCGAGGAACTCGTCATAAATAGCCTTAATAGCAGGATTCTCATGAGACTTTCTGATGGGGAGGTCTCTGTCTGCCTGATATGTTGCAGCAGCACGAGCAGCCTTGGGATCTACA
>JAFSHG010000088.1 GCA_017440405.1 Clostridia bacterium
CTTCTTCATATCCGAATTTTATGAGGGCACGGCATTGCAGGACATCTTAAATGCCAAAGAAGGCGGATTCAGAACAAGCGAAACTTTAAATCTCCTCCGTGAACTTCAAACTCCCCTCGAAGCAATGCATGATGCAGGGCTTGCAAACGGATGCATTACCCCTGAGCGTATCATAATAGAAGACGACGGTACGGTGCGCATAAAAGATGCGGACCACGTGGCTGTTCTGTTTGCCGATGATAAAGAAAAAATGACGGAAAGCTGCTACATCCCCTGTGACTTTTATTCCGATGATTTGGAAATTACCCCTGCATCGGATGTGTACTCTTTGGCTGCCATTGCATACAGAATGCTCTCGGGCAAGGATATCCCCAAGGCTTCGGACAGAGAGTACGAGGAATATTTGGAAAGCCCCAATGAGTCCGGTGCAAACATCACCGATGAGGGTTTGGAAGTGCTCATGACAGCCCTCTGTGTGTATCCCGAGGACAGAACACAGTCGGTTGCTGAGTTTTTAGACGGTTTTGAAGAAAAAAATGAAACAGTGCTCGAAATTGAAAACGACCTCACAAGCGATTTCAGTTTTGAGCAAAAGCAGCAGACGTCGGCTACTTCCGAAAAGTCGGACGGAAAAACCGCCGGCTTTAACATGCCCGCATACGACAAAAAAAAGAAAAAGGAATATAAAGGCATAGCTGCGCCCGTAAAACTCGTCCTCATGATAATTTTCGGTGCGCTGCTCATATTTGAGCTTCTTGCGTTCGTAGGTATTGTGGACCCCACCGATATCATACTCGCATTCGGCACTACCGTCCCCGACGTTTCGGGACTCACACTGGAACAGGCAAAGGCGGTATTGAATGAGTCGGGGCTGAATATTTTAGTGGTGGACGCAAGGAAAGCGCAAGCCCCGTCCAACACCGTGTTTCGCCAGTCGCCAAACTCGGGAAAGCGTGTAGCACGAGGTGAAGTGGTATGCATCACGGCAAGCACGGGAGATAATGACTACATGGAGGGTGTAGTTCCGAATGTACGCATGATGACATTGGACGATGCCTTTGACGTGGTATCCAAGACATGCGGATATCCCGTTGTCATTTCGCTTGTGGCATCCGATGATGTGATGGCGGGTTGCGTGGTAAATCAGTCCGAAAAGTCGGGCACATCACCGTATGACGGCACGGTTATAACTCTCACCGTGAGTGCAGGGTCTCTGCTTCAAAGTGAGCGCATTAAAATCTCCGAAACCATAGAAAAAGAAAATGCGGCAATAGTTTTTATGGATTTGGACCTGGTATATGAAGTGCGTGTGGCTCGTGCAGGCGACTCACTGGGAGAGCTCATGCCCAATCACCCGTCGGAAAAGCTGCATAACGGTCTGGATTTCATAGGTTGGAGCAGAGCCCCCGAGGGTACGGGCGGCGAGTTCACCAAAGAGAGCAGTTGTATGGGCGTTACCATGGTGTATGCATTCTTTGCAGACAGGGGAGCTACCATTGCAACACCCTCTCCCGAACCCAGCATATATATAGAGAGCATAGACACGGACGATAACGATGACGATGATAACAACCCTGTTCCCGTGAATACACCGGAGGCACCCTCACCCACGGAATTTACAATGTCGCCAACACCGTCTGCCATTATTATCACGGCTGAACCGTCTGTGTTGCCCACCACTCCGCCACCCACGGAAACGCCTACACAAGTGCCTACGGAAACTCCCACAGAAAAACCGACGGAGACGCCTACGGAAACACCCGAACCCGAACCGTCATATTACTTGAACGGCATACTCTTTAAGGAGGATGAAGTGGTAATAAAAGTGGGCGAGAGCAAAAAATTAGGTGTACTCTTTGACGGCAACCCCGAAAGCAAAGACTTGGTATTCCGTTCCAGCAACCCCAAAGTGGTAACCATATCGGAAGACGGCACCATTACGGGCGTAGCACCGGGAGATACGTATGTGTATGCATTTTTGAGTGCATACGGCGGCGTGTTTGAAACCTCGTGTCACATCATAGTGCAGGAATAATAAATTTACATTAAAACGGAGGGGTGGAAAAAATCCGCCCCTCTTTTTTTTTGCGAAATGCTTGTGTTTGGCAAAAATGCATAGGGTTTTGCCCCATAGAGACGCCATGTAAACCACAGGTTGAGCATATGGGTAAACCACAAGTTGAGCGTGTGTATGCTTGTAAAACGCTAATCAATAGACAAGTCATATATCACTGTGTTAAAATCATATCATAAAGCCGAAAGGAGATTTTCCATGGAAAACACAATGGGTCAGAGAATAAGCACATTACGCAAACGCAAGGGTTACACCCAGGAACAGGTTGCACAAAAGGTGGGCGTCACTGCACAGGCCGTGAGCAAATGGGAGTCGGACAAAGCTTGTCCCGATGTGGGTATAATACCCGAGCTTGCAAAGATGCTCGGCGTTTCTGCCGATGTTATATTGGGTACAGCACCGCTCCCCGACGAGGACGAAACCGTGTATGAGGGTGTTGTGGAAGATGAAAAGAAGAAAAAGTCAAAGACAAATGTAAGCTGGGAATGGAAATGGGATGCCAAAGCGGCAGGACTCATTTTCCCCGTCTCCATTATAATTTTCGGTGTATGCCTCTTTATCAATGTATACTTCAAACTCAATGTCTCCGTATGGAATATAGTTTGGACGGATGCCGTCTTGTGTTTAGGCATTTGGATGATGATACACAGGCTGTCGCCGTTTTCCGTGGGCGTGACATTCACCGGCTTGTACTTTCTTCTCCACAACTTCGGCGTGATAACAATAAACGCCACTTGGAGTCTGGTTTTGCCCGTGTTGCTCGTGTTGTGGGGTCTTACCATGATAATCGACCGCCTGATACCCCGAAAGAAAAAGAAAAACTACGGACACCAATATTTCAGATACACGGGTTCAGACAAAGAGAAGAAAAAAGATTTTTCATGTACGGACGGCGATATCAATTGCGAAATCCGCTTTTCCGAGGACTATATATCCGTGAACACGCCCATATTGCGTGGCGGAAATGCAGAAATTTCATTCGGTGAATGCACGCTTGACCTCTCGGGTTGCGAAAGCGTGGTGCAGGACGCTTTGCTCAAAGCCGATGTTTCGTTCGGTGAATTAAAACTCATCGTGCCGCCGCACATACGCATAATCCCCGAAAGTTCCAAGTCCTTCGGAAGCGTGAATGTGTTGGGTGCTCCCCGTGAGGATGCGCAGTACACACTGACGCTTGACTGTGATGTGAGCTTCGGTGAGCTGAACATTAAATACAACTAATCCCGTAAACAATGCGACAAGCCGAACAGTGAAAAATCGTGCTTGTCGCTTTTTTACGTCATCAACACCGCATCCCCAAAGTATCACCCCCAAAAAAGAGACGGTATTTTACAGGGGAAAATTGAATGTTCCTACGGTGTTGTGTCCAAAGACTGAATTTGTCTGTCCAAAACTTTCTCCCCAAACTCATCCAACATAAACGCATAATCCGCATCGTCATAATATATGTGACCCGAATTCTGCAATACGTGTACGTTCTCGATACCGCAGGATTTAAGTATTTTCTCGGTATTTGCAGAAACCAGCTCATCTTTTTTCGACAGGTAAATGTCACAGGACGTGCGAAGCTCCGTCACAAGTTTGCGTGTGAGTTTTATCTCTGTAAAAAGTTCGGAGTATCTGGGCAGCCATCCCAAATATTTCCAGAACCTTTTATCCGCACCAATCCCATAGGCATTCTTTGCAGCCATGCCTTTTGCATCGTCGGGCTTTATCCTGCCTGAATACACTTTGAGCGCATTGGATATCATTTCGGGCTTTATAAAAAGTTCAAGCGGTGTTGAGATCAAAAACAAATATGTAATTTTATCGGGATATGCTATCGCCTGCTGTATGGCAAACAAAGTCCCCATGGAATGAGCTGCTATGATAATTCGCCTGTGCGTTTCACACAACCGGTCAACACAGTCGGACACTTGTTTTTTCCACTTTTTCATGGAGCTTGCCGCAAAGTCTTCCACACCTTTTCCGTGACCGTCCAACAATATATTCACAACGGAAATATGCTCGGGTACCATTTTCACAAAATCGGTAAAATGATCAGGTGTCCCTATTATTCCGTGAATGAATAATATGGCCGTATCATGCTCTGCACTTATTCTGAAATATGCTTCATGCCTCATTCAGAACACCTCCTTTTCCCCCTTATTGTACTACCGCAATACGCATGATTCAAGTGTTTGGATACGGTGTTGCTTTTGTGTGGTGGGTATTTTTGTATCCCGAGCAATTTTTACAATATTTTTCTTCAACTTTTTAATGATATATCACCGGGGCTGTGAAATAAGTACATTTAAAACCGCTGCCTATTCCACAGCCTCTTTTACAATTCGTGTTGCATACAATATCCCTATATCAGGTTCGGTTCAATAAAGTTTATCTCCACGGAGCCTACGCCGCCGCTTATTCCGAGATTATTTGTACCGCTTCCGATTTCTTCGTCGTCCGAAACCGATTCTCCGTCCACCTCAATCTCGCCGATGCCCTTTTCAATCTTAATCGTGTAGTCATCCTTTTCGCCGTTTATGTCCATGGAAACAGTGCCTACACCACAATCAATGCTGCTGTTTCCCGTCACAGTGCCAGAAAACGTCATTCCCCCTACGCCGATATCCAAATCAAGATTGTGAAAATTGCAGTTTTCCAAGGTGAGTTTACCTGCACCGCCGTCTATGTCGGCATGATTATGAGCTGTCATGTTCTTCACATCCGCTCTGCCTGCACCAAGTTCAATTTCAACGTCGTTTGCTTCCAATGTTTCAATGTTGAGCGTGCCTGCACCTGCACTTATACGCACATCGTTGAATTTATAGTCCGCAGGTATGGTCAAGTTGATAAAGCCCTTGCCTCGGAATATCACTTTTCTCTCCTCCGATACAACAAGACGATTATTATCTTCTTCCGCTTTCAGATTTTCAAGATTGCTTTCAAGTGCAAAACACTCACCCTCTTTAATCGTTAGCTCCGATGCTGCAATATCTAATGTTATACCGATTATGTTTGCGGAAACGGAGTAACTTTTTGCTTCACGCAAAACTCCGTCGTCGTTCACCAGGGTAATTACACCAAGTATTTTTGCAAAACCACCTATAATTCCTACGGTGAGAAGTATAGCCAAGGCTATGGCAAGACCTTTTATGATTTTTTGCGGAGTCGTCATTTTATATCAATTCCTCCAAACATACATGTTCCCATTATATAAATCGTAGGGGTATCGCTTTTTTTCTCGGTCTTGTTGCTTATACCGCCGAAAATGCATGTGGATTCGTCCACCACACTTACTCCCTCGGGAACAAAAATATCAATGCCGCCGAAAATGGCAGATGCTTTTATCACACAGTCTTTCTCTATAACCGCATTTTTAAGGTCACATTTTGCACTACCGAAAATAGCATTCAGTTCTGCACCCTCAAACACTTCTCCGTCAACAACCACGTTTCTGCCCGAAAATGCAGCAAATGCCTTTCTGTACCCATGAGAATCCGTTTGAGTTTCCGCTAAGACTTTGGAAGCCTTGCCGCCGAACAGTCCTCTTACGACAAGGCTCACACCGATTATCACAATCATAACGGGTACAAGCAGTTTCCACAACAAGTTAAAGCTTATCACATCCTGACAAGCGAGCAATAACGCAACACCCACTGTTATACCGATTATGTTTCCCGTTTTGTTTCCGCTGCCAAACAAGCCTATGACACCGGGAATTATTATGAAAAGAGTCCACCAGCCATTGAAAAAGATGCTGAAATCAATCACATCCACCGCTTTGAGTGCAAAAAGTACACCTGCTGCAATGAGTGCAAATCCCCATAAAATAGTTTTTGTTTTCCTCATGTCGTACCTCCGTTTTTTCTGAGTTCAATCAGCATTGTAAATGGTTTTTATTTGTCAAAACCCGTCTTATGATATGCTTTGGATACCGTCTTTCTTGCCATGCGTCTTGCCGCCTCGGCACCGTCTGACAGCACCTTTGCCACATACTCCTTATCCGCCGAAATCTCACGGAAACGCTGCTGTATGGGCATGAGTTCTTCCACCACCGCATCTGCTACCGTGGTTTTCAGTGCGCCGTATCCCGAACCCTTGAAATCATTTACGGTCTCGTCCATGCTCTTTCCCGTGAAGATGGAGTAAATGGCAAGCAAGTTGGACACACCCGGTTTATTTTGCAGGTCGTAACGAATCTCGCCGTCACAGTCCGTGACTGCACGTTTGAACTTGTTGCGTATCACGGCGGGATCGTCCATTATGGCAACAAAACCATTCGGATTGGGGTCGGACTTGGACATCTTCTTTTCGGGTTCCTGCAAGCTCATTATTCTGCCGCCCGTACCGGGTATAAATCCCTCGGGAACTTTGAAGGTTTCACCGAATGCATTGTTGAAGCGTATTGCAATATCCCTTGCAAGCTCCAAATGCTGTTTCTGGTCGTGACCCACGGGAACCAAATCCGTCTGATACAGGAGTATATCCGCCGCCATGAGCACGGGGTATGTGAAAAGGCCTGCGTTTATGTTGTCCTCATGCTTTGCACTCTTGTCCTTAAACTGCGTCATACGAGAGAGCTCGCCCATGTATGTGTTGCAGTTCAAAACCCAAGAAAGCTGTGTGTGCTCGGGCACATGCGACTGCATGAATACAATGGAACGCTCAGGGTCTATCCCTGCTGCAAGAAGCAGTGCTGCCATGTTATATCTGAATTTACGGAGTTCCGTGGGATTCTGTCTTACGGTTATGGCGTGAAGGTCTGCCACACAGTAGCAACAGAATGTATCTTCTTTCTGTAACAAAGCCCAGTTACGAACCGCTCCCACATAATTGCCCAGTGTGGGAGTACCCGTGGGCTGTATTCCGCTCAAAACTATTTTCTTATTCTCCATGTTTCCCTCCATGAATGCTGAATCTTCTCTATATGATACACCGCACAGGCTTTTTTTGCAACTTATATTCAAGTAAACAGTACAATTTCATCACTTATTATGTGTAATCAACACCCGCTTGCCAAACGGTGTTGGATACTTAATAAAACGACTTGTAATGAAATGTTTGTCGTGCTATAATACAATGTATTGAAATCGGAGGTAAAACCATGAAAAGAATTATTGCAATACTTCTTCTTGCAGCTACCGCATTATGCTTTGCAAGCTGTGAAAACAAAGATGAATTTCACTACGACCTTATAGCGGAATACGACACCAAGGGCGGAAAGCACTACTATGCCACACATGAAGGCATAGAAGTGGAAGATTACGGCACACGTTACGGCAGAACCCTTTACGATGTGGAAAAGGTGGACGGTGCGCTTCATTATTTCTACGCATACGACGGTGAAGCAGAAAACATGAAGGGCGAAACCGATATGCGCAATTACATGGAGTATTTGGACGAGACATTCGGATACAGCGAAACATACACGAAAAAAACCGGTATGTTCTCATACGAAATGGCAGACGGAGAGTTCATACAGATAATGAAATATCAAATGTCGGACAGCCGAGGAATGATGCTTCTCGTGCGTGTACCTTCGGAAGTTACAGCGGACTCTTCTTCCGATATTAACTTTGAATATGTACCTGCTGATTCCGGGAGCGGAATTATACCGGGTAAATAACCGTTGACAAGCGCAAGTCTTGCGTTTATAATGAAATAAAGCAATATGCCTTATCAAGAGTGGTTGAGGGATTGGCCCGATGAAACCCGGCAACCTGCACATGAAAAACTTGTGCAAGGTGCTAATTCCCGCAGCGGGGACGCTGAGAGATGAGTGCACATGTAAAGCAAACCGATGTTTACTAATGCACCTTCTCAAAAAAGGTGCATTTTTTAGTGTGAACGCTCCAAGGATACACATATTGCAGAAAAATAAGGAGGATTTTTATGGAACTCAAAAAACTTTTTACTTCCGAATCGGTAACGGACGGTCATCCCGATAAAGTCTGTGATATCATATCCGATTCCGTGCTGGACGCCATACTCATGCAGGATAAGGCGGCACGTGTGGCTTGCGAATGTGCAGCTTCCACGGGCATGGTTCATGTCATGGGCGAGATAACCACCGATTGCTATGTGAACATTGACGAAATAGCAAGACAAGCGGTGTTGAATATAGGCTATGATAAGTCCGAATACGGTTTTGACGGCAATTCACTCAGCGTAATCACCACCATAAAAACGCAGTCGCCCGACATTGCAATGGGTGTTGATAAAGCTCATGAGGCAAAACAGGGCATCATGACGGACGGACTGGACATAGGCGCAGGCGACCAGGGTATGATGTTCGGATACGCTTGTGACGAGACTCCCGAACTTATGCCCATGCCCATATCGCTTGCACACAAACTCGCACGCAGGCTGAGCAAGGTGCGCAAGGACGGCATCACGTCACACCTTCGTCCCGACGGCAAAACTCAGGTCACGGTGGAATATGACGGCGACAAACCCGTCAGGATTGATGCCATAGTGGTTTCCACACAGCACGATGAGGACATATCACAGGACAAGCTCCGTGAAAATATCATCCGTGATGTAATTGCACCAACAGTACCCGAAAATTTCTTGGATTCCCAAACAAAAATATACGTAAATCCCACGGGCAGGTTTGTTGTGGGCGGCCCAAAGGGTGATTGCGGATTCACAGGCAGAAAGATAATCGTGGACACGTACGGCGGTTATGCACGTCACGGCGGCGGAGCTTTTTCCGGAAAAGACCCCACAAAGGTGGACAGAAGTGCGGCATATGCTGCAAGATATGCGGCAAAAAACATTGTGGCGGCAAAGCTTGCAAGACGATGTGAAATACAGCTTGCATATGCAATTGGCGTAGCAAGACCCGTTTCTGTGAATGTAAACACATTTGGCACAGGTGTTATAAGCGATGCTCAGATAGCAAAACGCATAACAGACTTCTTTGATTTCAGACCCGCTGCCATAATAGAACAGTTTGACTTGCGCCGTCCCATATACAGGGATACGGCAGCTTTCGGACATTTCGGCAGGGACGACGTTGCATTCCCGTGGGAGTCGGTTTGCGACGCTGAAAAACTCCTCAAATAACCGAGCATGGATTAAAATAACTTTGCGACAGCCGTCGGTGATAATCCGAAAATGCTGTCGCATATTTTTTGTATTATGAGTGATGAGTAAAAAAGCAAAAACTTATTTATGATACTTCTCCCCCGATGCAATCTTAAACGCCCTGTATATCTGTTCTGCAAGCATTATGCGAAAGAGTTGATGCGGAAAAGTCATCTTTGAAAAGCTGAGCCTGAGGTTTGCCCTTGCTCTCACGGCGTCGTTGTAACCGTTTGAACCGCCTATTACAAATGCTATACTGCTGCTGTTCATAAAAGCAGCGCTCATGCGAGATGAAAACTCCTCGCTTGAAAGTTGAGTACCGCCCACATCCAGTGCGATAACATAATCGTTTTTCTGAATTGTACGCAAAATAACCGCACTTTCTTCCGCCACGGCTTTTTGCACCTGCGCCTCGGAAGGGGAGTCGGGCAGTTTGTACTCTGAAAGTTCCGTTACCTCAAATGAGCAGAAGCGTGAAATGCGTTTGCTGTACTCGGAAAATGCATCACGCAAATACGCTTCTTTTAATTTCCCAACACAAATTATCCTTACGGTCATGTTTTTACAGTGAAAGCACGGTACTTCCCGTCAAAACCATAAGTATTATCATGGAAGCCACTATGAATCCCTTACCCGTGGGAACACTCATATCCCCCACGCTGTTATACTCGTCATATACTGTCACCGCATCATTCCCCGAGTATGCAATATCGTTTTTACGACAGTTCTTTATAAACATGATTGTTGCAGGAACTAAGAATGCAGCAGCCACAGTCGCAAGGAAAGAAAGTGATACCCAGAAGTCCACGGTTGTAATCCCTATACTGCTGCTCTGAGCTGAGGGTGTTGCGTCTGATGCAAGAAGTTGGAGCAGAATCACCATGAAGTTATAGAAGAAGTGCACTATCATGGTGGAGAACACCGAGCGAGTCTTATATGCTATTATTCCGAATATAAAGCCCAATGCTATGTACATGGGTAAATTTACAAAGTTAGTATGCAAAAGGGCAAAATAAAGACCCGACCACAGTGCGGCAGAATACATGCCCTTTGTACGCAAAGAGTACAATATCGCACTTCTGCACAGCAATTCTTCACAAACAGCAGGTGCTACACATATGCATATCACCGTTACTATGAAGTTTACGGGGTCGCGCAAATCGGGAAGTTCGCTTCCGCTGAATGCGGACAAGTCTGCACCGAAATGTTCATATATCCCCATCAAAATGTTTGAAAGAATAAGTGCCGCAAAGCATAGTCCGATGCCAAAGAGTACGCAAGGGATTACCTGATTCCAAGGCAGTCTCCCCATGTTGTAAGTGTCTATAATGCGTCTGCCCTTAAATATGTGTATGAGAGTAGGGATTAAAATGGCACCCACGGTTATTAAAAGAGTATTCAGTACCAATACCGTGAGCGGAGATAAATCTTCCAAAAAGAGCCAGGAAAACGCAATCGGAATTGCAATGCTCAGCATTACCACCAAAAACATGAGAATGCCTATTCTCTTTTTCGGGGTTACGGGTTTTGTTTCCACATCGTCGTCCCCAACATGCATGGGGTAGAGTTGTTCGTAATCTGTCATATTATACCTCAAATTTTCCACACACTCTGTCAAAGTGAGCTGTTTTTAGCATATAGTCTGCGCCTATCCCCGAGTTTGCCAATATGCGTGACACAGTGGCATGTGCAAGTTCTTCCGTATTGTTCTCCCTGCTCAAATGCCCGAGTATAGTCCGCTTCACGCCGCTTGCATAAAGTTCACAGAGCAGTTTTGCACAGTTTTCGTTTGATAGATGCCCCCTGTCGCCCAATATGCGGGCTTGCAGTTCAGGTGGATAACTGCTCTTTTTCACCATATCCACATCATGGTTTGACTCCAAGAGCAAAAGATCCGACCCTTGTAACGCACTTTTTATTTTGTCCGTGACATGGCCTATATCGGTGGCTATGGATACCTTTTTTCCCTTTGCCGCAAAACTGAACGCCACGGGTTCTGCCGTATCATGCGGAATCTTGAACGGGGTAATTTCTATCTCGCCCAAGCCGAAACTCCTGTCCGTTTCAAAGACCCGCACATTCCTTTCTTCAATGTTCCCCAACTTTCCACACATAGCATTCCAAGTCTTTTGGTTTGCATATATGGGTATGCCGAACTTGCGTGAAAGTATGCCTGCACCCTTTATGTGGTCGGAATGTTCATGCGTTATGAGTATGGCATTTATGCTGCATGGGTCTATCTCACATTGGGAAAGCGCATATAAAAATGCCTTCCCCGTAACGCCTGCATCTATTACTATGGTTGTATCGCCCTCCGAAAGCACAGATGAATTGCCCGTGGAGCCTGAGTACAGTGGACAAAGGAGCATATTAAAACTCCAACTTTTGTGCTATGTAATCTTTCAGTTCGCTTATGGGCAGACGTATCTGTTCCATGCTGTCACGGTCACGCACGGTAACGGAATTGTCGGTTTCCGTGTCAAAATCAACTGTTATACACATGGGCGTACCTATCTCATCGTGACGACGATACCTCTTACCTATGTTGCCCACCTCATCGTATTCCACGGCAAAGTACTTTGAAAGCTCCGCATATATCTCCTTTGCCTTATCGCCCAGTTTGTTCTTTTGAAGCGGCAGTATTGCAGCTTTTACAGGCGCAAGTGCAGGATGCAGATGCAACACCGTTCTCATATCGCCGCCTTCCAATTCTTCCTCGTCATATGCATCGCACAGGAATGCCAGTGCCACTCTGTCTGCGCCCAGTGAGGGTTCTATAACATAGGGAATGTACTTCTTCTGAGTATAGGGGTCTAAGTATTCCAGCTTTTTACCCGAGTGTTCACTATGCTGTTTCAGGTCGTAGTCCGTTCTGCTTGCAATGCCCCAAAGCTCGCCCCAACCAAATGGATACAGATACTCAATATCCGTAGTAGCGTTTGAATAGAAGCACAACTCATCCGCATCATGGTCACGCATTTTTACGTGTTCCTCTTTCATGCCGAGTGACAGGAGGAAATTCTTTGCAAAATCTTTCCAGTATGTATGCCATTCAATCTCCGTACCGGGTTCACAGAAAAACTCAAGCTCCATCTGCTCAAACTCTCTCGTTCTGAAAGTGAAGTTGCCGGGAGTTATCTCATTTCTGAAACTCTTACCTATCTGAGCAATACCAAAGGGAACTTTCTTATTGGTAGTTCTTTGCACATTTTTGAAGTTTACAAAGATGCCCTGAGCCGTTTCAGGTCTAAGATATATCTCGGAAGCGGTGTCTTGATTTACACCTTGGAAAGTTTTGAACATGAGGTTAAACTTGCGTATGGGGGTGAAATCCGTCTTACCGCATTCGGGGCAGGTGATAGCATTTTCCCTTATATATGTCTCAAACTGCTCATTTGTCCAACCGTCGGGATGTATATCCGTTATACCCTTTTCCGCTGCATAGTCCTCAATGAGTTTGTCCGCACGGAAGCGAGCCTTACAGCTCTTGCAATCCATAAGCGGGTCATTAAAAGTGGCGAGGTGTCCCGATGCTACCCACGTTTCGGGGTTCATCAGTATGGCGGTGTCCATTCCCACATTATAGGGAGACTCCTGCACAAACTTACGCCACCATGCTTTTTTTACATTATTTTTGAATTCAACACCGAGCGGGCCGTAGTCCCATGTGTTAGCCAGTCCGCCGTATATTTCAGAACCTGCAAATATGAAGCCTCTGTTGTTACACAGAGCTACTATCTTATCCATTGAAAATTTAAATTCCATTTTTTGTTTCTCCCAAAAATATTATATGTACTTATAATACCCCCTTTATCCTGTGCTGTCAACCAAACTTGTATTTGAAAGTGTATTTTTTGCTCAAAATCGACTTCCGAATTTGTCCTGAAAAGAGAAAATTAGTTTTAATGCTAATCGTGGGTTAGTTCCGTCGCATTTTCTAACATTAGCGATTTTAAAGCCTTTTTAAACTGAATGGTGAAAAGGATAGCGGTAAAGGTTACGGCTATTAAATCGGCAACAGGCTCTGCCGTGTAAACGCCCTTTGTTTTATCCGTAATCAGTTGCGGCATCAGGTAGATAAGCGGTAAGAGCAAAACGAATTTACGAACGATGGCAACAATGATGGAACAAGGTGCATTGCCAATGGATACGAAGGTCATCTGACAAGCGATCTGAATACCGAAGATGCACATAACACCGCAATAAATACGAAGTGCCTTTGCGGTGAATTCAATGAGTGCTCCGTCAGGTGTGAATATCCCTGCAAACATTTGCGGCAACAGCATAATCGCTCCCCAAATGATAAAGGAGTAAGTAAGACAGGATATGAGCAAAAGTCTGAAGGTTTTCTTTACACGCTCGGTGTTTTTAGCACCGTAATTATAGCTCAAAATCGGCTGTGCACCCTGTGCAATACCTTGCATCGGCAGCATAGCAAACTGCATCACGCTTGTAAGTATGGTCATCGCACCAACAGCAATGTCACCGCCGTATTTAAGTAGCGAAGAATTAAAGCAGACTGAAATCACACTTTCACTGCTTTGCATAATAAAGGTTGCGGTTCCAAGGGCAATACAAGGAAAAATGAGCTTTGCGTCGATGCGGAGATTCTGCCTTTTGAGTTTAAGATAGGTTCTCTTGCTGCAAAGGAAGCAAAGCACCCAAATGCAAGAAATGGCTTGTGAAAGGATGGTGGCAAGCGCCGCACCTTTTACGCCCATATTAAATCCGAAAATGAAAACGGGATCGAGTATAATGTTGCTTACAGCACCTATCAGCACTGTAATCATACTGATTTTAGTATAACCCTGTGCGGTGACAAACGCACCCATGCCAAGTGTTAACTGAACAAAAACCGTACCGATAGCGTAGATATTCATATAATCGGTGGCATAGCCGATGGTGTTTTTGCTTGCACCGAACATTAAAAGCAGGTCTTTATTCCAAACCAGCAAAACGGCAGTCAGGACAATAGAAATAATAATTTGCAACGAGAAGCAACCGCCCATGATTTTTTCGGCAGAGTTGTTGTCGCCTTTACCCATACAAATGGATGCTTTCGGCGCACCGCCCGAAGCAATCAGCGCTGCAAATGCCGAAATTATCATAATAATCGGCATGCATACACCCACACCCGTTAGCGCAAGGCTCCCGTCACCCGATATGTGACCGATATAGATGCGATCTACTATGTTGTATAGCATATTGATAAGCTGGGCCACCACCGTTGGAACTGCCAATTTAAACAGCAGTTTGCCAATCGGTGCTGTGTCGAGCATTTCTTTGTTGTCGCTCATAATTTCACTCCGCCAATTTTAAAACTATACCTTGAATTATATAATATCTCTGATTATAATTCAAGACATTGGAAAGCAAATAAAATGATTGTATGTAACAATATTTTCAAAATTTATTTTTATCAAAAACCTTGACGCAAAAGGAAAAGTATGTTAAAATGTCATAGAATTGAATAGTTATAATGATATTAAGGGAACCAGCTGACGGTAGAGGGCACTGGTTTCTTTTGTTTTTATTTGGAAGAATTATGACTAAACATAAAAAGGAGATAAGATTATGGAAGTACAACTTGGGGAGCTTATTGAGCAAATCAAGAGGGATGGTGTGGCAATCGCTGAGGCGGAAGCCGGAGCCATAGTCGAAGCGGCAAAGGAAGATGCCGAAAAGATTATCGCTGATGCACAGGCACAGGCAGATAAAATCTTGGCCGGTGCAAAAGCTGAAACTGAGAGAATGACGAAATCAAGTGAGGATGCTATTCGTCAGGCAGGTCGCAATTTGCTTATTTCTTTCAGAGAAAGTGTAACGAGAGAGATTAAAAATATCGTTGGGGAAAATGTTACCGCTGTATATTCATCCGATGCACTTGCAGGGCTGATTATCAGTATTGTTGAGAGCTGGACAAATAAGCCCGATGCAGAAGATATCGCAGTGATTTTAAACACCCAAGACCTTAATAAACTGGAAGAAACCTTACTTGCAGCTCTTAAAGAGAAAATGTTAAAGGGTATCACACTGAAGGCAAATGATAATTTTGACGGTGGATTCCGCATTGCTGTAAATAACGGCAGTGCTTATTATGATTATTCTGCAGAAGCGGTTGTGGATATGCTTTCAAATTATCTTAGCCCTAAGGTTACCGAGCTTTTGAAAGAGGCAAAGTAATAACTATGGCTGAATATTATTTAATTTCGCAGTTGCCGTCTTTGGATGGGATAAGTGAAAATGCTCCGCTTCCGATTACCGAAGAGCGATTTACAGAGCTTTGCAACCGTTTTTTAGGTAAAAGATCACAGGATGTTATGAAGAACCTCACCTTATCTCCTCCAAAAAATGTTGAGAGTTCGGGTTCTGTTTTGATTGATGCTTGGAACGAAAGCGAGAGAAACCTTCGATTTGCTCTCGGTAAGGTTCGGGCAGAGAAAATGAAAAAAACATTTGATACGGAAAACAGAATTTTCCCTGTGGAGTATATCAAGGCGGCAAACACTGCAACAGAGATGGAAAATCCTATGAAAGCAGAAGAATATTTAACCCGTTACCGTTTAGAAATATTAGAAACTCTAAGACCCATGGATAGTTTTTCTGAGGATTATGTTTTCTATTACGGACTTAAGTTGAAGCTGATTCTCCGCATGAGACAGTTCGATACCAAAGCCGGAGAAAAAGCATACAAAAATATTTACAACTCCATTTTAGGAGATAGGTTGGAGGCAAAACAATGACCGAAAATAAAGGAAAGGTAGTAAGCATAAACGGAAACTTAGTGTCGGTAGAGTTTGACGGCAACGTTTCCATGAACGAAATATGCTATGTTTTTGTGGACAACACTGCGCTTAAAAGCGAGGTTATCCGCGTAAAAGGCAATGTCGCTCAAGTGCAGGTTTATGAAATGACCGATGGCATTAAATGCGGAGACGAGGTTGAATTTACGGGAGATATGCTCTCGGC
>JAFSHG010000089.1 GCA_017440405.1 Clostridia bacterium
GCATTAACCGAAGTATTTATCCAGCAGTTCGCGGTGGGTTTTGCTTTTCTTGGCGATGCGGAAGGCGTAGTCGCAGGTGAAGTCGGTGAGCCACTCGCGTGGGACGATCTCGGCGTTATGGGCTTTGGTGATGCGGAGCCAGCCACGGTTGATCCATCGGCGGACGGATTCGTGCTCGTGGTCGAGGATGGTTTCCACGTCCTTTGGCGTGATGACGTCAGGCAGGTCGTACCACTGATCGTCGAGCCACGGGCGGAAGTCTTCGGGGACCTGATGCGGGTAGAGGTAGTACTTATCGGGTTCACGTTTGCCGGGGTTATTTGAGGTAAAGGTGACGGGGATGAAATACCTTTCGGGATGCTCGGTGCTGTCCTTTATGTATGCGTCGAGGTCTTTTCGCAGGACGGTGTAACGGCGGGTTTTCTTGCCGCTGTCCTTGCAGGGGATCATTCCGTTTTGGAGCATCCAGGCGCACTTGCGTTTGCTGATATGTAGGATCTTGCAGATCTGCTCGGCAGAGAGCTTTTCGCCTTTCTTTACTTTATTCGTCCTGGCTCATCCTCTCCCGCTGTCGTCTTTGCCATGCGGTTTCGTCGTCGGTGGTAGCGGCAAGGTAATCGATGAAGTCGGCTTTGCTGATCAGCCGCTTGCCTCGGTAGGCATATGCGATGAGCTTGCCCTCGTTGATCGCGGCGTGAATACTGTTCTTGCTCACGTGGATCAGCCTTGACGCTTGGAGTGCGGTGATCACGTCGGGGCATTCGCGGAGAAGGTGCTCCGCCCTTTTATCTTTTCTTCGGTTGTCATCGTGTGACTCCTTTCTGTTTTGTCAGCACAAAGGATATCACAAAGAAATGATAAGTCCAGAGAGAATCGGGGACAATATAAAATTAACATTTAAATTTGAGAAGTCATAAATTATTCAAGGTTTTTCTATTGAAAAGTTGGTGAAACGCTGCTCGATTTTCTTTGAAAAATCAGAAAAACAGCAACGATTTTCTATTGAAAAGTGGATTTTGAGCGAAAACAACGATATCAATTACCTGTTTCTTTTTCATTAAACGGCGTTTGTGGGGGTGAAATTTTATTTTTTCATCAATTACCCCCCTCACAAATAGGGGTTTATCGACTTTTGCCTGTAATGCGTGTATTGAACGTGTTTTCGAACTTTTTGTGCATTTTCGTCCCTATCGGGTATAAATCCATAAAAAAGCATTGACATTATACCCGATAGGGTGTATAATTGTTGTTATGAATAAGATTGCTGAATTTATTAAACTGAAAAGAAAAGAATGTGGTCTCACGCAAGAAGAGTTCGCGATGCGTTCGGGTCTTGGGTTGCGGTTCGTGCGCGAGCTTGAACAAGGAAAGACAACCGTGCGTATGGACAAGGTAAACCAAGCGCTTGCTATGTTTGGTATGGAAGCTGTTCCCGGTGTAAAGGAGCGGGAAATCTCCGAAAGCGAGGATATATGAGAAACACAATATTATCAAAATTAAAAGAAATTGAAGAGCGAGAAAACATAAAGATTCTGCATTGTGTTGAATCCGGCAGCCGAGCTTGGGGATTTGCTTCGCCCGATAGCGATTACGACGTACGATTCATATACGTTCGCCCGAAAGAGTTTTATCTTCGTCTCGACAAGACTCGTGATGTAATCGAATGGCAGCTTGATGATACTCTCGACATAAACGGTTGGGATATAAAAAAGGCTTTGACATTGTTGCACGGTTCCAACCCTACGTTATTTGAGTGGAATTCCTCACCTATCGTTTATAAAACGACCGAGGAGTGGAATCAAATATCGAAAGTGATCAATAACTATTTCGTAATGAAATCGGGGCTGTATCATTATCTCAGCACAGCCAAAAGAAACTACCACGAGTTTTTAACAGGCGAGACTGTAAAGTTCAAAAAGTATTTTTACGTTCTTCGCCCGCTGCTTGCTTGCAAATGGATTCTTGCTGAAGGAACACCGCCTCCGATGCTGTTTTCCTCTCTTATGGAGAAGTATCTTGACGAGGATATCAAGCCTGACGTAGAAAAGCTTCTTGATCTGAAGATGAACACACCTGAAATCGGCGAAGGAAAGCGTTTTGATCGTGTCAACGATTATATTGAGAAGAACATAAAGGCTGTTGCTGCTATGATAGCGGAGCTTCCAAAGGAAGAGCCAAATGGCTGGAACGAATTGAACAATATTTTCCTGTCGTTGCTTAAATAAAATAGTGACCGCCCGTCCCTTTGGCCTTGAGAAAGCCGTGCATTTTTCTCGGAAGGGGGAAGAAGGCGGTCACTAATTCGGTAAATTTTGCGGAAATTAGGGACAGTGAGGGACAGAAAGAGCCTGCTTTACAGCTGCTCGAAATCAGTTTGCGAGAAATCGCACGCGGGTTCGAATCCCGCCCTCTCCGCCAACAAAAAACGCACTTTTGTCTACCGACAAAGGTGTGTTTTTTGAACTAAGTGTTCCGCAAGCGGAACGAGAAGTATGATTCGCAAGTGAAACGCACTGAGTGCGTGAAGTGTGCCTTCGGTACGATATGCGGAACACTTAACTTCACTTTGTGTCGCAGACATCAATACTTCACTTGGGCGATGCCCAAACTTCACTGCGGCTTGCCGCATCTTCACTATTGAATATATAACAATATGTGCTATAATAAACTCACCGATAAATAAGAATTTGAAAGTGAGATGGAATTATGAATAATGCAGTTAAGCAAGTTGTTGAGAAATTCAAAGAGGTAAAAGATATACTAAAAGAAATTGCCAACAAAGATGAAGCAATAGAATACCTTGTTAATGAAACGAAATTATCAAAAGAAGAATGCTCTACTGCATACGATATTATTATGAAAATCGAAGATTAAATTCCAATTTATAGAGCAAAACAAGTGGTGTACTTTTAGTCATTTTTCAATGATATCCGTTCCTTGCGGAACGAGCATTATATCATATTGCGCAAGCGATGTATCATTTTATACGAGGGTTCAAAACTATACTATAAACAGGCAAAATATCTTTTTCGTAGTCCACGGACAGAAAAATCAACAGGGTTCGACCTGACGATTTTTTATCCTATCTCATTACCGAAAGTGCATATCATCACCACCTGTTAGTGTATATCATCACACAAAGAGTGCATTTTCATGCGGCATGTTATTATACAATGGTTGCTGCGTTGATTTTTTTATCAAAATATGATATAAATAGGCAGATAATGCAGGAGGACGACAATGATTGGAACGATACAACATATTCTGGATTCAACTGATGTTTTAACAATTGCGATAAGCCTTTTTGTTCTTGTTTATCTCATAGCTTTGATTATCATTCGCGGCAAAATGAAAAACAGCGAAAAAAGTGCAAAGGTATGGACTGTACTGTGCTTTGTACCCATTGTATTTTCGGCAGTTCATTTTGTAGTATTTGCTTTGGGCAGTGCATTTATCTATATAATGCCGAGCTATATAAGCATTTATATCCCGTCGGTTTTAATGGCGTTTTTCCCTCTCCTTAAAATTAAGAAACCCGTTAGGATTATCACAAATATTGCTTGTATCATAATCTGTTTGGTACTTATTGTGTTGTCTGCATCCAATAAAGTTGTAAACTACACAAGAAAGAGCATGAGTGATGCATATCTCTCTCTGTGCGATTATCTTGAAGAAAATTATGTGCTGAGCGAATGGAAAAAGACGGATTACGAAAAACTTAAAGCTGACGGTCTCGGACTTATACATGAAGCCGAAAAAACAGGCGACACCGATAAATACTATGAGGCACTTCACAAGCTCGTTGCTTCCTTCAACGACGGTCACATGGGCTTATCTTTTTACGCAACAGAATATTCCTACGAACTGGAAAACATATTGAAATTCTCCGATTACGGCATTTCTCTTTTAACATTGGATAACGGCGATACCATTGCTGTAAATACAATTGATGACATAGAGATAAAGGCCGGGGATGTTATCACAAAATGGAACGGGGTGCCCGTTGATGAGGCAATAGAGAGTGTTTCACTGCCCTTTACATTGGGTACTACGATTGAAAACGAAAGAATACAGAAAGCATTTTTTCTCGCCGGGGTGGGTGGCGATACCGCCGAGGTAACATATATAAATTCCGACGGAGCGGAATCTACCGCAATATTGAACAGGATTGACGGGAACATACCCAGAGCCATATCGTCTTTTGCCATTTTTACCTGTTCGAGAAATGAAGACTATGATTATAGAATGCTGAGCGATACCATTGGTTATTTAAGGGTAACAGCAGAGACAATCAATTTTTTCAGCGATACCATAAGTTATGTCACGGGCGATCATGTAACTGCAAGGGAAATGTTCAGAAAGGATTTGCGGGAACTGAAAAATAAGGGCATGACAAAGCTTGTCATAGATATAAGAAACAATGCGGGCGGATATGAAGAAGTCGCCACGGCACTTACGAGCTTATTCACTGAGGAAAAAATGTATGCTTTTTCTCTTGGGGTGAAGAACGGGAAGGAAACCCGGAGTGTTGAGGACAGATATGTATTGGCTGACGGTGAGTTCAGCGACTTGGAAATTCTTGTGCTCACAGGTATGCGCTGCGGTTCGGCAGGTGACGGACTTTCCTTGTATTTATCAAGGCTTCCCAATGTAACGGTTGCAGGGCTTACCAACCCCTCGGGTATAAGTCAGGAAACGGGCGGCTATGTTTATATGCCCGAAAATGCGGTTGTTTCTTTCCCTGTGGGACTTGTACTTGATGAAGACGGCAACCCTAACATTGATGTTGACCATACACGGCAGAGCAGAAACCCTGTTGACATTAAAATCCCTCTTGATAAGGATGCGGCATTAAAGATATTCGACGGCGAAGATTATGAGCTTGAATGGGCTGTTGACTATTTGAATCAAAACTGATTTTAACGCTTTTTTACGGCAGATTGCGTTTGCTGAGAAGGGATGAAATGAAAGATATGTTGAAGATAAAGAAAGCGTCTGAACTTTTATGGTTGTGCGGAATAGCTTTCGTTGCCCTGGGCGTGGCAATTTGCAGTAAGGCAGACCTCGGTGTGTCCATGATTGCTGCCCCTGCATTCGTGGTGCATGAGTTCATTTCCAAACTTTGGAACGGTTTTAGCGTGGGTATGACGGAGTATATGATACAGGGCTTTATGCTGATTGTAATGTGTCTCGTCGTGCAGAGGTTTAATTGGAAATACCTGCTTGCTTTTGCGGTGGCAGTGCTGTACGGTTACACACTGAATCTCTTTTTGTGGATTCTGGGTGATGTGAACTTTCAAAGTACTTGGCTGCGCTGGGTCATGCTGATTGTGGGTGATGTCATAACCGCATTCGGCGTTGCGTGTTTTTTCCGCACATATATGCCGCTTCAAGTGTTTGAACTGTTTGTGACAGAGATTTCGGCTCGGTTCAAGCTGAATATAAATGCGGTGAAGTGGACGTTTGATATCACGCTGCTGATTATATCCGTCACGCTTGCTTTTGTGCTGTTTGGTGATGCGAGCAAGTTTAATTGGGCTTCCATAGGCAGCACATGTTTTCACAGCATAGGTTTGGGAACGCTGGTCACTACTGCAATAAATTCACCTCTCATAACTCTTACGGGGAAACTGGCTGACAAGCTGTTTGACAATTCTTCCCGATTCCCGAAATTGGAAAGGGTGTTGAAACGGGAAAGTGTGTGAAACAAAGATGCTATTTTTTGAAATAACCTCGGGTAGTATTTGCAAGAGCCTCTTTTACGCCGTTTGTTGATGCAAAAATTCTGTTTTTCACGGTTTCGGGGCTCTCATCCGTGAAGCTCAAAACATAGTTTATCCCTTCGACCTGTTCAAGTTTTGGCATGAGGTCGTGTGCAAAACAGTTATAAAGCCGTACCACCGAACATGAACCGCTTGTGCGAGTACCGAAAACAGGAAAACTTCTGCCGTCTGCATCATAGAGTTGGTGCGGACTTTTTCCGCATTCTGTGCAACCTGATGTTTCCTTTATGGGACAGTGATACAGATTCATGAGCACAACACGTCCGTAGATGTGGAGAGATAGCTTTTTATGGGGGACACTGCGCATAATCTCTCTCACCTGTGCCGCATTCAACTCAGGTGAAAGTGTGAGCCGCTCCAATCCCATGTCTAAAAAGCACTGTGCCGTGTGTGCATTAAACACATTCAGATGCATACCGCCGCATATAAAACCGAACCTCTTTGCGTATTCTATCTGACCTAAATTGTTTATCTCGATGCCGTCAAAATCCGACGGGTCTATGCTTCTCATGAGGCGTTCTTCCTGTTCTGCGCCAATGAGGGTTATTGGCAGTGCAAGGGTGAGTTTACAGGATTTTCTGTACTCATTCAGGCGTGAAATATCTTCACGGGAAAACATTCCGTACTCTGCCACAATCTCGTCTGCACCGCTATCATATGCGGCTTGTGCCTGCTGCATATTCATAACGCGTGTCGTCACATGCGGCCTTGCTTTGGAGTCAACACCGTGCGGCATGGGGGATATATCCTGTGGAATTTCGGGTCTTTTACGCTTTTGTGTGAGATGCATTTCCAGTTCTTTTACAGCATTTCGCCTCATCTCATTCACGGCACTTACAGGGATAAAGCCCGTGATATGGGTGTTGATATCTTTTGCATAAAAAGCTGTTCCGCCCAGTTTGGACAACTGTTCCTTATATCGATTTACAGTATCGGCCGTAATGGGTTTTCGAGGGGCTTGTACGATATCGCCCGTAACCGTTATGCTTGCAAAATCAGATACAACGGCAAGTTTGGCAGTCTCGCCTGCTATTGCCGAAAAGTGCATGGATATGGGGCGCATTTTAAGACTCTGCCTTGAACGAATAACGGAAAGCGTGTTCTGTGACGGCGATGCGGATGCAATCCTGTTCACCCGTGCACCGTCGCCAAAGTAATACCCGGTGGTAAATTCACCCCTGCTGAAAACTTCACGGAGTTCAGCTCGGAGAGCTTTTAATTCGTTTTTATCTGCACCGTCAAGCGCACGTCTGTATGCATGGGTTACTGAGGCTATGTATTCGGGCTTTTTCATTCTGCCCTCAATTTTAAGCGACATAGCACCTGCACGCTCCAATTCATCCAAGTGTTCCAACATACACAAATCCCCCAAACTGAGCGCCAAATCATGCTCACTCGGGGCTCTGTCTATGGCAGCGTATTTTCTGCAAGGCTGCGCACAACTGCCGCAATTTCCGCTGCGCTGTCCCACCATGGACGAGAAAAGACAGCCGCCTGAAAAGCTCATACACATTGCACCGTGGACGAATACTTCGAGTGGCATTTTGGAGTTTCTTGAAATATGGGAGATATCTCCCAGTGAGAGTTCACGGGAAAGCACAACTCGCTTAAAACCCAGTTCCTCGCATTTTTTTACGCCGTCAAGCGTGGAAATTCCCATCTGCGTGCTGGCGTGGAGTTCAAATTCGGGTATATACTTTTTTATTAAAGAAAAAAGCCCCAAGTCCTGTATTATAAGTGCATCTGCACTATTTTCATACAGGAATGCGGCATAATCCAAGGCAGAGTGCAAATCTCTGTCATGGGTGAGTGTATTCATGGTTATGTATGCGTGTACACCGTGGGTATGGCAAAAGGAGAGGGCGTCCTTCATTTCGCCCGAGTCAAAGTTTTGCGCACCCAATCTGGCATTGAAGAGATTACCGCCAAAGTACACTGCATCTGCACCGTTTTCCACGGCAGCGCGCAGAGCGGAAAAACTTCCTGCCGGTGATAAGAGTTCCATTTATTTGTTCTCTGTGGAGGTGGTTGCGGTGGGAACCTTCTTCTGCGCATTATATGAGCGTTTGGGGGATGACACACCTGCGCCGCCCGGAAGCTGCTTTACCGTGTCTTCCATGCGCTCGTATCTGTATTTTAAGTCTGCATATTCGCCCGCCAAGCGGAAAAGAGCGAAAGCCATTGCATTATATGAATCCAAAGAAGGAGAATCCGACATAACCTGCTGGATTCTGGCATTTGCATCCACTGCTACGCTTTGTATTTTCTCTTCGGATATGTCGTCCGATGATATATCAAATTCTACTCCGTTAATATAAATTCTTGTTTTTGTACTCACTGCATTATCCTCCCGATTGTACTCCTTATCATTTTAACTCACACCATTGTTTTTTGCAATAGCTTTTTACAAAATTTGCATTTTTTATACTACAAGTCGGTTCACACGGTTTTGCGTCAAATCGGAATGTAAAAGCACAAGTCTTTCGGCTTGTCAAGTATGAATATTTATTCGTTTCGGGAACATACTTTTTGCATGGAAAACAGGCACAGTGAAACCGTTTTTTGATTTCGTAACATATTCATATATTAATGCCTGCGTAAAAATGCACTCTGAATATGCACATTTTACACAGGCACTTATTCACATTATCCACAGAGTTATCCACATATCCCGAGATTTAAGGATATTTAGCGGACGAGTTATCCACATTTTCTGCATTCATATCGGTACAAGTAAAAAAACGTGATGAATTTTTATGCTTGCTATTTTATGAATATGAAAACCACGTCTTTTATGGTAATGACCGCTATGAGTCCCAGCAGCAGAAACAGTCCGACCGTGTGAATCATTCCCTCCACCTTTGCGGGGATGGGGCGGCGCACTACCATTTCTATGATGTTGAAAAGTATTCTGCCGCCATCGAGTGCGGGGAGCGGAAGCAGGTTTATTATGCCGAGATTTATGCTCAAAAGAACTGCAAGGTACATTATAAATTCCACTATGACCGATGCCTTATTTTCGATTTCGGGTTCTTCAATAACGGTGCTTACGCTGTCATTTACCACATCCACCACACCTACTATGCCCGAAACATCGTTAAAAGACACGCCGCCTGTGAATATGGAGCCTAAAAAGTCAAACATTTGGTCCATCACATCCACCACAAAGCTTGCGCCTGCGGGCACTGCCGTGAGAACATTATATTTTTCAGCATAAATGGCAAAGGTATCGCTTACGGATGCACCTATCATGTTATAGCCTGATTTCTCATCATATGTATCGTAAACGGTTACGGTATGTTCGTTGCCGCCCATGACACTTGCGCTGTATGATTGGGCCGGATTCTCCTTTACAAATTTTTCCGGAGTATCCGAAGTATAGTGAACACCGTTTATCTCATAATATGTGCTATCGGTTTGGGACACAACAGTGAGGAGTATATCTCCGTCCTCGTCTGCACGGATTGCCTGTATCATTTCATCGGAATTTTTTACGGGAGTGTTGTTTACCGCTATTACCGCATCGCCCTCTTTGAGTCCTGCCATGTATGCAGGTGCAGATTCTGATGAAAAGCCTGCTATTTGCGGATTTGCAAGCGTTATGGCCTTGTTTTGACCGAATATGAGCATGAGTATTGCCGCCATGACAAAAGCAAGTACCACATTCATGAAAGGACCTGCAAAAGCTACCAAAAAACGCTTCCATGCGGGGAATGTACTGAAACTGCCCTCCGTCTTTTCATCGGTGTCCTCACCCTCGAATGCACACATGCCGCCAATGGGAAATGCACGCAGCGAGTACACTGTGCCGTTTTTTTCACGGCTTATGAGCTTAGGCCCCATACCTATGGAAAACTCCAATATTTTGAAGCCTAAAACTTTGCCCATGAAGAAGTGACCGCCTTCATGTACTGCCACCAGTATTCCGAGAACAAAAAGTGCAGCGATTATAGAAATTACAATGCTCATATGCGAGCCTCCTTAATTTATGTTTTGCAATGCTATGGCAGCGTGACGCCTTGCTGCCGTATCTGTTTCGATTATATCATGTACATCCGAGTATTTTACAGTGGTATCTGCCTTTTCCATAGCATATGCCACAATTTTTGCAATATCCGTGAACTTGCATCTGCCTTGCAAGAAAAACTCCACGGCCTCCTCATTTGCGGCATTATATGCAACGGGGAGAACGCGTCCCTCACGCAGTGCTTCATATGCAAGCGGTATTGCAGGATATTTTTCACAGTCCACCTGCTCAAAAGTGAGTGGGCAATCCGTGAAATTCAAATGGGGCAGGGGCGACCTTTCACGCTTTGGGTAAGTAAGTGCGTACTGTATGGCACCTCGCATGTCGGGGACGGACAGTTGTGCTTTCACACTGCCGTCTTTGAATCTCACCATGGAGTGAACCACGGATTGTCTGTGTATAAGCACCTCTATTTCATCAACACCGAACAGGAAAGCAGCTTCCATTACCTCCAAGCCTTTGTTGAACAAACTTGCAGAATCCACCGTAATCTTTCTGCCCATGTTCCAAGTAGGATGTGACAGTGCATCGGCTGCCGTCACATTTTCAAGTTCACGACGGGAAAGGTCACGAAAAGCACCGCCCGATGCCGTGAGTATGAGGCTTTTTACATTGCACTTTTCTTCCAAACACTGGAAAATGGCGGATTGTTCGCTGTCCACGGGGATTATTCTTGCACCGTTTGAGAACGGTTCCGTGAGATTACCCGAATCATTTTTTTCTAAAATACTGTGAGCACAAACAATGCTTTCTTTGTTTGCGGCTGCCACTGTCTTGCCCGACATGATTGCCGACATCAGCGGCAAGAAACCCGATATTCCGCATACACCGTTTACCACAGTGTGGGACATCGGATATTCTGCACAGAGCGACGCAGCATCCTTTCCGCTGACTATCTCTGGTGTGTAAGATAAAAGCTCCCGAAGCTCGGGCACTTTGCTTTCATCATAAATTCCTACCAAAGAAGGGCGAAACTCATTTGCCTGAGCCGAAAGTGTGAATACATCTTTGCCTGCACATATACATTCGGCACGAAAAAGACCGTTGCTTTCTCTTATGACATCAAGCGTTTGTGTACCAATAGAGCCTGTGGAGCCTAAAACTGAAATGCTTTTACTTTTCATTGATTTATCTCATTTAAGTAAAGTTTGAGAAGATTAAAACCACGAGCGGGGCGCACATCAGCACGCTGTCTATCCTGTCCAACATGCCGCCGTGACCGGGGAACAGTGAGCCGTAATCCTTTACTCCTGCCCAACGCTTTATGCTGGATGCAAAAAGGTCGCCCACCTGACCTAAGATTCCGAGAACAAGACCTGTTCCCAAAAGGAGCAGAAAGGGAATATGAACCTCGGGATTTTGAGCATCCACCACATATATTTCGTTTACCAAATGCTGAATGTAATATGTGCATACGCCTGCAAGACCTCCGCCTATTACGCCGCCTACACTGCCTGCTATGGTTTTATGCGGGCTTATATGCTCACAGAGTTTTCTTTTTCCAAAGAGTACGCCTGTAAAATATGCGAGAGTGTCGCCAATGAGCGGCCCTGCAAATGTTATAAACATTGATACTCGTGAAAGTTCCAAGCTGCCCAATGTGCAGGCTCTGAACAGACACGCAAGAGGTGCAAGTGGATAAAAAAACGGGAACAAATTCATAATGAGGTCTTCATTACGTGCGTCTTTATTAAACAGCCGTGCAAGCACCGTCATCAATACGGTAATGAATGCAATAGCATAAAACACAAACGAGGTTTTAAAGTATGCAAGTGAAACGGGGATTCCCGCTGCGGCTATGTACAGGGGGTATGCTGTTATCTTGTAGCCCGCCAAGCGGAGAAGCCGCATGATTTCAAAGGTGCAGAGGAGATTTATCAAGGTAAAGATTCCCGTGTAAAGCTCCCGTGAAAATGAGGTAAATCCTCCTAAAAACCAAAGAGTGAGGAATATCAGTGCAAGCGCAACACCCACCACGGTTCTTGTAAGCATGGACTTTTTCATTCTTTAACACCTCCGAAACGTCTGGTTCTCATGGAAAACTCACGGAGAGCTTCAATGTATTTCTCGTCGGAAAAATCGGGCCAAAGAACATCCGTGGATATAAATTCCGAGTATGCAGCCTGATACAACATGAAGTTTGAAAGCCGCATTTCGCCGCCCGTGCGTATTATGACATCGGGGTCTTGCTGACCTCCCGTGTACAGTCTGTCGGCTATCAAGTCCTCATCAATGTCCGAAACACTGAGTTTTCCGTTTAAAATGTCTTCTGAAACGGATTTCACCGCATGGACGAGTTCCCGCCTTGCACCGTAATTAAATGCAATATTCAGTGTGAGTCCATCGTTTTTTTCCGTGAGGGATTGAACATTATCTATTGCATTTACAACCTCATCGCTAAGCCTGTCACGTTCACCTATGCAACGGATTTTTACATGATTCTCAGAAAGCTCTTCGGAAACGGTGTTGAATCCTTCCAAAAGCAACTTCATGAGCCCTGCTACTTCTTCTTCCGAACGCTTCCAGTTTTCCGTCGAAAAAGCATATACGGTGAGATAGTCAATGCCGAGTTTTCCCGTCACACGTGATATTGCACGCAACCGTTTTACGCCTTCTTTATGTCCCATATTTCGGGGGAGAAGACGCTTTTTCGCCCATCTGCCGTTGCCGTCCATTATTATTCCCACGTGTTTCGGGAGGACGAAGTCAATGCCGGATGATTTTATGTAATTCTCGTCTTTGTAATTGTTCATATTATCCTGTTAAAGCGTGCCTGAATTTCCAAGCGAAAGGGCGTTTCAGGCGTCAAGCGGGCAGTTTTCTTCTGTGGGGGTGGTGAGTGCATATGAAAAGCAAAGTTCCACAGTCCCATCTTCGGTAAGACGCTGCCGTATTATTCGTTTGGAGTCACCGTTCACACCGCCTCTGCTGCGCACTTCCGTAAGATGCACCGAAAAGCCCTCATTTTCGAGAGCTTTTACGGCTGTGTCGGCTTCCATGCCTATGCAGACAATCAAACCTCCATTATCTCCTTTTCTTTCTCAGAGAGAATCTTATCTATTTCTTTTATCTTCTCATCTGTGAGTGTCTGTACATCCTCCTCATATCCCTTGCGATCATCCTCTGTGATTACGCTGTCTTTTTGGAGTTTCTTAATCTGCTCGTTAGCGTCCCTGCGTATGGAACGTACAGCCACTTTTGCTTCTTCACCCTTTTTCCTCACGGTTTTCACCAACTCTTTACGGCGTTCTTCCGAAGGTTCGGGGAAGATAAGACGGATAATTTTGCCGTCGTTTGAGGGGTTTATGCCTAAATCCGACTTCTGTATTGCCTTTTCCACTGCGGGTATCATGCTTGCGTCCCACAGTGATATCATGAGCATACGAGGCTCGGGAGATGAGATATTCGCCATTTGATTTATGGGAGTGGGTGTTCCGTAATAGTCCACCAATACTCTGTCCAATACGGACGCATTTGCACGTCCTGCACGAAGTGTGGACAATTCTCTCTGCAATGAAGCTATGGTCTTACCCATTTTATCTCTTGCCAATTCAATTACTTCCATTTTTTACGCCTCCTTGTTCCCTGTAAACACTCAAAATTATGAGTCGTTCACATATTATTTCCATATTATAACTCAAACCCCCTCTTGCGTCAAGTCACGGGAGCGGAGATGAAAGCATATGCTAATAGTTTTGAATCCAAAAAGTCCTAATTGGCGACAGAAGATGCTTGCACTTTCACAATCACGGTATGCACGCTCGCATCATCTGCAAGCGTAACGTGCGGCACATATTCTCCGTCAACACAAATACTGTTTTCATCACTGTGCATCACATGTATGTTATATACGGCATTGCCGTATCTATACCTGATATCATACGCATCCCAAGTGTTGTGAGGTTCAAACGTGAGCGTATTCCCTCGCTTTACCATGCCCAACACAAATCTCACGGCCGCTACATACAGCCAAGCTGCACTTCCCGTGTACCAACTCCATCCGCCTCTGCCTTCATACCCCGGGCATGAATACACGTCCGCTGCCACGGCATAGGGTTCTGACATGTATCTCAAATAATCCTTTTCGGCAGGATTCAACAAACGGAATGTTTTCATAACACTCTCATCGCTGTCCGTGAGACATTGGGCTATGAGATACCACACGGCAGCATGGGTGTACTGTCCACCGTTTTCTCTCACACCCTCTGCATAGCTTTCTATGTAACCTGCGTAATGCGTATTATCCGTATCCGAAAAGGGTGGAGTCAGAAGTTTTATTATGCCTGCGGCTTCATCCCGAAGGAGTGCGTGGACAGATATCATGGCACGTCTGCACCTCTCCGGGTTTCGTTTTCTTTCGGAGAAAACGCCCCATACCTGTGAAATGAGGTCTATTGCACATTCCCTGTTTGTCTTATCGCCTAAGGGAGTGCCGTCACTGTAAAATGCACGTCTGAACCTATCCCCGTCCCACGCATGTTCTTCCACCGCCTTACGCAAGCTCTGAATAGTGTTTTTCATGAATCCGCACATGGCTGCATCGTTTTTCTTGGTTGCAATATACATGAATTTTTCCATTGTGACAAGTAGGAAAAAACTCATAAACACACTTTCGCCGCCGTCTTTTCCTATATTGTTCATGCCGTCGTTCCAGTCGCCGCTGCCCATGAGTACAAGCGAGTGAGCTCCAAACCTGCAAGCGGATTTTATGGAACGGACACAGTGTTCGTATAAAGTGGCTTCATTTTCAGTATGTTTTGCTTCATAATAAATGTCATCATGTCCCTGTGGTATTTGCATATCTTCCAAAAAGGGAATGCGAATATTCAGAATGTCAAAGTCACCCGTGGCACTTATGTATTCAGCGCATACGAAGGGCAAAAA
>JAFSHG010000090.1 GCA_017440405.1 Clostridia bacterium
ACGGAAAGATAGACCTCACACGAAAAGGGCTTATCCCCGAAGAATAATAAAATCACGCACAGGGCGGTTTTACGGAAATCGCCCTTTTTCATAAGACACGGATGAAGAAAATCTTGAGCGTGTTCTGCTTTTTTTGAGTCATATATGTGAGTCGCTTCTCATATTATAATATGAGGTGAGTAATATGCGAACACATAAGTTTCAAAGGCTGCGGCATACTATAATAAATGTCATGCTCATTGCCATGATAGCCCTACTGTACTGTGCCATGAGCAGCGGCGCTTCCGTTCCCGCAACAGGTGCTGACATTATCTATAAAACAGAGAACAAGGGAACTGTGGCACTTGAATGCGTTATAGCATGGGACGGGCAGTACATAGCAGAAATTCTGGATATTCTAAGGACGGAGGATGCGCGTATAAGCTTTGTGGTGCAGGGAAGTTGGGCCGACAGAAACAGGGACATGCTACGGCAAATCATAAGTGACGGTCACAGCATACTCACATGCGGCATGAATTATGAGGATACGGCGAGTCTTTCACAGGAAGAACTTGCAGCAAGCATAAAAAATGCGGCAGCACTTACAGAGCAAATAACGGGCAGCAAGGTGACGGCGTATTATTGCCCCACAGATGACGTGTCAAAGGCAATGAGAGCAGCAAAAAAAGCAGGGTTTGATTGCGTAAGATGCACGGTGGATTTGCTTTCGGCACGGGGCAACAGTGAGGAAATAAAGACGCGTGCAAAAAACTCTCTGCAAGACGGCAGCATTGTGGCATTTACACCCACAGCTGCATTGACAGAGGCACTGTCCGACATACTTGCAATGTACAGGAAGGCAGGATTATCTGTGTGCGGAGTGGAGTGTTGATTAAAAAACAGGAGAAATGTGATGAAGAGAAATAATATGTTTCAGACCAAAGCGCAGTGCGGAATAAATGTGGTGGGCGAAGTTATACCCGGTTCATATTCTGCATCCGCAGGCGTATGGGTGAAGGCAGGACCCGTGTATGAAACGGACGATGAAAGGGGAATATCCCACTTCATAGAACATATGCTTTTCAAGGGTACGCAAAAGCGAAGTGCAAAGGATATTGCGGCGGAGATAGATGCAATCGGCGGAAGTATAAATGCATTCACGGGCAAGGAATGTACATGCTATTACACTCGTACTTTGGGTGAGGATTTGCCCATTGCCATTGATATTTTGCTGGATATGGTGTGCAATCCGCTCCTTGCAGACACGGACATTGAAAATGAAAAGGGCGTGGTGTGCGAAGAGATTCTCATGGGCGAAGACGACCCGGAGGATGTTGTACACGAAAATTTGTGCATACATACATATAAAAACAGCCCCATAGGGTATCCTATTTTGGGAAATCAAAACAGCGTCCGTTCCATAACGGGAACAAAAATTAAGGACTACATGGACAGGCGTTACAGACCTGAAAATATAGTGATAGCATGTGCAGGTGCATTTTCTCCCGATGAGTTGGTCAGCATGGTCAATGAGAAATACACGAAGAAAGTTTTGCAGGAGTCAACACCGTGTGTACCTTCAAATCATTTTGAAAAAGGCAAACAGATTGTCATTGCACAAAAGGACGTGGAACAGGCGCACATTTGCCTTTCACTGCCGTGCAATACTTTCGGCGACAGGTTTGCGCCCGCAGTAAATGTGATAAACAGCGTATTCGGAGGTTCGTCCAGTTCTTGGCTTTTCCAAAACATACGTGAAGAAAAGGGCTTGGCGTACAGCGTGTATTCTGCAAGTTCCACATACAGTGACACGGGATATTGGACTCTGTATGCAGGCACATCCGAGGCAAAAGCAAAAGAAGTTCTCTCATGCATGTTGGATGAGCTGAAAAAGCTGAAGAAAAACGGCATTTCCCGTGAAGATGCGGAAAGCACCAAAGAGCAGCTGAGACGTGGATTTATGCTCGGATTGGAGAGCGTGGCAGCACATTCTTCCACCATGGGGAAGGATATGCTGATTTTGGGAAGAATGCGTGATGACGATGAGATTTTGAGCAAACTTGCAAGCGTGACACAAGACGACTTGCGAGAAGCCGTGGATATGATGCTTTGCGGCGATATGTGCCTGTCGCTCGTGTGTAAAAACGGTGACACGGATGGCACCCTCGCACAGATGATAAGGGACTTTGAGGTGTGAAAGACAAATGGACAAGCTGGACAGAATATTTGCATTGCAAGCGGAATTGGACGCAAAGATAGAAAAAGAACATGATATACACTTCACCCGTGACGAGTGGGTTCAAAAAGAGATGCTTGCAATTATATCGGAGCTTTCCGAAGCACTCATGGAAACCAACTTCAAATGGTGGAAGAACCCCAAAGAAACTGACGATGAGAAACTGCACGAGGAACTCATAGATGTGCTTCATTTTTTTGTAAGTCTGTGTCTGCGTTGCGGACTGGATGCGGAAAAACTCTATGAGGTGTATGTTTCAAAGAATGAGGAGAACATAAAAAGACAGAAAGGTCTGTCCGAAAAGGGCGGATACTGTTCGGAGGAAAATAAAAACTGAAAGCAGCTTTTGACGCAACATGAAAGTACGTAAAGTAAGAGTAAGAAGAAAATTCCATTTTAATAAGCTTGGAAAAGCAATCTTTGCAGCAGTGCCTGTTTCTGTGGCAATTATAATACTTATCATTGCGCTGGTTCCGAAGGCACAGTACATGGCAGAGAGTGATGTGATGCCGCTCATTATAGAAACGGACGCAGTTATTATCCGTGACGAGGATGCATATTATGCCGAGTTTGACTTTGGCAATATAAGCTTTTCGGCGGATGAGGGTGAACAGGTGACGGCAGGTCAGGAACTGGCTACCATTTACAGACTGGGCTACACAGAGGATGTGGCGCAGAAGCTTTACAGTGTTCAGAAAGAAATATATGTCACTCAGACGGCACTGATGTCGGGTATAAATAAGCCCGAAGTGGACGCAGCGGAGGCAAAGATAGATGCGCTGGAACATGAACTGCAAGATGCTGAGGGGGGCGCAGAGAAAAGACATACGAACGACATAGAAAACGAGCTGAAAGAAGCGGTGACTATGCGAAATTCGCTTTTACGTGAAATGGTGCAGCCGAATGAAAAACTGACATCGCTCTACGCCGAGGAGGAAACACGAAAAAAACAGCTCAGTGAGTGGTCATCCCGAATAATTGCAGGTGAGGAAGGCAGATTCAGCTGCTACATGGACGGATTGGAACAGTCACTGTGCATGAAAAAATTAGACAGCATCACGGTTTCGCAAGTGCAAAACGCTTTTGAGGAAAAGGGTTATACCACAGCAGGAAATACAAATAACTTCATGTACAGGATAATAAAGCCCGAAAGCTTTTGTATAGCTTTTTTACAGAGTGCCACGGACATACCGCGCATATATGTGAATGAAAAATATAATGTCAGTTTCACGGGACTGAACATAAGCTATGAGGGCACATGCATAAAGTCTTTTGTTTCAAATAAAAAAGTTCTGTCCGTCATACAGTTCAGCGGTGATATGGGCGACCTTATTACCATGCGTACGGCAAAAATTACCGTGAGTGCAGATGTGCGAGGTGCAAAGGTAAAGTCAAACGCAATAAGCATAAAAGACGGCGTGGCATACATGAATTTTGTAACAGGACAGAACAGTACGGAAAAAATTGCCGTGGAAGTGCTTGCAACGAATAAAAAGTATGCTATAATAAGAGCAGTGGGCGGTGAGAGAGAACTCTCCGGCTCATGGTATTCAACCCGAAAGGACTAAGAAATTCACATGGGTGTTGCCGAGAACTATCTTCGTGTGCGTGATGATATTGCAAATACTGCATTAGCTGTCGGAAGACGTGCAGATGATGTGGAGCTTTTAGCCGTTACCAAGTTTGTGGATACAGAAAGAATCATGCAGGCTGTACAGGCGGGAGCTTCGCACGCCGGGGAAAACAGAGTACAGGAGTATGTATCAAAGGCAGAGTTTTTTCAAGAAAACGGCGTCACATGTGATATCATAGGCAGACTTCAAACCAATAAATTAAAGTATGTTACCGGCAAAGTGCGATACATACAGTCGGTAGACAGGCTGCCCGTGGCAGAGGAGATAAACCGTCTTGCCGTAAAGCTTGATACGGTGCAGAACATTTTGGTTGAAGTGAACATAGGACAAGAGGAGCAAAAGGGCGGTATCATGGTTCCGCAGCTTCGTGATTTTTTGTATCAGTTATCCGCCATGCAAGGCGTTTGTGTGAAGGGACTCATGTGCATACCTCCTGCGGTGAGCGAAAAGGAAGCACAGGGTTACTTTTCAAAAATGAGAAAGCTGTTTGATGACATTTCATCGGAGAACATTGAAAACGTCAAAATGGAACAGTTGTCAATGGGCATGAGCGGCGACTATAAGGCTGCTATTCGTGAAGGTGCAACCATAGTTCGTGTGGGGAGCGCAATTTTCGGACAGAGGCCTACGGCAATCGGGTAAGCGGTTTGTCGTAAAAATTGGGCGACATAAAAAGAAAGAGAGAATACTTGTCGCTTTTTTCTCCAAGTGCCGACAATAAATTTGGAGGAATGAAAATGGGAAGCTTACTGGAAAAAGTCAAAGGTTTTTTTGGCAGTTACAGCGAGGAGTTTGAGGAGTACTACGAAGAGGAAGAGGAGTATGACTATGAGCAGGAGCAGGAGCAAGTGCGACCGGCTCTCAAAATAGTCCCTAAGAGGCAGGAAGAAGAAAATACCAATTTGATTACAAAGCCGTCGCGTGACATGTGTAAACATGTGGATTACAGACCTCACAGGTACGAGGATATGGAAAATGTGGTGAATGCGCTTTGTACGGGTAAAGCGGTGGTACTGCATTTGGACGGTGTGGACCCAAGACTTTGCCAGAGGGTATTGGATTTTGCAGCGGGCGTGGTGTGTTCGCTCAAATGCATAAGCTCTATGCCAAACGACCATGTCTGTATACTGATTCCGAATGATAAGGACTTCTTTGGAACAGATGCAATGTAATTTCGGTAAAATGCGGGGAAACTCTGGATATGCAGGGTTTCCTTTGAGTATTCAAAAACAAAAAAGAAGCAAAAAATGCAGGGAAAAAATTGTAAAGTAGCAAAGTTCGGCGGTACTTCGCTGTGTGATGCTGCACATTTCAAAAAAATAAAAGATTTGTCCGAGAGATTTGGTAATGAACATTGTATAGTGGTTTCCGCTCCCGGAAAGCGTAACGCTTGCGATATAAAAGTAACAGATATGCTTTACCGTCTTTATGACATGCGTTTGCAAGGTAAAAAAGCAGAGGCAGATGAGCTGAAATGCGCGGTAACGGAAAGATACAGTGATATTGCAAGTGAACTTGGAATAGAATTTTCGCCTGAAAAAGAGCTGGACTTTGCTATGGCAAATGTGGGGACAGATGATACGAGTGCAGACGAACTCGTAAGCCGAGGTGAATATCTGTGTGCAAAACTTTTAGCAAAATACTTGGGATACACATTCATAGATGCGGCAGAGCTGATTTTCTTTGATGAGTATGGCGTACTGATGATGAAAAAGACACTGCGTGCCATATCAAAGCGATTGCGTGAAACCGAAAAAGCGGTAATCCCGGGATTCTACGGCACAGAAGCTGCAACAGGCAAAATACGCACTTTCACACGAGGCGGTTCCGATATCACGGGTGCGCTGATAGCCCGTGGCGTGGATGCTAAAATATACGAGAACTGGACTGATGTATCGGGTTTTTATGTTACTGATCCGAGACTCGTCCCCGAGGCACGCAAAGTGGATAAACTCTGCTTTAATGAATTGCGTGAACTGTCCTGTATGGGCGCAAGTGTTCTGCACGGCAGTACGGTATTGCCGCTCATGGGCAGCGATATATCCATCCGTGTGTGTAATACAAATGCACCCGATGAAAAAGGTACACTTATATGCCCCGCCGTGGAAACCAAAAACAGAATTGCGGGGATTGCAGGGAAAAGGGGCTATACCATTGTAACCATAAAGAAACTTGCGCTAGGTGATGACGGTGGATTTGCAAGGCGTGCGCTTCATGCATTTGAGGCATGTTCCGTACCTGTGGAGCATATGCCGCTGAGCATGGATAATTTGTCCGTGGTTACTTTCACAAGTTCGCTGAATGAGAAAAAAGAAATGCTCACACAGGAACTTACCCATGTGCTTGGCGATATATCCGTTGAGTTTTCCGACGGTATATCACTTGTGGCGGCGGTGTCCTCCATGTTGGGACAGAGTGCGGATGCAGTCTGTACGCTTTTCAACGCTCTGGCGAAAAATCACATACGGATACGGCTGATTGATACGGGTTCAGGTTCAGACAGCGTGGTGGCAGGCGTGGACGATGACGATTTTGAAAGGGCAATACGTGCCATTTATTCGGAGTTTGAGGAAAACGGTTATCTTTAATCAAAACCGACAGTTAAAAAGGCTAATATGAACACATTGATTTTGGATGCAAAACAAGAACAGAGCTATAAAGTCTGCTCCGATATAATAAGGTCGGGCGGACTTGTGGCATTTCCCACCGAAACGGTGTACGGATTGGGCGCAAACGGTTTTTGTGAAAATGCAGTAAAAAAAATATTTGAGGCGAAGGGCAGACCGTCCGATAATCCGCTCATACTTCACGTGGAATCCATAGCACAGGCAGAAAAACTCTACCGAGATATACCCCAAAGCTTTTATAAGCTTGCGGAGGTTTTTTGGCCCGCACCTCTCACTATAATATGCAAAAAAGCAAGCTGTGTACCTGATGCGGTAAGCGGCGGGCTTGATACGGTGGCAGTGCGTATGCCGTCAGATAAACATGCGCTGCGACTAATACACGAATCGGGAGTGCCTATTGCAGCTCCGAGTGCAAACCTTTCGGGGAAGCCCAGCCCCACACGAGCAGAACATGTGATACAGGATATGCAGGGGAGAATAGATGCCATACTGTGTGCAGGCGACTGTAAATACGGTGTTGAGTCCACAGTGATATCGCTTGTGAATCTGCCCACCATTCTCCGACCGGGTATAATAACGCCGCATATGATTTCTGCCGTGATAGGCGAGGTGCAAATTTCAAAGAGCGTCTTTTCACCGCTGCACGAGGGCGAGCTTGCTCCATCACCCGGTATGAAATATAAACACTATTCGCCCGATGCAGAGGTGATGGCTTTTTCGGGAAATGCCGACGAAATGAGGGCTAAAATATGCAGTGCATACGACATGAACTGTGTAAATAAAATGAAGTGCATAATACTTGCAAGCGCAGAAACGGCACATTTGTATGGCGACAGACAGCTTGAAATTATGGGTTCAGCTAAGGCACCCGAATCCATGTGCAGCTCACTTTTTGCTGCATTCAGAAAGTATAATGAATACGACTATATTCTTTGTGAAACGCTTGCGGACGAGGAACTGGGGCTCGCGTATATGAACAGGTTGCTCAGAGCTTGCGGTTTTTTGGTGTTGTGAACCCAAAAGTCATATATAATCAAGCCCAATAACTTGCAAGACTGATTTTTTTCGGGTATAATAACCTGTACTTGTAAAATTAGGATTGGAGAAAGATATGCTTCTTGTACTCGACATAGGTAACACAAACATAAAAACAGGCATTTTTAAGGACGGCAAGCTCATAAATTCGTGGCGACTTACCACCGATTTACGCCGAACTTCCGATGAATACGGTGTACAGATGGAATCGTTCTTCAATCATTTGCAGATTGATACCCGTGAAATCACTTCCATTGTGATGTCATCCGTTATACCTTCTGTGAACTATACCATTGAGCATATGTGCAGTTTGCACTTCCACGGCATAATACCCGCCGTGGTGAACAGCAGCATAAAAACGGGGTTGATAAATTGCTACGACAACCCCGATAAAATGGGTTCCGACCGAATTTGCAACAGTGTTGCCGCATACCACATATACGGCGGCCCCTGCATCGTGATAGACTTCGGTACTGCTACCACGTTTAATGTAGTGACAGAAAAGGGCGAACTCTTGGGCGGACTTATATTCCCCGGTATGAAAGTGGCGGCGGAAGCTTTAACAAGCAGTGCTGCACTTTTGCCAAAAATAGAGTTTGTGAAACCGTCGCATGTCATTGCATCCAACACCACGGACGCCATCCAGTCCGGTATCATAAACGGGTATGTGGGCATGATAGAACACATTGTGGACCTCATAAATAAGGAACAGGGCGTAAAACATATCGTGGTTGCAACAGGCGGTATGAGCAATATGCTTGCAAATGAATCAAGAGCAGTGGATTTTATTGCCCCAACACTGACTCTTCAAGGGCTTTCCATAATCGCAAAGATGAACGGTATGCAGAATTAAGATAAAATACGCATAAAAATACCACACAGGGTACGAAACCGAGCTGCTCCGTGTCACATCCGGGACATCGCTTAATGCTGCTGCCGTCAAGCCCTGACATGGTTCACAAGCCCAAATTGCACGGGACTCAATCCCGCATCACCTGCGTGGCAATGTACATTATACATTATACCCTCTCGTTTTGCAAGTGTTTTTTATGCAGCTCGTATTCTGTTTACTTTGGGCAAAAGTATAGATTCTTTTTGTCGTGTCCCTTGACAAAAAATGCTTTTTAATTTAATATTATCATGTGGTAAATTGCCGTACTGAAAATGGTTTCTGCGGCAATTTCTATGTGCCGTTTGGGTCTTTTTACATAGTATGATTCAAATGAATGCGGCATGAATAATAAATAAGCGAGGTGTAGAAATGGATTTTCTGTACGAGTATCTGCTGCAAATCACATGGCAGCACATTGTGATGTGGCTTATAGGCGCAATCTTGATTTTCCTTGCAATAAAGAAGGAAATGGAACCCACATTGCTCTTGCCCATAGGCTTCGGTGTTATCATGGTAAACCTTCCCCATTCAGGTGCTACGGAAACACTCATGACACTGTTCCATGCAGGTATAGGCAATGAGCTTTTCCCGCTTCTCCTGTTCATCGGCATAGGTGCAATGATAGATTTCGGACCGGTGTTGTCTAATCCAAAACTCATGTTCTTTGGTGCGGCGGCTCAGTTTGGTATTTTCATCACACTTTGCTTTGCGTCCATGTTCTTTGACATAAATGATGCAGCTTCCATAGCAATCATAGGTGCAGCGGACGGCCCCACATCCATTGTTGTTGCAAACCAGTTGAACTCCAAGTATTTGGGTGCAATTACCGTGGCGGCATATTCTTACATGGCACTTGTGCCCATAATTCAGCCCCCTGTAATAAAACTTCTCACCACAAAGAAAGAACGCAAAATAAGAATGGCTTATGAACCTAAGTCCGTTTCCAAACTTGCAAAAATACTTTTCCCCATAATAATTACGGTTATTACGGGTATTATTGCTCCTGCATCACTCGCACTTGTAGGCTTCCTCATGTTCGGAAACCTCATTCGTGAATGCGGCGTTTTAGATTCGCTTTCGGAAACTGCACAAAAGGTGCTTGCAAACCTCATAACCATACTGCTCGGTGTCACCATTGCTTCGCAGATGCAGGCGGAAGTGTTCTTGAAACTTGAAACTTTGCTCATACTGGGGCTGGGTCTTTTCGCCTTCATATTTGATACCGCAGGCGGTGTCATATTCGCAAAAGTAGTAAATCTGTTTACAAAGAAGAAGATAAACCCCATGATAGGTGCAGCCGGTATATCCGCATTCCCCATGTCGGGAAGAATTGTGCATAAAATGGGTCTTGAAGAAGATAA